>CAYLTF010000017.1:0-30888 GCA_964386625.1 uncultured Akkermansia sp. | reverse complement strand
CCAACCCTGTTCCAACACACGATCTTCAAAAACCCCCGGCTTCGGCCGGGCTTTTTTTTGCCCGTATCCGGCTGTGGCACACGGTGTCGGTGAGGCTGATCCGGATGGTTTTGGCGCAGAAGCTGGAGACAAGGCTGTGATCCCCGGCCTCGATCGATGTCGCCGCCGCCGGGACCAAAGGTCGGGATTCACGGGCCCACGGGTTGGAACTCCAGGGCAGGGCACCCCCTATGCATGGGGACCAATACTCCCTGAGGAAGGGATACAGCGGCGACGGCCGACCTTGCCAAAGTCTTGGCAGGATGAAAACGCGAGGAACCGGCCGGTGGAAAATGTTTTTGTGCGGAGGCGTCGCAACCGCCCTCTTGCTCGGCGGATGCCACAAACCTCACGAGGCCCACGATCACGAGAAGGAGGAGAAGGCCAAACTTGTGGTTTCGCGTCCCATGCGCAGGGACACGTCGGTTTCCCGGGACTTCGTTTGTCAGATCCGGTCGTCCCGCAATATCGAAATCCGGGCGTTGGAACGGGGCTATCTGGAAAGCGTGGCGGTCGCCGAGGGGCAGACGGTCAAGCAGGGAGACCCGATGTTCAAGATTCTCCCATTGGTGTATCAGGCGGAACTGAAACGGGCGGAAGCGGAGGCCCAGGTTGCGAAGGTGGAGTACGAAAACACCAAGCGATTGTCCGACACCAAGATTGTCTCGGAGACCGAGTTGGCGATCGCCTGGGCCAAGCTGGAAAAAGAAAAAGCCCATGTGAACCTGGCTCAGGCACACCTCGGATTCACCGACATCCGGGCACCGTTCGCGGGACTTGTCGATCGACTCCACTTGCGGAACGGAAGTCTTGTGGACGAGGGCGATTTGTTGACCACCCTCTCCGACAACAGCGAGATCTGGGCCTATTTCAATGTGCCCGAATCCGATTACCTGGAGTACGCCTCCCAGGCCCAGCCTGAGGAACGCAAGGTCGTGGAGTTGATCATGGCCAACCGGAAGGTGTTCCCGCATCCCGGCCGCATCAACGCGATCGAGGCGGAATTCAACAGCGAGACCGGCACGATTCCCTTCCGTGCAGATTTCCCGAATCCGAACCGGCTGCTCCGCCATGGCGAGACCGGCACCATCCGCATGCGGAAGATCGTGAAGGACGCAATCCTGGTGCCCCAGAAAGCCACCTTCGAGGTGCTCGACCATCACTACATCCTGGTGATCGGTCAGGACGATGTGGTGACGCAGCAACGGATCCAAATCAGCGAGGAGATCGAGGACTTGTTCCTCGTGAGCAGCGGGGTGACCGACAAGGACCGCATCGTGATCGAGGGAATACGCCAGGCGAAGCCGGGCGAGAAGGCTGAGTTTGAAACCCTCGAGCCGGAAGAGGCCTTCAAGAATCTGAAGCTCCGTGCGGAATAGCCACCTGGGGACCCCACCATGTTCACTCAAATTCTCCGTCGGCCCGCGCTGGCCATCGTCATCTCACTGCTGATTCTGTTCCTGGGAGGGTTGTCGATCGCAACCATGCCGATATCCCAGTTCCCGGACGTGGCTCCGGTGGTGGTGATGGTCACCCTCGACTACCCGGGGGCGAGTGCCAAGGTGCTCGAGGAGTCCTGCCTCATCCCCCTGGAGCGATCCATCAATGGCGTCCCGAACATGAAGTACATGACCTCCGACGCGACCAGCGCGGGGGAGGCGACGATCCAGGTCGTGTTCAACATGGGCACCGACCCGAACCAGGCCACGGTGAACGTGATGAACCGTGTCAATCAGGTGATGAGCCGTCTTCCGCCTCTGGTCCAGCGCGAGGGCGTGATCGTGAACAACCTCAGCCCGAACATGCTGATGTATGTGAACCTGTATTCCACGGACAAGAACGCGGACATGCAGTTCCTGTTCAACTACGGGTACGTCAACCTCATTCCCGAGTTGAGCCGAATCACGGGCGTCGGCTCGGCCAAGATCCTCGGCACCCGTCAGTACGCCATGCGCGTCTGGCTCAATCCCGATCGGATGCGGGCCTACAAGATAGCCACCGAAGAGGTGATGAAATCGTTGGCCGAACAGAGCGTGATCGGCTCCCCCGGGCGTCTCGGACGCGCTGACTCAAAGACCTCGCAATCCCTCGAGTACGTGCTGACCTACGTCGGCCGCTTCAACGAGGTGGAGCAGTATGAAAACATCATCCTGCGGGCCACGGACAAGGGAGAGCTTCTCAGGCTGAAGGATGTCGCGACCGTCGAACTGGGGAGCGAGTTCTACGATCTCTACTCGGACCTCGACGGCAGCCCCTCGGCCGCGATCGTGATCAAGCAGAGCTATGGCAGCAATGCCAACGACGTCATCCGTGAGGTGAAGGCCAAGCTCGCCGAGTTCAAAGCGAAATCCTTCCCGTCGGGGATGGACTACAAGATCAGCTACGATGTCTCGAGCTTCCTCGACGCCTCCTTCGAGAAGGTTCTGCACACCCTCATCGAGGCGTTCATTCTTGTCGCGCTGGTGGTTTTCGTCTTCCTGGGAGATGTCCGGTCGACGCTGATCCCGACCCTCGCGATCCCCGTCTCCCTCATCGGAACCTTCTTCTTGATGAAGATGATGGGCATCACCATCAACCTCATCACGCTCTTCGCCCTGGTGATGGCGATCGGCATCGTCGTCGACAACGCCATCGTCGTGGTCGAAGCGGTGCACGCGAAGATGCACGAGACCGGTTTGTCCCCCTACAAGGCGACACAGTTGGTGATGCATGAAATCGGCGGTGCGGTGGTCGCCATCACCCTGGTCATGACGGCGGTGTTCGTCCCGGTGACGTTCATGAGCGGCCCGGTGGGGGTCTTCTACCGTGAATTCTCCATCACCATGGCCGTTTCCATCGTGCTCTCGGGTGTCATGGCGTTGACCCTGACTCCGGTCTTGTGCGGGATGATCCTCAAGAGGCCCGAGGCTCATCATGCGCCGAAGGGGCCCATCGGGTGGATCCTCGACCGGTTCAACCGCTTGTTCGACCAGGTCACCAAATCCTATGCGGGATTGCTCAAGCGCATCGTCAACCGCAGGGTCTTGAACCTGGTCATGATCGCCCTCGCCATGGTCGCGATCCAGCAGGTGGGAGATCGCATCCCCGCCGGCTTCATCCCTGCCGAAGACCAGGGCATGATTTATGCGATCATCCAGACGCCGCCAGGTTCGACGCTGGAGCGCACGTTCGCCAAGTCCACCGAACTCCAGCAGATCGCCCGGCAAATCGAGGGTGTCGAGTCGGTTTCATCGCTCGCGGGCTATGAAGTGCTGACGGAGGGCCGGGGCTCCAACGCCGGTACCTGCCTCATCAACCTCAAGAACTGGTCGAAGCGCAAACTGACCGCCGCACAGATCATCGCGGAGCTGGAACGACGTTGTCGGGCGATCCCGGGCGTGTTGATCGAGTTCTACGAGCCACCAGCCGTGCCCGGTTATGGTGCCGCGGGTGGCTTCTCGCTCCGCTTGCTGGACCAGACCGCGACCGGTGACTACGACCGTCTGCAAGTCGTGAACCGCGAGTTCATGGAGGCCTTGGGAAAACGCAAGGAGCTGCGGGGTCTCTTCACCTTCTTCAGCGCCAACTACCCTCAGATCGAGTTGGTCATCGACAACAAGGCCGCGATGCAAAAGGGCGTTTCCATCGGCAAGGCCATGGACAATCTGTCGATCCTGATCGGCAGCACCTACGAGCAGGGTTTCATCAAGTTCGGCCAGTTCTTCAAGCTCTACATCCAAGCCGACCCGAAGTTCCGACGACTTCCCAAGGACCTCAACGATCTCTACGTCGCCAACGACAAGGGCGAGATGGTTCCGTACTCGGCGTTCATCACGATGAAGCCCAAGTTGGGGCTGAACGAGATCACCCGTTACAACGCATATCCGGCGCCCACAATCCAAGGTGCGCCCGCCGATGGGTTCAGCTCGGGCGATGCCATCAAGGCGATTCAGGAGGTGGCGGCCAAGACTCTGCCGCGCGGCTTCGACATCGCTTGGGCGGGGCTCTCTTTCGACGAGGCGCGTCGTGGCAACGAAGCCGTCTACATCTTCATCATCGTGTTGATGTTCGTTTATCTCGTGCTGGTCGGGCAGTATGAGAGCTTTTTGTTGCCGCTGGCAGTGATCCTTTCCCTGCCGGTCGGTGTGATGGGGTCTTTCTTCCTGCTGAAGTGGATGGGTCTGGACAACGACATCTATGCCCAGGTCGGACTGATCATGCTGGTCGGCTTGCTCGGCAAGAACGCGATCCTCATCGTGGAGTTCGCCATCCAGAAGCAACTCCAGGGCATGTCGATTTTCGACGCGGCGATCGAGGGGGCGAAGGCCCGGTTCCGTCCGATCCTGATGACGTCATTCGCCTTCGTCGCAGGCATGGTCCCGTTGCTCCGCGCCTCCGGGGCTGGGGCCATCGCGAGTCGCACGATCGGAGCCTCTGCCGCGGGCGGCATGCTCCTGGGTACCGTGATGGGAGCCATCGTGATCCCGGGCCTCTACTACATCTTCGCCAGCCTTTCTCACCGCACCAAGCTCCTGCCCGATGAGGATCCATTGCCTCTCAGCGAGGAGCACGAACAGGAATGAATCGGCCCATGAAAACCGCCCACAAGATCACCCGGACTCTCGTCGTTGCCGCGGTCCTCGCGGCCGCACCGGGGTGCGTTGCCCCCAAGCCGGGCCCGCTACCCTCCGCCGTCGCACCGTTGCCTGATCGCTTTCCTGGCACCGAGGGGGCCACCAATGCGGTTGTCATCGGATGGCGCGAATACTTTCAGGACCCGGTGCTGATCTCGCTGATTTCCACCGCGTTGACCAACAACCAGGAACTCAAAATCCTGATGCAGGAGGTCGCCGTGGCGAAGGCCGAGACCGATGCCCGCAGGGGGGCGCTCTTCCCATTCGTCCGGCTGGGCGGCACTGCGGGAGTAGACAAAGTCTCGGTCAACTCCCGCAACGGGGCGGTGGAGGAGAATCTCGAGATCCAGCCTGGAAAGAAGTTTCCCGATCCGTTGCCGAACTACGGCGTCGCGGCCGACCTGGACTGGGAGGTGGACATCTGGAAGAAGCTGCGCAATGAGCGCGATGCCGCGATCCAGCGCTATCTCGCCACGCAGGAGGGGCGGAATTACATGGTGACCCACCTCGTCGCCGAGATCTCCGAAACCTACTACGATCTCCTGTCACTCGATAGCCAGTTGGCGATTTATCAACGGATGCTGGAGATGCAGGAAAAAGCCCTGGAATCGGTCCGGATCAAGAAGTCCGCCGCGCGAGTGACCGAGTTGGCGGTACGTCGTTTCGAGGCGGAGGTCTCCAAGAACCAGAGCAGGCTTTTCGCGATTCAACAGCAGATCGTCGAGAACGAGAATCGGTTGAACGTGCTGACCGGACGATATCCCCAGCCGATCGAACGCAGTCCTGATGGATTCGAAGTCCGGATGCTCGGTCCGCTGCAGACGGGAGTTCCTTCGGAACTCTTGCGGCACAGGCCCGATGTGCGACAGGCGGAGCTGGAGCTGAAGGCCGCCGGGTTGGAAGTGAAGGTGGCTGCGGCTCGATTCTATCCCGCGCTCAATGTCTCCGCGGTCCTGGGCATCGAGTCGTTCACGCTGGGGTCGCCCATCCTCGCGAAGGAAAACCTGGCCTACGGTGCCACCGCCAATCTGGTGGGTCCGCTCATCAACCGCAGTGCCATCAAGGCTGCGTTCAAAGGCGCCTCGGCCCGCCAGGTGGCGGCCGTCTACCGGTACCAGCAAGCAGTCCTCAAGGCTTATGTCGAAGTGGTGAATGCGCTTTCCCAGGTCCGCAACGTGGGGCAGGGATACGCATTGAAGTCCCGCCAGGTGGAGGCCCTCTCGGACGCGGCCGCACTGTCTTCACAACTCTTCAACTCCGCACGAGCCGACTACACCGAGGTGCTGCTCACCCAACGCGAGGCGCTCGAGTCCCGGGTGGAGCTTGTCGAGATGAAACAGACCCAACTCATGGCGGCGGTGAAGGCCTACAAGGCCCTCGGTGGAGGAGTGCCGGATGCCCGGGACTACCCGGCGACCATCCCGAAAGCGACGGCCAAGGCCGCCGGAAAGCCGAAGCCCTAGCCGGCAATGCCTCGGGCCGACACCTCGGCTCCGAGGTTCCAGCATCCTGAACCCGACATGAGACCTCCTTCCAGGATCCGGGTCCTGCTGGCCGAGGGAAACAGTTTGGTCCGGGAGGGGTTGCGACGGATCTTGGAAAAGCACGAATGGATTCAGGTGGTGGGCGAGGCCGACAATGGCCGACTCGCCGTGGGGTTGGTCGGGCAGTTGCGGCCGGATGTCCTGGTCATGGAGGTCTCCCATTCGTTGATCAACGAGGTCGAAGCCACCCGGATGATTGCGGCCCGCTATCCACAAACGCGGGTCTTGGCTCTCTCCCTGTATCGGGACGAGATCCACGTCAGTGAGATGCTCCGTGCTGGGGCGCGTGGCTACCTGCTCAAAGACGATGTGGAAATCGACCTGGTCCCGGCGATCCGAGGACTCACAATGGGGCTGGCCTTCTTGAGCCCGGATGTCATCGGTGTGGTGTTGGACGACTGGCGCAAAGCAATTTGATTGCAAGAATCGGGTTTTACGTTCCTGGTGCCGCGCAGTTTGGGTCGATTTAATCGTTACCTGATTCAAAAAGCGTAGATGATCCGAGCCGCAGGACTCATCCACCGGATCAGTCCAATGCGACAGTCATCCATGTCCTCAGATCAATCTCACCCTGCCGCCTCGGGCACCAAGCCGGTGGGCGACTTCGCTGGATTCAAGAAGCACCTGTCCAAGGATTTCGCGTCCGGACTCCTCGTCTTTCTGATCGCTTTGCCTTTGTGCCTCGGCATCTCGGTCGCATCCGGGGTGCCGCCGATCGCAGGCATCTTCACCGCGATTGTCGGTGGGATGCTGACCCCGTTTCTCAGTGACTCGGAATTGACGATCAAGGGGCCGGCCGCGGGTTTGATCGTCATCGTTCTGGGTTCTGTGCAGGAGTTGGGATACGAGAAAGCGTTGGCCGTCGGGGTGGCTGCTGGAGTCCTCCAAATCCTCTTCGGATCCCTCAAGCTGGGAGACTTGGCTGAATTCTGCCCGGTCGCCGCCGTTTACGGGATGTTGGCTTCCATCGGCGTCATCATCATCTCCAAGCAAATCCACGTGGCGCTGGGGGTCACGGTCCAAGCCAAGGAACCCTTGGAGTTGATCTTCGAAATCCCGTCCAGCATCGCCCACTTGAATCCGGCCATTGCCTTGATCGGTTTAGGCGCGCTGGCGCTGCTGGTTGGGCGTCTGCTGATCAAGAATCGCGTCGTTCAATCCATTCCTGGACCTCTCATCGTCCTGATGGTGGCAACCCCGCTGGCCTTCTTCTTCGATTTCCAGCACGAGCACGTCTACCAATTCCAAGGTCACGAGTTCAAGTTGGGCCCCAAGAATCTGGTGGCATTGCCGCTGAACATGCTCTCAGGCATTCGATTTCCTGACTTTTCGGCCATCTTCACCGGTACCAGCCTCAAGTGGATCGCGATGTATTCCCTGGTTGGAGCCTTGGAATCCCTGTTGAGCGCCAGAGCGGTGGACTTGCTGGATCCGTGGCACCGTCGCACCGACTTGAACCGCGACCTGCTCGCGGTGGGCATCGCCAACACGTTGGTCGCCTGCATCGGTGGCATTCCGATGATCAGTGAGATCGTTCGCTCGTCCGCCAACCGCAACAACGGAGCCCGGACACGCTGGGCGAACTTCTGGCACGGGGCGTTCCTCCTGGTCCTGGTGGCCAGTGTGCCTTGGTTGCTCAACAACATTCCCCTGGCGGCCCTGGCCGGGATGTTGGTGTTCACCGGGTACAACCTCGCTTCCCCCAAGGAATTCGCCCGCATGTGGCGCTTGGGCAAAGCGCAGTTGGCCGTCTTCGTCGCCACCCTCATCGCCACGCTCGCCACCGATCTGCTCATCGGGATCGCGGTGGGCATTGTGCTGAACATTCTGATCCACCTGGCCTATGGCACCTCCATCGCCAATCTCTTTTCAGCAGCGGCGACGATTTCCAAGGACCCGGCCTCGGGGCATGCCATGATTCGTGTCGAGAAGGCGGCGATTTTCAGCAACTGGTTGTCCCTCCAAAAGAAGATCCTGGCCTTGCAGGGACATCCCACAGTGCGCGTCAACCTGAGCAAGACCCACCTGGTGGACCACTCGGTTCTTCGGAAGCTCCATGAAATGGTCGAGGATTGGCGCCTGGAAAGGCGTCGATTGATCATCGAAGGCCTGGAGGACCACAAGCCCGTCTCCGCCGATCCATTGGCGGCACGCCGCAAGAAGGTTTGATACGAGGGCCGTGAGGTCCGAGCGAGTGGTGGGCTAACCGACCGCTGCTTCGGACTTCACCAACGGCACCTCGACGACCACCCGCAAACCGGTGGGATCGACCGGTTCCAGGCGGACCCGTCCGCCGCATTGCTCGGCCCGGGCGGTCATGCCGACCAGGCCCAGGCTGCTCATCGGCCGCGGATCATCGTTGGCGATCCCGATGCCATTGTCTTCGATGAGCAGTCGAACCTGGTGCCCTTCGACAGCCAACCGGATCCGCACCTCGGTCGCCGAGGAGTGCCTGGCGACATTCGTGAGGGACTCCTGGGTGATCCGGAACAGATGGGTCTCGGTGTCGCCATCGAGACGGGTCTCCAGGGAGGACTCGAAGTGGACCTGGATGCGGGTCCGCTGTCCGAACTTCTCCACGAGCCAGCGGAGTCCAGCCTCAAGACCGAAATCATCGAGCATCACCGGTCGGAGCAATTGCGACAGTTCCCGGACGTTGGCGATGGACTCGTCGACCAGGGCGACGCAGTCGGAGCGACGCTGTTCGGATTCGCCCTCGGTGCGGGAGGTCAGGTTGGCGCGGATCGCGGCGAGCGATTGGCCCAACTCGTCATGGAGTTCGTGCGAGAAACGCCGGGCGACCTCCTCCTGGTTCTGGAGCATGTGCCAGGAGACCCGGTTCAACTGGTCGGTCTGCTGCTCCATCCGACGGATGCTCCAACGCACGTACAGGATCGTCCCGATGGCGCAGGCAGCCGCGAGGACGAAGGAACTGCCCAGCAACAGGGCGGAGCGGTCGGCCATGTCCTGGATCTGCAGATTCAACTCGCGTTCCTCGCGGAGCAGTCGCTGGTTGCTGGTTTGGATCAGGCCGCGGATCAGGGCCAGCACGCGCTCATGCCGGGCGAACAACGGGACCATGGCCTGGTCCGAGACCGGGGCGCCGTCACGGATGGCCTGTTCGGCCTCCCTCGAGAACATCTGGGTCTCGATGGCCAGGTCTTTCCACTGACCGGCATCCGGGGTGCGCGCCGCCTCGTCGGCCAGGCGGCCCAGGGATCGGTCGGCGTCCTTCAGTTCCTGGAGCCGCTGCAGGCGCCGGTCCGCCGACTCCTCGGTCCGGAGCCGGTACAACGTGACCGCCAAGGTGTCCTCCTCGGCCTGCGCCTCCTGGATCAGCCGGGTGACCGTGAGTTGGTTGCTGACGATCGCGGCGGCGCTCCGTCGGATCTGGCGTCCCTGCCGCACCGCGATCAACCCGGCGACGCCCAGAGACACCATCACGAGTGCGAAACCCGGGACCAGTCCCCGGAGCACGGTGTGCTGGGTGATCCGGCCGTTGAGCCAGGCGATCCGGGAGGTCATCGGTCTGTGCCTCAATCGATCAGCCCGTTGCGGAAGGCGAAGCGCACCAGCTCGCTGATGCTGTGCATGTTGAGCTTCTCCATGATGCGGCCGCGGTGCGCCTCGACCGTGTAGACACTGAGATTCAAGGCCGTCGCGATCTCCTTGTTGGTCTTGCTCTCGGCGATCAGTTGGAGGACTTCGCGTTCGCGGGTCGAGAGAAGATCGATCGGGTTGGTGACATGCCGGCGGTAGTCGTCGAGCACGGCGTCCGCGATCTCCGGACTCAGGTAACCCTTGCCCGCCGACACGGCGCGGACGGCCTTGAGGAACTCCGACTCGTTGCTGTCCTTGAGCACATAGCCCTTGGCTCCTGCCCGGAGGATCTCCCGCACGTACACCGAATCCTTGTGCATGGAAACGGCGATCACCCGGGTCCGGGGGCATGTTTTCAGCAATCGTCGTGTCGCCTCGATGCCGTTGAGCTCCGGCATGCTCACGTCCATCACGCACAGCGATGGTTGGAGTTTCTCGGCCTGCTCGACCGCTTCACGGCCGTTGGAGACCTCCGCGACGATCCGGAAATCGGGCTGGGCCGCGAGGATCATGCTGAAACCGCGACGGACGATCGCATGGTCGTCGGCGAGGAGAACGGTGGTCATGGAGGGCAAGGCTCAGGCCGGTCGGGGCTCCCTCCGGCACCGGTGGTTCTCTAGCAGTCCTGCTCGGACCGGGCAAACCGCAAACGTCCCGGTGCCATCGGGCGCGGGCCGGCGGTCGCGACGGGCACGGGCCCGGAGACGGCGGGCGTCACCAGCACTGGATCGAATCGGACTCGAAGACCTGCTTCAGCAGGAGCGCGTAGTCAGGAGCCCCGGCGTCCAACCGGTGGACGAGCACCTCGTGCCCTGGGAGGAGGCCCTGGTCGAGGATCAGGCGTTCGACCTCGGACTCAACCGGGCGGGTCACGACGTGGAGGATGCGCCGCGGGCGAGGGGATTCAGAATCGGAAGACATAGTCGGATTGTGCAGCCACCGTCGCCCACTGGGTGTCGGAGATCTCCTCGAACGGGGCCAGTGGTTCCCCGAGTTCGGATATCTCCGGAGCGCCCTGTTGGACTCGGATCGGTTGGCCCAGGTCGCGGAGGATCGGCAGGTAGCGGCTGAAATTGTCCTCGTCGATCCACTCGTCGGAATACTCCGACAACGACAAGATCGCTGGACCCCTCAGGAGGAGGAGGATCTCCACCTTTTTCCAGGTACCGATGCCTGCCGCCATGCGGATGGCTTCCGCTGGCCGGCCGCTGTTCCGTGGATCGGAGTCCACGACGATCAGGACCTTGGGTTTCATGGTGCGTTGAAACTGACGAAACGATCGGTGCTCGCGATGAGGTCGCTCACCACGGTGAGCCCGGCGAAGGTCGCGCGATCGTCCACCGGAACGCCATGGTGGTGGGCGCCGTAGGCGCAGGCGTAGAATCGGAGACCTTTGGGCCGAAGCGCCTGCAGTTCCGGGTGGCCGACCCCCGCGACCGCGGCATCGATGCAATACAGGTAGACCACGCATCCGGCCTCGAGTGCAGCGGCCGCGAACCGGACCCCATGCAAGAAGGCGGGGGCTTCGGGCGGCGCAGAGACCAGGATCCCGAGTTTTTTGTCCGCGAACGACATCTCGCCACAGGTAACGGGATGAAGGTCCGAATGTCAAAATCCGCCGGAAGGACCGGGTGGACCGGGGCGAGACGCTCAGAGAACGCAGCCGATGGCCTGCTGCTGCTGCTGTTCCTCCTGCTGGACCAGGATCTCGGCCTCGAGGTTCTGGAACGGCTGGAAGATGTAGGCGTTGAAGAGGGCGTTGCCGATGTCGATCAGTTGGACTTGGAGGGCGTCGATGTACTGGTGCAGCCCGAGGATCTGGAACACCTCGTCGATGGTCCCGAATTGAAGTTGGGCCACCAGTCGTCCGGCCAGTTTCTCGGCGTCGTTGCAGAAGCGACCTTCGGCCACTCCGGAGATTCTCCGGAGCGAACGGTTCAAGCGCTCGACACAGAACTTCACCGAGCGCGGAAAATTGTCGGAAAGCAGGAGGAATTCGGCCACCAGGCGCGGATGGACCTCGGCTCCATGGATCGCCTTGTAGGCGTCCCAGGCACTGCAGGAATGCAACACCGAAGCCCAGGCGAGAGCATCGACCTGGCTGACGGAGGCGGGAACGCCCCGTTCCGGGAGCGTCCCATGCCGCACATCGAGGATGCGGGAGGTCATGTCGGCCCGCTCCAGGAATTTGCCCGCCTGGAGGAACAACCAACCCTCGTTGTGGGGGATGGTGGCATCCGTGAGCCCCTGGAGGGTCAGCGAACTGGACTTGGCCGCCTGGAGGAAGTCGAAGGGGCTGGTCTCCCAGTCCTCGCGGGCCTTCTGCGAATGCAGGTAGAGGTAGAGACGGTTGAGTTCTTCCCAGATGTCGGCGGTCAATTGGTCGCGAACCATGCGGGCGTTTTCGCGTGCCTGGGAGATGGAGGAGACCAGCGAGTTGGTGTTGCGCGGCTCGAACACCAGGTAATCGGTCACCGTCTCGGCCGTCGCCACGTCCTTGAGCTTCCAGAACGAGGATGCGTCTCCGGTCGCCTCGATGATCGGTAGCCAGTGTTCGGAGAACTGCTGCGAGTTCATGTTCCGGTGGTCGAGCAGCAGCTGCAGGTTGACATCGACGATGCGCGAGGTGTTGTCGGCGCGCTCGATGTAGCGGGACATCCAGTAGAGCGAATTGGCGACGCGGGAGAGCATGGGCGTTCGGGGATCGGGTTGCGGTTATTCGTCTCCGTAGAGCACCCAGGTGTCTTTGCTGCCACCCCCCTGGGAGGAATTGACCACCAGCGATCCCTTGGTGAGCGCCACGCGGGTCAGGCCCCCGGGGATGATCACCGTCTTCTCGCCGTAGAGGATGTAGGGCCGCAGGTCGATGTGCCGTGGTTCGAACCGTCCCCCACCGACATGGGTCGGGTGGGTCGAGAGATTGATCATCGGTTGGCCGATGTAGTTCCGCGGATCCTTCTCGATGGCACCGCGGAAGGCTTCCCGTTCAGCGGCCGAGGCCATCGGCCCCATCAGCATCCCGTAGCCGCCCGACTCGTTGGCCGCCTTGATCACGAGCTTGTCCAGGTTGGCGAGCATGTGCTTCCGGTCGGCCTCTTCGCTGGCGAGATAGGTGGGCACGTTCGGGATGATCGGGTCCTGGTCGAGGTAGTATTTGATCATCCGCGGGACGAAGTAATACATCACCTTGTCATCGGCGATGCCGGTGCCGATGGAATTGGCGAGGGAGACGTTCCCCGAGCGGTAGGCGTGCACCAAGCCGGGCACTCCCAGCATCGAGTCCCGGCGGAAGACCGTGGGGTCGATGAAGTCGTCGTCCACGCGCCGGTAGATCACGTGGACCGGTTGCAGGCCCTTGGTGGTCCGCATGAAGACCCGCGCGTTCCGGACCACGAGATCGCGCCCTTCGACGATCTCGATGCCCATCTCGCGGGCCAGGTAGGTGTGTTCGAAATATGCCGAGTTGTAAGCCCCCGGCGTGAGCAGCACCACGGTCGGGTCGGCCACGCCGGCCGGCGCGATGTACTGCAGCATCTTGAGCAGTTCTTGCGGGTACTGGTCGACGGGGCGGACACCGACGCTCTCGAACATCGCCGGGAAGGTCCGCTTCATGGCGCGGCGGTTCTCCAGCACATAACTGACCCCGGAGGGGCAGCGACCGTTGTCCTCGAGCACCATCCATTGGCCGTCGCCCCCGCGGATCAGGTCGGAACCGCAGATGTGGATGTAGATGTCCTTTGGAACGTTGAAGTTCACGATCTCCCGGCGGAAGTGCTTGGCCGAGAGGACGAAATACGACGGCACCACCCCGTCTTTGAGGATGCGCTGCTCGTGGTAGATGTCGTGGAGGAACAGATTCAGCGCAGTGATGCGCTGGATGAGGCCCCGCTCGAGGTATTCCCATTCCTTGGCCGAGATGATCCGCGGCATCAGGTCGAACGGGAATATCTTCTCGGTCCCCGCCGAGTCACCATAGACATTGAAGGTGATGCCTTGTCGCAGGAAGGCCGTGTCGACGGCGCGTCGGCGGTCGTCGAAATCCTCCGGGGTGATCTGCTGGAAGCGCTGGGCGAAGGTTTCGTAGGGTTTCCGGAACCTTCCGGTCTGCGGGGACATCTCGTCGAAGTAGCCGCTTGGGTCGTAAGCGCTCAGCACGGGCAATGAATACACCCGGAACGGGACGAGGCAAACCCCCGACTGTGCCCCCGATGTCTGAAAACAATTCATGGAAACATCGATTTCCATGAATGGGGCTGGCCCCGGATCGAGCCGCTTCGCCGGTGACCCCGGCCCGCGATCAGTGCCGCTCCTCGAGACGGTAAAGGTGGGTTTGGGTCCGCACCCAGAGCGCCTCACCGGCGGCTGCGGGAGAGGCCATGCAGCCCCCGTCGAGGCGGTTGTCGGCCAGGCGGCGGAAGTTCCGGTCGGCCGCGATCACCACGGCGGTCCCGCTCTCGCTGAAACAATACAGTCGGTCCCGCGTGGCCAACGGCGAGGCCGAGTAGTTGCCCCCGAGCCGTTCGCTCCAGACCAGCTTGCCGGTGCCGGCCTCCCAGCAGTTGGCCACGCCACCGTCCTCGACCCCGAAGAGGAGGTCACCGACGAGGGTCAGGGAGGGTTTCTTGGGTGTGCCCCGCTTCGATTTCCAAGCCAGCCTCACCCCTTCCGAGGCCGCGGACTCACCGTTGGCGTCGATGACCGAGCCGGATCCGCCGGGGCGGATGGCGAGGGTTTGTCCTTGGGACCAACCGCTGGGCACAAACACCAGGCCCTGGCCCAGCACCGGACGAGTCCCGGCGGAATGGCTGGTCCGTTCCTCGACGCGCCAGAGTTCCCGGCCGTCTCGGGCATCGAGACCGTACACGGCCTTGGCTCCCTGGGTGACGAGGTGTGGCACGCCATCCACCCGGATGACAGCGCAGGTGGCGAAGGCTTTGCGCATGTCACCATCGGCCTCGGGTTTGCCGTTGGGACCGAGGTCCTTGTGATCGATCGAACGATCCTTCTGCCACCGGGTCGCCCCCGTCTTCGCGTCCAGGGCCACGACGAATTGGCGTTCGCTGCCGTCGAAGTTCAGATACAGGACTCCCTGGTGCAGGATGGGTGAGGAACCCGCACCGCGGAAGTGGTTGCACTTCAGGTCGCGCCGCTCCCAAAGCTTCTTTCCGGTCCGGGTGTCGAGGCAGGCGGTGCCCGCCTCTCCGAAGGTCACGTAGATCCGTCCCGGTTCGATGACCGGGGTGGGGGAGGCGTAGCTGTTGTAGCGCTTCCAGAGGTCGGGTTGCTCGGCCTCGAACACCAGGAGGTCATGGATCACCTTGCCGGAATCACGGTCGAGGCAGACGGCATACAGCCGTCGTCCGTCGTCGCTGGCGGTGGTGACCCAGACCTGGTCGCCCCAGATCACCGGCGAAGACCAACCCTTGTCATGGATGGCGGTCTTCCAGCGGACGTTCTCGGCCTCGGACCAGGTCAACGGGAGTCTCTTGGCGGTGCTGACACCGTCACCGCGAGGGCCGCGGAATTCGGGCCAGTGTTTGTCGGCGGCCCACAGGGAGGTCGCCGTCGCGGTCAGCAGGCAGAGCAGGAGGGGTTTCATGCCGAGGGGGATTTGGCAGTGGAACCCATCAGGCGCAGCACGGCAAGCAGTCCGGCGAGCAGCGCGATGGTCGCGCAGGCCAGGTAGGGAGCGGGGAGCCACAGGTCGTACAGCGTGGTCGCCACGGTCGGCCCGAGCACCCGGGCGAGCGTGCCCGCGCTCTGGGCGATGCCCAGCGTGGTGCCTTGTTCATCGGGCGGGCTCAACTGCGAGATCAGGCCCATGGTGGGCGCCCGGTTGATGCCGGAGCCGATGGCGAACACCGCCAGCGCGGCCAGCATCGTGGCCAGCGAATTGGCCAGGGGCATGAGGAGCAGGCTGACCGCGACCACGATGAGGCTGGCCCCGATGAGTCGACGTTCTCCGAACGACTTCACCAACCGGCCGATCCCGCCCCCTTGGACGAGGGCCGCCATGATGCCGCAGAAGGCGAAGACATACCCCACATGCTCCTCGTCGAAGCGCAGTTTCGCGTCGAGCAGCAGGGGCAGGGTCGACTCGAACGACGTGAAGGCGAAGGTTCCGAGGAAGTAGATCCCGATGAGGAAGCCCACTTCCTTCATGGCCAGCACGTGGCGGATCTGCGCGAAGCGGGGCCGCCGGGTGGCGGGAACGGCGTCGGCCTTGCGGGTCTCCGGCAAGATGAAGCAGCCCAACAGGAAGTTCAGGGCGCAGATCCCGGCCGCCACGGCTCCGGGCCCGGCCAGACCGAAATGCTTGAACGCCTGGGATCCGAGGACCGGCCCCAGGATGAACCCGAGGCCGAAGGCCATGCCGATCAGGCCCATGCCCTTCGAGCGTTTCTCCGGAGTGGTGACGTCGGCGATGAAGGCCGAGGCCACCGAAAGATTGGCACCGCAGATGCCGGCGAAGACCCGCGAGCCGACCAGGATCCAGAACCCGGTGTCACCGATGTATCGCGCCGAGAGTCCGAACAGTCCGTAGGCGATGATGGATCCGAAGTTGCTGACCAGGAGCACGGGCCGGCGGCCGATCCGATCGCTCAATTGGCCCCACCATGGAGCGAAGATCAGCTGCATCAGCGAATAGACCCCCATCGCGGCCCCGATCTGCCATCCCTGGGCGCCGTAGCGCTCGGCGTACTTGGGGAGGAGCGGCAGGCAAATGCCGAACCCGATCAGGTCGATGAAGACCGTCAGGAAGATGACCAACAGCGGGGAACCAGACCTCATGGTGCCGAAGAGTCTGGATCGTCCCTTCGCCCAGCGGCAATCGTCGAGTGACGGGTTTGTGCCCCGTCAATGACCGGCCCGCAGCGTGCACTGGCCCTTGAGGAGGCGGACGCAGCAGGTCAGGCGGTACCGCTCCGGGTCCTTGTTCCACTGGTCGAGGACATCCAATTCCTCGTCGGTCGGGGGAGAGAGGTTCTCCATGCCCGACACCACCTCGGCGGCACAGGTGCCGCAGGAGCAGTTGAAGCAACCGGCCTCCATCTCGACGCCGGCCAGCTCGCCCGCCTCGACGAGCAGCTCCCCGTCGGGCACTTCAGCGGTTTTCTGGGCGGGTAGGATGGTGATGGTGGCCATGGCGTTGAAAAAAGACGGGCGGAGCAATAGCGGTGGACGGCGCGAAGTCAATCCCGGGGGAATCCCTGGACGGGTCAGGCCAGGATACCCCGGACCACTTCACCATGCACATCGGTGAGCCGGCGATTGATGCCGTTGTGGTAGAACGTGAGCTTCTCGTGGTCGATGCCCAGCAGGTGGAGGATGGTCGCGTGGAAATCCGGGATGGTCACCCGGTTCTCACCCACCGAATAACCGATCTCGTCGGAGCTGCCATGGCGGTGACCCGGCCGGATCCCCGCCCCGGCCATGAAGCTGGTGAACACGCTCGGGTGATGGTCGCGCCCCGGGGCGTCGATGCCCTGGGTGACCGGGCTGCGGCCGAACTCCGTGGACCACACGAAGAGCGTGTCCTCGAGCATGCCCCGTTGCTTCAGATCCTGGATGAGCGCCGCCACCGGGCGGTCCATGGTGGCGGCCTGGGTGTCGTGGTTCTCGCGGAGATTCTCGTGGCCGTCCCAGTTGATCCGGGGGCTGCCGAAGGCACCGCCATTGATGATCTGGACGAACCGCACGCCCCGCTCGAGGAGTCGGCGAGCCATCAGGCAATTGCGCGCGAATCCCTTGTTGGCGGGGTCGTCCAGGCCGTAGAGGCGGCGGATGGCCTCGCTCTCGCCGTCCAGATGGGTCGCCTCGGGGATGCTCACCTGCATCCGGGCGGCCAGTTCGTAGGAACGCAGGCGCGCGGCGAAGGCCCGGTCGCCGGGGTGTGCCGAGGCGAACTCGGCGTTGATCCGGTTCAGCATCCGCAGATCCGCGGCGCGCGCGTCGGCCGTGATCGAGGCGGGCGTCTCGAGGTCCACCACCGGTTCCTTGGACTGGGTACGGAAGGGGACGCCCTGGTGGTTCGCGGGCAGGAATCCCGAGGTCCAGTTGATGGATCCACCGGCCGGCAATCCGCGGGGATCGGGCAGCACCACGAAGGCTGGCAGATTCTCATTCTCGGTGCCGAGGCCGTAGCTCAGCCAGGCGCCCATGCAGGGGAACCCGTTGAGCGTGAAGCCGCTGTTCATCTGGAAGGTCGCCGGAGTGTGGTTGTTGCTCTTGGCGAACATCGAGTGGATGAAGCACAAGTCGTCGGCACAGCCGGCGAGGTGCGGCAGCAGGTCGCTGACCCAGGCCCCGCTCTGTCCCCGTTGCCGGAACGGATAGACGCTCTTCATCAGTTTCCCGGGCTGCCCGAAGAACCCGAGATTCTCGCCGCGTCCCTTCAATTCGGTGCCGTGCAGCCGATCCAGTTCCGGCTTGTAGTCGAAGGTGTCGAGGTGGCTCACGCCGCCGCAGCAGAAGACCTGCACGATGCGCTTGGCGCGGGCTCGGTGGTGCAGGGGAGAGCCCGAGGCCGTCGGCGTGATCGAGGACCCGGCCGGGGCCGCCGCGGCGAAGGAGCGGTCGCGGGCCATCAACCAGGCCAGGGCGATGTTCCCGAGACCGCCCACCGTGCTGGACAGGAAATGCCGGCGATCGAGCAGGGGGGATTCAGCGGACATAGACGAATTCGGTGGTGTTGAGCAGCACCCAGGCGACATGGGCCAGGCCTCGATCCCGGAGAGTCTCCTGGGCCAATCGGGTTTCCTCGGCATCGGGGAGGCGTCCGAGGGTCAACCGCCAGAGGGCCTCGATGGCGGCATCGTTCTCGGCGCCCGCGATGGCGCGGGCCCGGCGGGCGAGGTGATCGGCCTGGCGTTGGACGAAGCCGCTGTTCATGAGGCCCAGGGCCTGAAGCGGCGTGGTGGTCACCCCGCGGCGCGGGGTCCGCACGGAGGGATCCGGGCAATCCAGCGCATCGAGCAGCGGCTCTTTGCCGGAGTTGATGTTCATGCGGTACACCGTGCGCCGGTTGAACTCGGGCGTTCCCCGATCGACCAGGTGGTAGAAGGTGGCCCCGTACTCGCTTGTCGTGAAGGGCCGGAAACTCGGGCCGCCGGCCTGCAGGTTGAGCTGCCCGCTGACGGCCAGCATCGCATCGCGGATCGCCTCGCCCTCGAGGCGGCGGGGCGGGAATCGCCACAGGAAGGCCGCGTCGGCATCCTTGGCCAATCCGTCGGCGCGGGCCTCGGACGACTGGCGGTACGTCTCCGAAGAAACGATGAGCCGGTGCAGCGACTTGATGCTCCAGCCGCGGGCGATGAACTCGCCGGCCAACCAGTCGAGCAGTTCGGGATGGCTGGGCCGGGCTCCGCTCCGACCGAAGTCGCTGGGGGTGCCGACCAGGCCCTGACCGAAGTGGAAGCCCCAGACCCGATTGACCAGGACCCGGGCGGGCAGGGGATTTCGAGGATCGGCCAGCCAGTCGGCGAATCTCCGCCGCCGCTCGGCCTCGGGAGCATCCGGGGCCAGGCCGAGATCGCCGGGCAGCGGGCCCACCGACGACAAGGCCGCCGGGCTCACGGTGTCGCCCGGCGATTTCACATCGCCTCTCCGGAGGAGTCGGGTCGGAGCCGGTTGCTCCCGCCGCCCGGCGTAGACGAGGCCCACCGGCTTTTCTTCGGCCTGCAGACGGCGTTGGGCCTCCAGGAGCCGCTGGCGTGCCTCGTCGCGCTCACGGAGCTCGCGCGGTGTCAACCGGGCGAGGGCCTCGGCCAGTGACGGGCCACCGCCGCCCTCGCGGTACACGGCCTCGATCTCGGCCCGGGTGAGCGCGCGGTCATGGAGGGCCGCCTGCCGGACGGCTCCGGTCAGCCAGGGTTTCCCGCCGCCCTCGTGCCGACGGCCGACCGCCACCCGGGCGTCGCCGGCCAAAAAGGTGACCAGCGCGGGGACTTCATACGGTTCGCCATAGGGCCGGCCGTTGCGGTAGAGGGCCACCTTGCGATCGGCCGAATACACGGCGGCCAGGTGGACCCAATCGCCGAGCGCCTCGGACTCTTCCGGGGCCTGCAGGTCTCGGGTCCGCTGGAATCCCTCGCTGCCGGTCATCCATTTCCGAGGCTGGCGTTCGGCGAAGACGATCGCATCGAACACGCGGCCATCGGACTGTTCGAGCGAGATGACGGCCCCGCCGCTCTGCTGGAGATCGGACAATCGCACCCAGCCGCTGAGGGTCTTCTCACGGATGTCCCGGGTGAGGGGGCGCGATTGGAAATAGGCGCCCGGTTTTGGCAGTTCCAGAAGGCCGCCTGTCACCCGGGCGCCTCCATGCGGTTCGCCCGCGACCTCGGAGGACTCGATCCGGTCGAAGCGCCACTCGAAGCGGGGCATCGGAGCCACGGGTTCGTGGTTCACCGACCGGGGAACCCGAGACGCGCCCCGGGACTCGAGGGCGGCGATGTTGCGGTTTTCAGTCTCGATCACCCGACGCCATTGATCGCGTCGGGCCTCACGCTGGCGGGTCTCCTCGGCTCCCTCGATGGATCGATCACCGTGGCGTACCCCGTCGAAGACCGCCTTGACGCGGTAATAGTCGGCCGACGGGATGGGGTCGAACTTGTGGTCGTGGCAACGGGCGCAGTTGACGGTCAGTCCGAGGAAGGTCTGCCCGACGACGCTGACCAGGTCGTCCATCTCCTCTTCGCGGGTGATCGCGCGCTGGGTCGCGTTGGCCTGGGAATTCCCGGCCTGGTCCCAAGGCCCCGAAACCAGCATGCTGGAAGCGATGATCCCGGCCGAGGTGACGGGTTCCATCACATCACCGGCGACCTGTTCCCGCATGAAGCGATCGTAGGGCAGGTCGGCATTGAAACTTCGGATGACGTAATCGCGGTAAGGCCAGGCGTGATCCCGCGGTCGGTCGTATTCGAACCCTTGGCTCTCGGTGTATCGCACGACGTCGAGCCAGTGGCGGGCCCACCGTTCCCCGTAGCGTGGGGAGGCCAGCAACCGCTCCACCATCGCCTCGTACCGGGCCGGTGACGGATCGCGCTCGAACTCGGCAATTGCGTGCGGTTCCGGGGGCAATCCCACCAGGTCCCAATGGAGCCGGCGGATGAGGTCCCGGGGGGAAGCCGGCGGATTCGGGGACAGGCCCTGGGCCTTCAGCGATTTCCGGATGAAGGCGTCCACCGGGTGTTCCGCGGTGGCGTCGCCGTGATTCGCTCCCGAAGTACCCACCTTCGGCACCAGAGGGTGACCCAGCGGTTGGAACGCCCAATGCCGAGAGGCCTCGCCGGATGCGGTGGATTCCGCGGCGCTCAAGACCTGGGCTGCTCCCCACAGTCCCAGGACCCACCGAAGGGGAATTCGTTTGAACCATTCCAGCGCTCGCATCATGGGGATAATGCCGTGATCAAGCCGCAGAGTCCGCACCGACGCAAGCCGCACCGGCGCTCGAACACGGGCGACGCCCGGGGGCGGTGCCAGCCTCGAGGCCGGTGGGGTTCACTCCCGGGCCGTCTCAGGCGTGGTCGTCTTCCGGGCCTGATGGGCTTCGCGGGCGGCCCGGACCTTCTCGGTGGGCACGTACTGCGCGATGAACTGCCGGCGGTATTCCCCGAAGGTGCCGTTGCGCAGGTGCATCCGCACGTCGGCCATGACCTTCAGGAAGAAGTGACTGTTGTGGATGCTCACCAGGCGCAGCCCCAGGATCTCGTTCACATTGAGCAGGTGACGGATGTAGGCCCGGGTGTGGTGGCGGCAAGCGAAGCACTCGCAGCCCGGCTCGATGGGGTCGAAGTCGGCCTTCACCGCACCGCCCTTGATGGCGAAGGTGCCCTTCGAGGTGAAGGCGGTGCCGTTGCGGGCCACGCGGGTGGGCAGCACACAATCGAACATGTCCACGCCGCGGGCCACCAGTTCGATGAGCTGGGCCGGGGTGCCCAGACCCATGGCATAGCGGGCCTTGTTCTCGGGCAGGTGCGGCTCGGAGATCTCCACGGCATGCATCATCTCGGGCTCGGGTTCGCCCACGCTGACGCCACCGATCGCGTAGCCGTCGAAGTCCATCTCGACCAGCGCCTCGGCGCACTTCTTGCGCAGGTCGGGATGGTGGGTGCCCTGGACGATCCCGAACACCAGCTGACCCTCGGCCCGCGGCTGCGCCTTGCACTCGGCAGCCCAGCGGAGGGTGCGCTTCACGGCGCGGTTCACCTCGTCGCGGTCGGCGGTGTGGGGCGGGCACTCGTCGAAGACCATGGCGATGTCGGAGCCGAGCGTCCGCTGGATCTCCATGCTCTCCTTGGGCCCGAGGAAGATCGGCGATCCGTCGAGGTGGCTGCGGAACTCCACGCCGTGCTCGCGGATCTTGCGGATCTTGCCCAATGAGAAGACCTGGAACCCGCCGGAGTCGGTCAGGATCGGGCCCGACCAGTTCATGAACCGGTGCAGACCGCCGGCCTGGCGGATGATGTCCATGCCCGGGCGGATCGACAGGTGGTAGGTGTTGCCCAGCAGGATCTGCGTGCCCATCTCCAGCAATTCCCGGTTGTCGAGGGCTTTGACGCTGGCCTGGGTTCCCACGGGCATGAACACGGGAGTCTCGACGACGCCATGCGCCGTGTGCAGGCGGCCCAGTCGGGCCCGGGAGGACGGATCCTTGGAGAGGAGTTCGAACACGTGGCGGACTGTGCGCGAAAACCCGGGCATTGGATAGGGGAGTCCGATTCCCGGTGTGGCGTGATGGCTGTCCGTCGGTCTTCCGTCAGTCGTTCTTTCTGGATTGGCGACCGCCGCCCCGTGGGCGATCTTGTCGCGGTTCATGAAATCCTACCGGCTCAATCGGCTGTTCAACGCCAAGTCCAACCGTTGCTTCGACGTGGCGATGGACCATGGTTTCTTCAACGAATACGGGTTCCTCAGCGGCATCGAAGACCTCGGCAAGGCGGTCAAGACCGTGGTGACCGCCGCGCCCGATGCGGTGCAGCTCACCGTCGGGCAGGCCCGGCATCTACAGGCCCTGCCCGGCAAGGAGAAGCCGGCGTTGGTGCTGCGCACCGATGTGGCCAATGTCTACGGACAAGACCTGCCGCGCAGCCTCTTCAGCCGCATGATCGATGCCCCGGTCGAGCAGGCCCTGCGCCTCGATGCGACTTGCGTGGTGGTGAATCTCTTCCGCATCCCGGGCCAGCCCGAGGTCACCGACCAGTGCATCCAGAACATCCTGCGCATCAAGCCCGAGTGCGACCGGTACGCGATGCCGCTGATGATCGAGCCGCTGGTGTTCCAGCCCAACGCCAAGGCCGGTGGCTACATGGTGGACGGGGATCTGCAGAAGATCCTGCCCCTGGTGCGCCAGGCCGTGGAACTCGGGGCCGACATCATCAAGGCCGACCCCACCGATGACGTGTCGGTGTATCACCGCGTGGTGCAAATCGCCGGCGGCATCCCGGTGCTCGTCCGCGGTGGCGGCAAGGCCTCCGACACCGAGATCCTGCAACGCACCGAGCAACTCATCGCCCAGGGCGCCGCGGGCATCGTCTATGGCCGCAACATCATCCAGCACGCCAACCCGGCGGGGATGACCCGGGCCCTGATGTCGCTCGTCCACGAGGGGACCACGGCCGCCCAGGCAGCGCGATTCCTCGCCTGACCGAAGGCATCTCCGGAAGGCTCCGGATTGCACGGAAAGGGCGCTCGCCGGAAACGGTGGGCGCCCTTCGTCATCTTTGGGGGTTTCCATTTCTGGGAATCCGTCGCAGAATTCCGACGCTGACCCGGCAACCGACAGGTGAACTGTCGTTCAAACCCTCGACGAACCTCCGTTTCGAAGAACCATGAACCCGATCCCTCCCGCTGAATTGACCGAACTGGCCGCTGGACTCAATCGACTCGCCCGGAATCTCTGGTGGAGCTGGGACCAACAAGCTCAGGAGATATTCCAGGAACTCTCCCCGCGTGGCTGGCAGAACCTCTACCACAATGCCGTGGCGATCCTTCGGGAGGTGTCTCCTTACGAGCTGCGTGTGCGGCTTCAGGAGCCCGGTTTCGCCGACCGGGTGCGCTCGGTCCTGCATCGCTTCGACGCCTATCTGTCCGACACGGCCACTTGGGGAGCGTTGAATGCCCCGGCCCTGGCCGCCAACCCGGTGGCCTATTTCTCGGCCGAATTCGCCTTCCACGAGACCCTGCCCATCGCCGCCGGCGGCCTGGGCGCGCTCGCGGGCGACCACGCGAAATCAGCCAGCGACCTCGGGCTCGGATTCGTGGGCATCTCGTTGTTCTATCGCGAGGGCTACTTCCAGCAGACGGTCAACCATGAGAATTGGCAGACCGAATTCTACACCCAGCTCCACCCGGCCAACCTGCCGATGGAGCCGGTGCTCGACGCCCGGGGTGAGCCGATCGTGTGCTCGGTGAAGATCGCGGCCAGCACCGTCCGCTTCCAGGCGTGGCGCGTGAACATCGGACGGGTGCCGGTGTACCTGCTCGACACCAATCGGCCCGAGAACGAGCCGATGTACCGCGACCTCACGTTGCGGGTCTATGGCGGCGACAGCACCACGCGGATCATGCAGGAGATCCTGCTCGGGGTCGGTGGCGTGCGTCTGCTGCGGGCTCTCGGGGTCAAACCGTCCACCTTCCACATGAATGAAGGTCACGCCGCCTTCCTGACCCTGGAGCTGATCCGCGAGAAGATGGCCGCAGGCAAAGGTTTTGCCGAGGCGGGTGACGAGACCCGCAAGGAATGCCTCTTCACCACCCACACCCCGGTGGAGGCCGGCCACGACCGGTTCAGCAGCGACCTCATGGGGTATGCTGGCCATCCGTTCACGGGCGACCTCCAGATCGGACACGAGGCCCTCATGAACCTGGGTCGCGTGGTCGCCGACAATGGCGCGGAGCCCTTCTGCATGACGGTGCTGGCGCTCAAGTATTCCCGGGCGGCCAACGGCGTGAGCGAACTCCATGGCGCTGTCAGCCGCGAGATGTGGATGGAGCTCTACGGGGCCAAGCATCCCGACCAGGTGCCCATCGGCCACATCACCAACGGCATCCACCTGGTGGGCTGGATGAAGGGGACCGTCCGCAAGGTCTGGCAGCGGAAGTTCCACGAGCTGTATCCTGCGAAATCGGAGGTGGATTGGTTCGCCGATGCCAATTCCCCGGAGTTCTGGAAGCGCCTCGCCGATCCCAAGGTGGTCTCCGACGAGGAGATCTGGGCCATGCGCTATCGTCTCCGTCGGGAGTTGGTGGAGTTTGCCCGCCGCCGGTTGCTGCTCCAGGGAGGCACCTTCCATCACGGCGACTTCATCACCTTCGATTCTTTCCTCAACCCCGACGCCCTGACCATCGGCTTCGCTCGTCGGTTCGCCACCTACAAGCGGGCACCGCTCATCTTCGACCAGTTCGAGGCGGTCGTGAAGATGGTCAAGGACTCCGGCCATCCCATCCAGTTCGTGTTCGCCGGCAAGGCGCACCCGCGTGATGACCACGGCAAGGCCTTCATCCAGAAGGTCATCCACCTCTCGAAGTTCAGCGACCTCAAGGGGCACCTGGTGTTCATCGAGAACTACGACATCCACGTGGCCCGCCAGATGGTCTCGGGCTGCGATGTGTGGCTCAACAACCCTCGACGTCCGCTCGAGGCCAGCGGCACCAGCGGCATGAAGACCACCGCTCACGGGTGCCTCAACATGAGCATCATGGATGGCTGGTGGCGCGAGGGGTACAACGGCTCGAACGGCTTCGCCATCGGACCGGATTCCCACCCGGAAGACGTCCACGAACAGGACCGGGTGGACAGCGAGAACCTCTACAATGTGCTGACGCGCGAGGTGATCCCCACCTTCTTCAACCGCGACGCCGACGGCGTGCCTCGCCTCTGGATCGGCAAGATCCGTGAGGCCTGGTCCACGCTGGCCGCCGAGTACAGCACTTGGCGGATGGTCCAGGAGTACACGAAGAAGTACTACCTCACGCGGTGACCCCTCCCGGGGTGGATCCGGGGCCGCGAACCGAGTTCCGCGACCCCTGTTCGAAATCGGGCCGGTTCCGTCTCATCGAGCACGGAGCCGGCCGACAAAAATCCGCTGGCAATCCGAGACCTGCCCGCCACGGTTGTCGGCCATGAAGCACTTCGCGATGGGAATCGTGACGATGGCCGTGGCTTTAGGGGCCGTGCACGCGGCGGAGTCGCCAGCGGCCCCCGTGCCCTCCGCTCAGGGGGCCCCCTCGGTCCCGGTGGCGGTGCGGTTGTTGCCGAACGATGCCGACCAGGCCTGGGCCATCGTGGAGGCGGAAGGCAAACCGCCCGGGCCGCCTCCCGAGTGGAAGGGCCGGCAGCCGACCTCCGACGAGGTGAAGGCCTTCCGGAAGCAGAAGGCCATCGGCTCCGGCGTCGCGGCTGACAAGGCCCGGGAATTCTACCAACGGTTCAAGGATCATCCCAAGGCCGGGGAGGCCCGTCGATTGTACCGTGAGTTGCTCGAGGCCTCGGTGGGGCTGGGCAACGAAGACAAGGCGGCCGAACTGCAGGCGCTCGGGCCTGATCCGGAGAAGGCCAAGGAACAGGCCACGGCCGCCGCCCTGGGGGCGAAGATGCAGGAAGCCGTCACCCAGGCACGCCGGCTGCAGGCCCAGGGGATGGAGGCCGTGCTGGGCGAGTTCGAGAAGAGCCTCGAGGGCTTGGAGAAGGAGTTTCCCGGGCGGGGCGAAATCTACTCCGCCTATCTCGAGATCGCCCAACTCCGGGGCGGAGCCAAGGCCAAGGAGTTGGTGGCCAAGATCCTGAAGGCGGACAACGTTCCGGCCCAAATCCGGGCGATGGCCGAGAGCATCCAGAAGACGCAGGAGCGCATCGGCAAGCCGCTGAACATCGCCTTCACCGCCACCGACGGCCGCAAAGTGGACCTCGCCCAGATGAAGGGGAAGGTCGTGCTGGTCGACTTCTGGGCCACCTGGTGCGGGCCTTGCGTGGCCGAGGTGCCCAATGTGGTGGCCGCCTACGAGCGGTTGCAGCCGAAGGGGTTCGAGATCCTCGGCATCAGTTTCGACGAAGATGCCGATGCATTGAAGGCCTTCACCGCCAAGCACAAGATGACCTGGGCCCAATACTTCGATGGGGCCGGTTGGAAGAACAAATTCGGCGCCGAATTCGGGATCCGCGGCATTCCGGCGATGTGGTTGGTCGACAAGCAGGGCAACCTGCGCGATCTCGAGGCCCGCAACGGTCTGGCCGCCAAGGTGGAGAAGTTGTTGGCGGAACCCTGATGATTTCCATGAATGATCCGATCCATCCCCGGAGTCCCCGGGAAACCATGTCCGGTTGGCTGTACCTGCCGCGGTTCGTGGACAAGATCCGCCTGTCGTTGGCCGGCCGTCTGCACGCCGACTACCAGCAGAACTTCGCCAAGCGCGGCTTCGATGCCCAGTGGTTGAAGGCCGCCGGGCTCGAGGCCGACGCCTTCATCGAAGTGGTGCGGCACACGATCACCGACGGGCAAGTCGCCGATTGGGTCCGGACCCATGTGCGTCGGCCGGCCGAGCAGGCCGCCTTCAACCAGTGGTTGTTGCGGTACGGATCCGAAGACGATGCGGAACTGCGAGCCCGATTGGCGATGCGCAAGGAGCAGTCGGGGTTGGCCCATCGCAACGACATCCAAACCTTCGTGGACTACATCGACGCCGACGAGGGACGCGCGCCCTCGCCTTGATGGCTCGCGATGCGGGTGGCACTGGCGCGGGAACGAAGTTCGGCCCGAAAGGCATGGCGATCGAGAGCTGCGCAACATGGCGGACACCCGGACGGGCCGGGCAACATCCGAGAGGTCGGGCCGCTTCCCGCCTCAGCTCACGTTCAGTTCGCGGCGGATGCCGAACTTGTCGACTCGCTTGCGCAGCGTGGCCCGGGTGATGCCCAGCAATTTCGCGGCCCGCACCTGATTGCCCTGCGTCTCCTTGAGCGCCTCGATCACCAGTTCGCGCTCCACCGCGGGCAGGACCTTGATGCCGCTCTGGAGGCGCGCCCAGCGGAAGAGCTGGAGCACCAGCGGACGGATGTCTCCTCCCGGCGTCATGTCCTCGCCGGTCATGGGGCCCACCGGAGCGGTCGCTTCCGGGGATGTGGCCACCACCGCACCGTGCCCAGGCGTCACGACGGGGGCAGGGGAGGTCGCGGGTGCAGGGCCGCTGGCGCGGGCTGAGGGCGACGGCTGGCGGATCTCCGCCGGAAGATCTCCCTCCAGGATCGCCGGTCCCTTGGAGACCACCACGGCCCGTCTCAGCACATTCTCCAGTTCGCGGACATTCCCGGGCCAATGGTATGACTCCAGCACCGCGAGGGTCTTCTCGCCGATGGATTTCGGGTTGCCGCCCGGACCCGCGATCTTGCGCAGGAAGAAATCCACCAGCAGCCGGATGTCGCTCTGACGCTCCCTCAGGGGCGGCATGTGCACCCGGACCACATTGAGCCGGTAGAAGAGGTCTTCCCGGAATTCCTTTCGGGCGACGGCTTCTTCGAGCGGCTTGTTGGTCGCCGCGATGATGCGGACGTCGACCTGCAGCGTGGCGTTGCCGCCGACCCGCTCGAAGGTGCCGTTCTGGAGCACTCGGAGGATCTTGGTCTGGGTGGCCGGCGGCATGTCCCCGATCTCGTCCAGGAAGAGTGTGCCCCGATGGCATTGCTCGAAACGCCCGGGTCGCTGGGAGGTGGCTCCGGTGAAGGCTCCTTTCTCATGACCGAAGAGTTCGCTCTCGAGCAGGTTCTCCGGGATGGCCGCGCAGTTGATCGCCATGAACGGTTCCTTGGCGCGACGGCTGTTCTGGTAGATGGAGCGGGCCACCAGTTCTTTGCCCGTGCCGCTCTCGCCGGTGATCAATGCGGTCGCGTCCGACGCGGCCAACTGCCCGATGAGCTTGAAGACTTCCTGCATCGGGGCGCTGCGGCCGATGACGCCCAGCTCGTAGTCTTGCTGCTCGAGTTGGGGGCGCAGGGCCACGGTCTGTCGCGTGTCCCGGGCCGCCTTGAGCGCGTTGGCCACGAGTTGCTTGAGCCTCGGGACATCGAAGGGCTTGAGCAGGTAGTCATAGGCCCCGAGCTTCATGGCCTCGATCGCCGTCTGCGTGGTCCCGTAGGCGGTCATCAGGATCACGGGCAGCTGCGGATCCAATTGGCGGATGCGTCGGAGAGTCTCCAAGCCATTGAGGCCGGCCATGCGGATGTCGCTGAGCACCAGGTCGGGCTTCACCTTGGGGATGAGCCTGAGCCCTTCCTCGCCGCTCGATGCGGTGTGGAGCTCGATGTCCGAGGCGTCGAATATCCGGCGGAAGGAGTATTGGACATCCGCCTCGTCATCAATGAGCAGCAGCTTTTCCATCGAATCGGGCCATGCTACGGGGATCTTCCCGGCGTGGCAACCCGGGCGGACTGGCCGTCTGGCTCCTAGGAAAGCTTCCCCGATGGATCCGCAGAGGGGCCCCTCGAGTCTCTGGTCGGGAGGGATGCTTACGCCAGTGGGCGGGCGGTGGTTGAATCGGGTGGGGCGGCATTCCGCGGCCGCGGTTCCTACCCGGTGACGAGCGCCGAGGCCTAGGTCGGCCTGGGATGCCCCGAGGGATTCCTGGTCGACCGCGTCGGAGAATCCGAAAGAGGTTCGTTCCGGACGATCCGCAGGGCCAGGATGTCGCCGGTGGCCGGCCCCAGGCGATGGCGCTCACCGGCGGGAAACCCTTCCACCCAGGCAAGGATTCCCCCGCCCAGATCGAGCACCCAGAGCCGTTCGCGCTGGGGCGCAGGAATGCGCCGGTTGATGAAAAGGTTCTGGAGGCGGGCCGGGTTTGATTGACCCAGCGGCTGAAAGCGGTCGCCGGGCTGTCGATGGCGCAGGGCCACCCTCTCCGGGAGGGTGGTCGCGTCGAATTGTTCCCAACCCTGATCAAAGGGCATGGAACGCTTCAGGCGCCTCCATTGCAGCCGGGCTCCGTCCGATAGCGGACATTCGCCCTGCGGCCCCTCGAATGACACCGTCCAAGGCTCGACCGCCCGGCGTCGTTCCCGGCGCGTCGACTTCCCGCTCCTTGGGACTGGCGCGGACTTTTCAGTCCCCGAGGCCCGTGCCCGACGCAAGCGTTCCACCACCTCGAACTCTGCGCTGCGGCCCTGCTCCAGCAGTTCGCTCCGCAGGATCGCCCGCTGCAATGCGACATGCAGCGAGTCCCACGGATCCGGCCGGGCGGACTCGCGCCAGCGCCGGGCCTGCTCGCGCAGGTAGTCGGCCTCCTGCGCGGCGATGTCGGCGATCCGCGCCAGAATCCGGGGCAGGGCGGGGCTGTGGTGGGTCATCCAGTCGGGGATCAGCCGATGCCGGATGCGGTTGCGGGGGATGGACAGGTCGTGATTCGAGGCGTCTTCGCGGTGTGCGACACCACGGTCCCGGGCGAAACGCTCGAGTTCGGAACGCTCGAAGGGCAGGAACGGACGCAGCAATGTCACCCGTTGGTCCGCAGGTGAAAGGGCGGATTCCTTCATCCCGGCCAAGCCCTCGGAACCAGCCCCCCGGAGCAGGCGCAGCAGGATGAGCTCGGCTTGGTCCTGGGCATGGTGCGCAAGGACCACCTCGAACGATCCCGTCGTGACGGCCGATCGCGCGAGGAAGGCATGGCGCAAGCGGCGCGCCGCCATTTCAAGGGATTCCCGCGAGGCCTTCGCCGTCGCGCGCACCGGAAGGTGTTCCACCCGGCAGGGAATCCCGAGGAGCGCCGCCTGTGACCGGACCCATTCGGCATCGGCATCGGCATCGGCCCCGCGCAGGCCGTGGTGGGCGTGCGCCACCGTCAGTTCCCAGGGGAACTTCCGCCGCAGGTGGTGCAAGGCATGCAGCAAGACCATCGAGTCGAGTCCGCCGGAGACCGCCACCACCAGGTGCCGAGGGGCGGTCCCGAACCGTTCGGTCCAGTGCCTTCGGAGTCGCTGCAGGAACCCATCCATCGCGGCCATGTTACCCGGTTCGTCCCTGCGCCGCCGAGATCCATTCCTGTCCGCCAGTGCCGCGGCGGGCTCGGGCCCAGATGAGGCACCTCCCTCGGCTTGACCTGTC
>CAYLTF010000016.1:39286-44871 GCA_964386625.1 uncultured Akkermansia sp. | reverse complement strand
CTCAGGCCTTCTGCGCGATCATGCCGCTCTGGCGGGCGTAGTCGAAGATGCCGCCCGCGTCGATCACCGGCCGGACCTCGCCCAACGGCTTCAGCGCGTAGGTCTTGCCCGTGCCGTGGTGACGGATCGTCTGCGTGTCGATGTCCACCGTGGCCACGTCGCCCGTCTTGAAATGTTCCCGCAGGTTCGACTCGGTCTCCACCGGGTACACCTCGCCGGTCGCCACGCAGTTCCGGAAGAAGATCCGCGCGTAGCTCTCGGCCACCACCACCTCGCAGTTGGCCGAACCCATGGCGATCGGCGCGTGCTCGCGCGAACTGCCGCAGCCGAAATTGCGGCCTGCGATCACGATCGGGTACTCGGTGTCCAGGGCGCCCTCCTTCACGAAGCGCGTCGGGTACAGCGAGTCGGGCAATCCCCACAGCGCGTAGGCTCCGAGCTTCTCGTACTCGTCCGGGATCGTCGGGATGAGGTTCAGGAACTGGGCCGGGATGATCTGGTCGGTGTCGATGTTGTCTCCCACCACGTAAACCGGTCCCGTGAACGTCGATTGCATGGCGACAATCTGGCGGAGCGCCGCCGCCAGCGGCAAACCGAAATTCGGCCTCGACACCCCGCAGGCGCTCCGGATCCCCCTTCCGGATCCGATGCCTCTCAACTCCGATTCCCCCCCGTTTCGCTCGGGGATTTCCCGCGGCCGACCCGGTCAAATCCCACCAAAAGCGTCGGGTATTCGTATTTTCCGCCATTGATTCGGAGCCGCCGACAGCGATGATCTCTCCGCCTGTCGCCTCACGAAGATGGGCAACCAGTCCATGAGCACCGCCGCCACCCCCGAGAAGAAGCCCAGCCGCAACGAAGAACTCAAGACGGCCATCCCGACCCTGGCCGGGAACATCGCCGCCACCTTGGCCGACACCTCGGCCGCCTGCTTCTCGGCCGATGACGAGCAGTTCCTCAAGTTCCACGGCATCTACCAGCAGGACGACCGCGACCTGCGCAAGAGCGGCAAGCAGTACATCTGGATGATCCGAGGCCGCATCCCCGGCGGCGTCCTGAGCGCCCGCCAGTGGATCGCACTCGACGACCTGGCGACCCAGCGCGCCAACAACACCCTGCGCCTGACCACCCGCCAGAGCGTCCAGTTCCATGGTGTCGTCAAAGACCGTCTCGGCCCGCTCATGCGCGAGATCAACCAGGCCATGATCGACACGTTGGCCGCCTGCGGTGACGTGAACCGCAACGTCATGGCCTCGCCCATGCCGGCCATCAGCGTCGCCCGCCAGCAGGTGTACGAGGATTCCAAGAAGGTCTCCGAGGCGCTGCTCCCGCAGACCAAGGCCTACCACTCCATCTGGATCGACGGCGTGCAGCTCAACCTCGATGCGTCCGAGAACAAGGACTTCGTCGATCCCCTGTACGGCAAGACCTACCTGCCGCGGAAGTTCAAGGTGGGCTTCGTCATCCCGCCGGTGAACGACATCGACATCTTCACCCAGTGCATGGGCTTCATCGCCATCGTCCAGAATGGCGAGCTCATCGGCTACAACCTGACGGCCGGTGGCGGCATGGGGCGCAGCCATGGCAACACCGTCACCTATCCGCGCCTGGCCGATGTCGTCGGGTTCTTCCCGCGCTCGGCGCTGGTCGAGGTGTCCAAGGCCGTGCTCACGGTCTTCCGCGACTTCGGCGACCGCACCGACCGCAAGCACGCCCGCCTCAAGTACGTGCTGCAGGAGAAGGGCGTCGAGTGGTTCCGCGGAGAAGTGGCCCGCCGCGCCGGCATCGAATTCCAGCCGGCCAAGCCCGTGCAGTTCATCACCACCACCGACACCTACGGCTGGCAGAAGGCCCTGGATGGCCGCTGGTTCCTCACCCTCTTCGTCGAGTCGGGCCGCGTGAAGGACACCGAGACCCGCCGCCAGAAGACCGCCCTGCGCCGCGTGGCCGAGCGGTTCGACGGCGTGGAATACCGCCTGTCGGCCAACCAGAACATCGTCCTGGCCAACGTCACCGATGCCGACAAGGCCGCCATCACCGCGCTGCTCCATGAGCACGGCGTGAAGACCGAGAAGCAGGCCGCTGTGCTCCACGCCGCCGCCATGTCGTGCCCGTCGATGCCCACCTGCGGTCTGGGGCTGGCCGAGTCGGAGCGCTTCTTGCCTTCGCTGCTCGACCGCATCCAGGACCTGTGCACCGAGGTCGGCCTCAACGAGGAGGAGATCATCATCCGCATGACCGGGTGCCCCAACGGCTGCGCGCGCCCGTACATGGCCGAGATCGGGTTCGTGGGCAAAGGCCCCGGGCGCTACCAGGTCTGGCTGGGTGGCAACACCACCGGCACCCGCTTGAACCGGATCTGGAAGGAGACCCTCAAGGAAACCGACACCGAGAACGAGCTGCGTCCGCTTCTGGTGCGCTACAAGGCCGAGCGCCTCGTGGGCGAACGCTTCGGCGACTGGGTGGCCCGGGTCTTCTGGCCCGAGCAGCCCACCGAGACCGCCACGGCCGCCGCCTGAACGGGTTCCGGTCGCCCCGATCCTCAACCCCTTTCCAGCCTCGCTGCACTCCTGCCTTTTCCGGTGATGACTCCCGCTGAACTGCACGCCGCCAACGCCGCCCTCCAATCCCAGTCCCCGCTGGACATCCTCCGCTGGGGCCTGGAGCGCTCCGGCGGACGGGCCATCGTCTCGACCAATTTCCGTCCGTACGAGGCGGTGATCCTGCACCTGGTGACCCGGCTCCAGCCCGACATCCCGGTGCTGTGGGTCGATCACGGCTACAACCGGCCGGCCACCTACCGGCATGCCGAGGCGTTGCGCGCGCGGCTCAAGCTCAACATCAAGGCCTACCTGCCGCGCAAGACGGCCGCCCACTACGACGCCGTCGACGGCGGCATGCCCGAGCCCACGCCGGAGAACGAGGAGCGCATCAAGGCCTTCAGCACGGTCATGAAGCTCGAGCCCTTCCAGCGCGGCATGCGCGAGTTGGCCCCGACGGTGTGGATCACCGCGCTGCGCAAGGTCCAGAACCCCAACCGTGCCGGGCTCGACATCGTCAGCCCCGACGGCAATTTCGGATCGCTCAAGCTGAGCCCGGTCTTCCACTGGAGCGACGCCCAGATGGAGGCCTACCTGAAGGAGCACGACCTGCCCAACGAGTGGGACTACTTCGACCCGGCCAAGGCCGACGACAAGCGCGAGTGCGGCCTGCACGCCGCCTGGGGAGGCAAGGCTGTCGCCTCCGTCTGACACCGGCGGAACCCGAGCCCCATCCGCGCCACTTCCGAGCCACGCCCGAGCCCGCATCATCCCTTTCCGAGCCCGCCTTCCATGAGAAGCTACCAACTCGACCACCTCCAGTACCTCGAGACCGAGGCCATCCACATCATGCGCGAGGTGGCCGCCGAATTCGAACGTCCGGCCCTGTTGTTCTCCGGTGGCAAGGACTCGATCTGCCTGCTGCGCCTGGCCGAGAAGGCCTTCCGGCCTTCCGACTTGCCGATGCCCTTCCTCAACGTGGAGACCGGCCATGAGTTCCCCGAGCTCATCGAGTTCCGCGACCGCCGGGCCAAGGAGTTGGGCGCCAAGCTCATCGTGCGCACCGTCGACGACGGCATCGCCAAGGGCTTCGTCACCCCGACGCCCGGCCAGTTGAGCCGCAACCAGTTGCAAATCCCGGTGCTGCTCGGCGCGATCGAGGAGTTCCGCTTCGACTGCTGCATCGGCGGGGCCCGCCGCGACGAGGAGAAGGCCCGGGCCAAGGAGCGCTTCTTCAGCTTCCGCGACGCCTTCGGCCAGTGGGACCCGAAGAACCAGCGCCCCGAGATCTGGAACCTCTACAACGCCCGCCTCAACCAGGGTGAGAACATGCGCGTGTTCCCGCTGTCGAACTGGACCGAGATGGACGTGTGGGAATACATCCGCCAGGAGCGCCTCGAGGTCCCCAACATCTACTTCAGCCACCGTCGCGACTGCTTCCGCCGCGGCGGCCAATGGCTGCCGGTGCCGCCGCCACACACCGATGCCACGCGGCCCGATCCCTACGAGGGCGGTCGGCCCAAGCCGGGCGAGCAGGTCAAGTCGCTGGTGGTCCGGGTGCGGACCATCGCCGACATGATCAGCACGGGCATGATCGAGAGCCCCGCTGACTCGGTGGACGACATCATCGCCGAGGTGGCCGCCGCCCGCGTCACCGAGCGGGGTACCCGCGCCGACGACAAGGCCAGCGAGGCCGCCATGGAAGACCGCAAGAAGGCGGGCTATTTCTGAGAACCGGTTCGCGGTGGAAGGCGCCCGTTCCCCGGGGCGCGGTCCGCGCATCCGAAACCTCCTGCACCGAGTCCATCGCCCTCCGATGACCCCCATCGCCTTCCTGAATCCCGGCGCGCAGACCGCGCCCCTGCGCGAGGAGTTGCTGCGCGCCGTCACCGCCGTCATCGATGGCGGGCACTTCATCCTGGGCCCGAATGTCGCGGCCCTGGAGCAGGAGGTGGCGGCCTTCTGCGGCGCGGCCCATGGCATCGGGGTCAACTCCGGTTCCGACGCGCTGACCCTGGCCCTCAAGGCCCTCGACATCGGTCCTGGCGACGAGGTCATCACCAGCCCCTTCACCTACATCGCGCCGGCCGAGAGCATTCACCAGCTGGGGGCCAAGGTCGTCTTCGCCGACATCGACCCGCGCACCTTCACCCTCGATGCCGCCGACGTGGCCCGGCGGATCACCCCCCGCACCAAGGCCTTGTTGCCGGTGCACCTCTTCGGCCAGGCCGCGCCGCTCGGAGAGCTCTTGCCCTTGTGTGAGCGCCATGGGTTGTCCCTGGTCGAAGACTGCGCCCAAGCCATCGGGGCGACCTGGCAGGGTCGTGGCCTGGCGGGCATCGGCCGGATCGGTTGCCTCAGCTTCTATCCCACCAAGAACCTCGGGGCCGACGGCGACGGCGGCATGTGCCTCACCCAGGATCCCGCCTTGGCCAAGAAGCTGCGGATGCTGCGCGTCCACGGCATCGAGAAGCGCTACTACCACGACTTGCACGGCTTCAACTCGCGGCTCGATGAACTCCAGGCGGCCATCCTCCGCGTGAAGCTGCCGCACCTGGCCCGCTGGAACCAGCGCCGTGCCGAGATCGCCGCACGCTATTCGGCGGGCCTGGCCGGGTTGCCCGTCGAATTGCCGGTCGTCGCGCCGGGCAACACCCATGTGTGGCATGTGTATGCGTTGCTGACCGATCGACGCGATGCCCTCCAGAAGCACCTCGAGGCGGCGGGCATCCCCACGCTCATCTACTATCCGGTGCCGTTGCACCTCCAGCGCTGCTACGCCGACCAGGGCGGCAAGCCGGGCGATTATCCGGTGGCCGAAGCCATCAGCCGGCGCATCCAGCCCCTGCCCATGTATCCCGAACTCACCGACGAGCAGGTCGACCGGGTGGTCGCCGCCATCCGCGGATTCTTCCAGTAGGAGACCGTCCCGGCGGAGCCATTGCATCGAGGCGGCTTCCCCGGGGTTCCCGGCCCCGTCTCAAGCCGTTCTCCGCGGGTTGAGCCATCACTTGGCGGCACCGGGATCGGTCGGTCGGGCGCACC
>CAYLTF010000016.1:13485-39186 GCA_964386625.1 uncultured Akkermansia sp. | reverse complement strand
CTCCGCGGGTTGAGCCATCACTTGGCGGCACCGGGATCGGTCGGTCGGGCGCACCAGAGAGCCGTTGACGAGGAAGGGGGGCCCGTTTGAGCAAACAGGCGAGGCCGATCCCGTTTGAAGGGTTTAATCGGACCAAATCAGTCTTCTATTGGTTGCCATCCCGGCGGACTTGGGGTTCCATGGTCTCGACATGGCTGTGACTCCCGCCAAATCGCGTGGTGCGCAGGCTTCCGACAACGGATTCCTGCCGATGACCCGTGCGGAAATGACCGCCAAGGGGTGGTCCGAACTGGACGTCCTCATCATCACCGGGGATGCGTACGTCGATCATCCTTCGTTCGGTTCGGCGATGATCGGCCGGGTGCTCGAGAACATGGGGCTGCGCGTGGGCATCATCGCCCAGCCCGACTGGAAAGACATCCAGTCGATCCAGGGCATGGGTGCTCCCCGGCTCTTCGTGGGGGTCACCGCGGGCAACCTCGACTCGATGCTGTCGAACTACACGGCCGCCCGGCATCGCCGGAAGGACGACGTGTACAGCGCCGGCGGGGTCCCGGGTCGCCGCCCGAACCATGCCGCGGTGGTGTATTCCCAGATGGCCCGCCGGGCGTTCCCCGGGGTGCCGGTGGTTCTGGGCGGCATGGAGGCCTCCATGCGCCGGGTGGCCCACTACGATTACTGGGAAGACAAGCTCAAGCCCTCCATCATGGCCGACGCCAAGGCCGATGTGCTGGTGTATGGCATGGGTGAGTCGGCGGTGCGCGAGATCGTCGCCCGGTTGCGGGCCGGCAACCGCGACTTCTCCGGCATCCGCGGCACCGCGTTGTTCCTTGGCGGCAAGGCCACCGCCGAGGCCGACTTGTCCGACTGCCTCATCCTCCCTTCGTGGGAAGACCTGCAGGCCGACAAGACCCACCTGATGCGCCTGACCAAGGTGGTCGAGGCCCAGCAGACACCCCACAGCGGCCGCCGGCTCGTGCAGATGCATGGCAACCGGGCGCTGCTGCAGGAACCCCCGGCCTTCCCCATCGACGGGCCCGACCTCGACGCCCTCTACGAGCTGCCCTTCATGCGGGCGCCGCACCCGAGCTACACCGAGCCTGTGCCGGGCTTCGCCACCATCAAGGATTCGATCATCGTGTCCCGCGGCTGCCCGGGCGGATGCACCTTCTGCGGACTCGGGTTCCACCAGGGCAAATTCCTTTCCAGCCGCAGCATCGACTCGGTGCTCAAGGAGATCCGCAAGCTGTCCTCCTCGCCTACCTTCCGGGGCACGGTGTCCGACCTGGGTGGCCCCACGGCCAACCTCTACGGGGCCCGCAACGGCCACGCCGAGGAGTGCAAGAAGTGCCACCGTCCCAGCTGCCTCTGGCCGTCCATCTGCCCGGTGTTCGAGATCAACGAGAAGGCCGGCCTCGACCTGCTCAAGGGTTCCCGCACCCAGCCCGGGGTGAAGCACGTGTTCGTGCAGTCGGGCATCCGCATGGACGTCGCGCTGCGGACGCCCGAGTACATGAAGGAACTGGTCCAGAACCATGTGTCGGGCCACATGAAGGTGGCGCCCGAGCACATGAATCCCGACGTGCTGCGCCGCATGCGCAAGCCGGCCGGCGACTTCCCGGCCTTCATGGAGAAGTTCTTCGACCTGAGCGAAGAGGCCGGCAAGGAGCAGTACCTCGTGCCCTACTTCATCTCCAGCTTCCCGGGTTGCACCGAGAAGGAGATGGGGGCGGTGGAGCAGTTCCTCAAGGAGGAGAAGTGGAACCTGCAGCAGGTGCAGGACTTCATCCCGCTGCCCATGACCGGGTCGGCCGCGATGTACGTGACCGGTCTCGACATCAATACCGGCAAGCCCATCCCCGTGGTGAAGGGCGCCGGTGACCGCGAGCGGCAGAAGCGCATGCTGCGTCCCAACCCCGTGCACGAGACCCGGGTGACCGGCAGCCGCCGGCGCATGGCCTCGGCCGAGTTCTGCCCGGGCGCCCAGATGGACACGGTGGACTGATCTCGCGCCCGAGCTCGCGCGAAGAAGTCCCCCTTGGCTGCGAAGCCGTGTGACCGGTCCCGATCGATGCCGGGCTGTCCGGTTCGGCTCAGGCAGCCTGCAGCTGGGTCTCGCTCTCCGGAACCCTGCCCGGAGCCGGTTCATCGAATTCCACTCGGGGTCGGGCCGGTGATTGGGTCCGGCGGCGGGCGGCCAAGTCGCCGAAGGCGTTGCCGGCCCGGGTCTCCGAGCGGACCACGTCCCGGATCTCCTCGGCGATCATGAAACAGAGCTTCGGCAGCAGTTGTTCCTCGATCTGGGCGGCCACGAGCCTTTGCACGAAGAAGGCCTCCTCGACCCTGCGTTGCTCCTCCTGGAACATCGTTTCGAGGGCGCTGCGCCGATCGATCCCCGGGGGCATGGGCTGCCGGGACCAAGCCGCGATCTTGTTGGGCAATTCGTTCTGGAGCAGGTGCTCCGATTCGCCATGGCGGCCGTTGCGCCTCAGCACACAGGCTTCCCGGAACTGTTCGACGAGGGAGATCCACAGCGGGTCGTTGGCAAACGCACGGTTCATGATGTTCAGCGTGGGGACGGAAGCACCGCGGATGCCAAACACAGGGAACCCCCGTTTGAAGGGGTTTCCGGCGCGGAGCGGCCGAGCGGAGGGCAACCTGTGCCGGGTACGGCCGGCGGGTCTTGCCCATCGGGCGGAAACCCGCGGCAGTCGGGTGGGGTCGCCCAGAGGGCCGGTCAGGCGTCCCGTCCGAGTGCGCGGGTGAAGAGCCGGCGGGGTTCCTGGAGGAACAGGTCGCGCAGCAGGGTCTCCACCGGGGCGGCCTGAGGCTCCTCGAGCCGGAGGCTGGCCCGGAAAGCGACCAGGAAGCTCAGCATCACGAGCCCGAAGAACAGGCTGTATCGGTTCCAGTCCAATCCCAGGCGGTGGGAATGGAAACCGCCGACGGTGTCGATCAGCATTCCCCAGAGCACCGGCGAGAGGCCGAGCGTCACCTGCCAGACCACCGTGAAGAGCGCGAAGAAGTGGTTCCGCCCCATCCGCGGCACGATGGCCATGGCCAGGCGGTTGTTGGCCGCCGAGTGCAGGGCGTTGAGCAATCCGAGCGGGACGATGAAGGCCAGGACCCGGGGAATGCTCGGGCCCCAGATTCCGGACGCCATCAAGAACCAGCCGCCGGCGACCATGAACCCGGTGAGCATCACGAACCCGAGGGCGGGCTTGCTGCCATGGAGATCCAGTCGGCGGCCGCCGAACCCGTAGGCCCCCAGCCCCCCGAGGAACTGCACCGCCATGAGGATGAGGATGGTCCCGTCGGGCAGTTCGGTGCCGCTCTTCAGGAAGGCCACGACGAAGGTCGCCATGCCGCCGTAGGCCAACGACCATACCGCGTTGAGTTCGAGCAGTCGGCGGAAGGGCGGGTGCGCCGCGATCGCCGCCCAGGGCACCCGCCCGGTCCCGGCCCGCTCATGGGGCGGCACCGGAGTGTCGGGCATGCGCCGGAGGAACCGCAGGCTGATCACCCCCATGATCCCGCTGAAGGCGAAGGCCAGCACGAATTGCCACGGCCGTGCGGGCGAGGGCAGGAATCCCCCGGCCCCCAACAGGGTGGCCACGATGAGGAAGCAGGCGAGGCTCGCGCCGTTCGAGGCGGCCTGGTCGCCGGCGAGATATCGACCCCGCTGTTCGAGCGGCACCAGTCCGGTGATCCATGGCAACCAGGCGCTGCTGGCGATGCCCCGGCAGAGATTGAAGCCGAAGAGCAGGGCCAAGAGCAGGGCCAGTTGGCCCCCGGTGCCGATCCAGGCACCCGCCAACGGCGTCAGGGCCATCAGGAAGGCGAAGCCGATCCGCGCGGTCCAGCCCGAGACCACGAAGCGCTTGTAGCCGATGCGGTCGAGGTAGGCCGCGGCCGGGATCTGGGTGATGGTCAGCAGGGGCATCATCCCGGCCACGATGCCCAGGATGGTTGCGCTGGCCTCGAGCGACTTGGCGTACAGGACCATCGGCCCGCCGAGGACCACCTGGAAGGAGAGCGCGTTGAACACGGCGAACCCGTAGGCGTGCCGAAGTTGGAACTGGCTGGAGGTGGGCACGGTGGACGAGGGCGCGGTCACGGCCGGGACTGCCGCACTGCGTCGCTTCCGGGCTTGGGCTCGGTCTCGGCCCCCGATTCCCGGGACTCGGACTCCTTGAGCACCGCCTCCAGGTCGGAGCGTCGCAGGCGACCCAGGAACCGTGCGGCCACGCGGCCGCGGGGGTCGATGACAAAGGTCTGGGGCAGCGAGACCACGCCGTAGGCCTCCAGCATCTCCGGGGTGGCGTAGACCACCGGGTATGAGACGTTCTCGTGGCGGAGGAAATCCGGCACCACCGAGGTCGGCTCCGGATCGCAGGCGATGGCCACCAGCGACATCGGCGGTCGGCCGGGCCGTGCGTGCAGCTCGTTCAGCATCGGCACCTCCCGCCGGCAGGGGGGACAGTAGGTGGCCCAGAACGCCAGCACCACCCAACGTCCCGACCACTCCTCGGAGCGTCGGGTCCGCCCCGAGGGATCCTTCAACGCCCAGGGTGCCGGCGGGAGGGGGCCCACGGGCAGACGCTTGGTCTCCGGATCCCGGGGGCGGAGCACCACGCCCGCGGCGATCGCCAGCGCCAGCATCAGAGCCGGCCCGACCCAGGGGCGTTGGGTTTCGGTCATGGGATCGCAGCCGGTGCCCGGCGATCGTGGCTCGAGAGGGACGCGACACCGGGCGGGACCTGCGTTCCTTGACGCTCCCCCGGGGCAACCCTAGCCTTCGAGACTGAAAGACCAACCATGCGCAATTTCGTCAACATTCCGTACGTCATCGAGCAGACGGGCCGCGGTGAGAAGGGCTACGACCTGTACAGCCGCCTTCTGGTGGACCGCATCATCTTCCTGGGAACGCCCGTCGATGACATGGTGGCCAACGTCATCGTGGCGCAGTTCCTGTTCCTACAGATGACCGATCCCAAGAAGGATATCCACTTCTACATCAACTCCCCCGGCGGCAGCGTCACCGCGGGTCTGGCCATCTATGACACCATGCAGTGGCTGACCTGCGACGTGAACACCTACTGCGTCGGCCAAGCCGCGAGCATGGGAGCCGTCCTCCTGGCCGGTGGCACCAAGGGCAAGCGCTTCGCCCTGCCCAATGCCAACATCATGATCCACCAGGTGCTCGGCGGGGCCGAGGGCCAGGCCAGCGACGTGGAGATCCGCGTCAAGTTCATGCTGAAGCTCAAGGAGCGCCTGAACACCATCCTCTCCAAGCATACCGGCCAGCCCTACGACATCGTGGAGCGTGCCTGCGACCGCGACAACTTCATGTCGGCCGAGGAGGCCCGCCAATTCGGCCTGGTCGACGAGGTCGTCGCCAGCCGCAAAGACATCCCGGCGTTGGCCCAGCCCAAGGCCTGAAATCCAAGGCCTGACCGCCAGGACCTCGCCCCCGACCCCGTGGGTGGACGTCTGTCCCATGAGGGGCGCGACGGGGCGGGGCCGCGATCTCCAGGGGGTACTCGGATCTTCCCGGGTGCCCCTCTGGGGTCCAAGCGCCTCCGTCGGGGGCCGCCGTCCCAAGACCCCCGCCTTCTCAGCCCCGGTCTTCCGAGGCTCCTCGCTCCAAGACGCCCCCTCTGTTCACGCGGATCCGGCTTTCGCATTGGCAGGATCCCCCTGAGCCCTGATCTTCACACCCCATGGCGCGCGCCACCCAGATCACGATGTGCAGTTTCTGCGGCAAATCGAAGGCCGAGGTGAAACGGCTCATCGCGGGTCCCGGCGTCTACATCTGCGACGCCTGCGTCGGTGTCTGCAGCGGAGTGCTTGAGAAGGAGGCCCGATCCGAGGCCGAGAAACCGACCGCGCCGAGCCTTCGCGTGCCGCGCCCTTCCGAGATCAAGCGGCAGCTCGATCAGCATGTCATCGGTCAGGACCGCGCCAAGCGCGTCCTCAGCGTGGCGGTGTACAACCACTACAAACGGGTCACGGCCAACGCCCGTTCCGCGGCCGGAGGCGAGACGGCCCCGGGAGCAGCCGACGACTCGGCCGCCGTCGAGATCGAGAAGAGCAACATCCTCCTGCTCGGTCCCACCGGCAGCGGCAAGACGCTGTTGGCCAAGACCCTCGCCAAGGTGCTGGATGTGCCCTTCGCCATCGCCGACGCGACGGTCATCACCGAGGCGGGTTATGTCGGCGAAGATGTCGAGAACATCATCCTCCGACTCCTCCAGGCCTCCGATTTCGATGTCCGTCGTGCCCAGATGGGCATCGTCTACATCGACGAGATCGACAAGATCGCCCGCAAGACCGAGAACGTCTCCATCACCCGCGACGTGTCCGGTGAGGGGGTGCAGCAGGGACTCCTCAAGATCCTCGAAGGCACCGTCTGCAACGTCCCTCCGCAGGGCGGGCGCAAGCATCCGCAACAGGAGTACATCCGCATCGACACCACTCAGATCCTCTTCATCTGTGGTGGCGCATTCGTCGGGATGGAGCGCCTGATCGAGCGTCGTCTGGGCCGCCGGTCCATCGGATTCGGGGGTGATGCCCGCGAAGCTTCCGGCGGGACATCGCCTGTCCCGGATTCAGGTGTCTCTTCCCTGATGCATCGGGTAGAGCCCGAAGACCTCATGGGTTTCGGATTCATCCCCGAATTCATCGGCCGCTTGCCGGTGGTGAGCGCCCTCGACGAATTGACCGAGGCCCAGATGGCCGAGGTGCTGACCCGGCCCCGCAACGCCCTGACCCGACAATTCGCCAAGCTCTTGGCGCTCGACGGAGTGGCGCTGTCGTTCACGGAGGATGCCGTCGCCGAGTTGGCGGCCATGGCCTCCCGGAAAAAGACCGGCGCGCGCGCCCTGCGTGCCCTGACCGAGGAATTGTTCCGCGACCTGATGTTCGAGCTGCCCGACAGCGATGACGTGATCCGGGTCGAGATCAACCGGGCGGTGGTTCGGCGCGAGATTCCGCCGTTGATCGAGCGCCGTCGGCACCAGGAAGCCGCATGAAAAACCGAAATGATCGGTGTGAAAAACTTTTTCGGATAAAGGGTTGACGGGTTTCGCCTCCTTCGATTTATTCAGGACACAAAGTAAGTCATCGAGCCTTGTATATGAATCTCCTGAAACACTCTGTTCTAATCACCGCTGCTTCGCTGATGGTGGGCACTTCGGCCTTCGCGCTCACCTCCACCGAGTCGCAGGCTCTGACCCAGAAGATCTTGGCTTCCAAGGTCATCGACATGCCGGCCGTTGCCGCCAAGCTGGTGGTTGCCGCCGACAAGGCTGACCGCATCGACACCGCCAAGGCCGCCGTGGTGGCCGTGGCCAAGAACCACCCGACGGCCCTGTCGACCGTCGTGGGCGCGGTCCTCCGCAAGGCTCCCGAGGCCACCGAGGCCGTGGTCGCCGCCTGCCTCGAGGTCGCTCCCGAGATGGCTCGCACCGTGGTCGCCGCCGCCACCTTCGCCACCGAGGGTCAGGATGCTGTGATTCTCGCGACGGCGGATCGCTTGGTTCCCGCCCAGAAGGCCGAGGTTCGCGGTGAGGTGACCCTCGCCAAGGCCCGCCGCGCCATGAAGGGTTCTTCGGTGGCCAAGAGCTCCACCACGATCACCATTCCCGGCAACGAGGCGATCATCACCACCCCGGTGACCGACGACAAGGGCAACCCCCTTCCGCCCCCGGTGAAGATCAGCGCCTACGCCGGTGCCGATCCGAACCGTCCGTGATCTGAACCGCGACGGGGCTTCCGAGATTCGGCCAAGCCTTTGTCTCCGGTTTTCGATTCGTCGACTGACTTAGTTTTCCGAACCCACCGGTCTCCCGGTGGGTTTTTTGTTGGGTGCATGCGGTGGGATCAGTCGCTGCCGGATCCCCTTGGGGGCCGATTTCGAACTCCTTCATGGATCGAGCCCAGGGTTCCGGGGGGGCTTGTTCGGTTGTTTTGCCCCGAAATCTCGTCGCTGATCCGGGTCGGACCCCCGCAATCAAGCATGGCAGGAAGCCCCCGGAATCAGCCCGACCATGGGTTGGAAGGGGATGGAAGGTCGGCCTGCCCGACCTGGGATCAAGGCGTCGCAGGCGTCGCGGATTTCGTCTTTTTGAGCAGGCGGATCTCCCCGATCACCATGGTTTTGTCCACCGCCTTGCACATGTCGTAAATGGTCAAGGCCGCCACCGACACGGCGGTCAGCGCCTCCATCTCGACCCCGGTGGCCGCCGTGATCCGGGCCGAGGCGGTGATGCGGATCCGATCCCGGGCCTCTGGTGTTTCAAAGTGAATCTCACAATGGGAAATCGGCAGCGGATGACACATCGGAATCAATTCCCCGGTGCGTTTGGCGGCCAGGATCCCGGCGATCCTGGCCGTCGCCAGGACGTTTCCCTTCGCCAGTTGCTGGGATTCCATCAGGTCGAGCGTGGCGGGAGACAGGAGGATTTCTCCGCCGGCCACCGCCTCCCGAAACAGCGGGGGTTTGGCCGATACATCCACCATCCGGGCTTGGCCCTGTTCATCCAGGTGGCTCAGGCGAGGCCCGGACTCGGGCGGCGATCCCGTGGATCGGTCCTGGGGGGGGATTTCAGGCATAGCGGCCGGTGCGGTGCTCGGGCTTGAAGAATTCCTGCAACAGCCGGTCGACCTGAAGCAATCCGTCGCGGGTCAGTCCCAGGTGGGTCTCCGATTCCACCAGGAATCCCCAGTCTCTGAGCGCAGCCAAAGGCGCCGCGAAGCGGGCCCGCGGATCCTCTCCGAATTTCCGGGCGAAGGCCTCGATGCCCACGGATCCGAGCTTCAACTGGAGGATGAATTCCCGCAGGTAGCGTTCGTCGTCCGGCAGGACGTAGGCGCGGTAGGTCGGCAGTCGGCCGGCGTTCACCGCATCGACATAGGGCTGGAAGTCGTGGTGGTTCTGGTAGTGCACTCCATTGAGGTGGCCGAAGCTCGCCACCCCGATGCTCAGGAGGTCGGCGCCGCTGAAGAGCCCCTGGCGATACTCGAACTTCACGCGTGCGGGATCTTTCACCACGGTGGTGGTGCTGGTGACGGTGTAGCCCCGCGCCTCGAAGGCCCGGAAGGCCTCGTCCACCCAGCGTCGTTTCGTGTCCCAGTCGGCGACCGGCGCGACCAGTTTGCCCTCGGCCTTCATCTGCCGGTAGATGCCCGTGTTGTAGGGCACCTCCATCTGGTAGATGGTCACCGAGTCGGGTTCCATGGCCACCGCCTTGGCCACGGCTTCGCGCCACTTCTCGGGCGTCTCCTCCACCATGCCGGCGATCAGGTCGATGTTGATCTGGGGAAAGCCGATCTCCCGGGCGTAGCCGTAGGCCCGCGCGATCTCCTTGGAGCGGTGCGCCCGCCCATTGATCTCGAGGATGGTGTCGTCGAAGTGCTCGATGCCCAGGCTCAGGCGCGTGACGCCCATCTCGCGGATGGCCCTGAGCTTGTGGTCGGTGAGCGTACCCGGCTCGGCCTCGAAGGTGATCTCGGTCGCCTCATCCCAGGGCAGCAGGCGCTTCATGCCCTCGGTGAGATAGCGAAGCTGGTCCGGGGACAGGTAGCTGGGCGTGCCTCCGCCGAAGTAGATGAAGCGCGGTTTGCGCCCGCCGATGACCGCCTTGTCGGCGTACGCGGCCAGATCCTTCAACAACGCATCGAGGTACGACTTGATGTCGTCGGCGTTCTTGTCGGTGTAGACGCGGAAGTAGCAGAAGTGGCAGCGCTTTCGGCAGAAGGGGATGTGCGTGTAGAGCCCCAACGGGACCCCGGGCTGAGGAGCCCGATCGAGTGCCTGATGGAATGCCGGCACCGCCTCCGCGCTCCAGAAGGCGAACGGGGGGTAATTGGCCACGAAGTAGTTCCCGGCGGTGGTCTCCCGTTGCAGGGGCGGGCCCGAGGTCGCGGGCGGCGGGGCGATGGTCACGGTGCTCATGGTCGCGCGGTCAGTGAGTCCAATAAAGGCGCCTCCAAAGCTCCGGCCCGACGGCGCAATCGTCAATGGGACAGAGCGCCGGTGTCGGGCGGGCAGGGCGTGTGGATCACTCCCGACGGGGAGGTCCCGGGAAGAACGCGTGGGTGGTCCGCTGGTAGGCGAGGTAGGCCTCGCCTTTGGATTTCACCGACAGCGCCTCGGTCATCGGGATGCCGGTGACGTTCACCAGGAAATGGTACATCAACGCCGGAGCGAGGAGGCCCAGCCATCCCCACGGGCTGGCGAGGGCGAAGACCCCGTAGCCGACCCAGACGAGCCATTCGAAGAAATAGTTCGGATGCCGCGAGTATCGCCACAGTCCCTCACGGCAGACCTGTCCTCGGCGGGCCGGATCGGCGCGGAAGCGGGCCAATTGGTGGTCGGCCAACGATTCGCCCAGGATGCCCGCGGCCCACAGGCCCAGGCCGGCCCAGAAACACAGGGCGGCCCAGCCGCCGGACCTGGGGTCGGGCGGGTTCAGCTGGGAGATGAGCCACGGAGTGGAGAGCACCACTTGGAGGACTCCCTGGAGCAGGAAGAATCCGCGCATCTTGCGATCGGTGCGGTCTCCCCATTCCCGGCGGAGTTGAGCGTAGCGGACGTCTTCCGTCGGATGATGGGCCCGGACCCGGACCGCCAGATGCATGCCCAGCCGGAGGCTCCAGGCGACGACCATGAGGGTCAGCGGCAACCGCGGCATCAGCCCCGACAGGAGATCCAGGGTGCCCTGCGGATCGCCGCCCGTGGTGGGATTGCCGGGACGCCCTGCGGTCACCAGCAGGTAGATCAGGATCAGCGGCGTGAACCCGGCGGACCAGACGACGTCCACGATGCCGAAGTTGCCCAGACGCCGCGCGACCCGGAACGTCAGGAGCATCTCCACCACCACGAACACCAGCCCGGCGGCGACAAGGACCAGCGAGGTGGGGACCGTCATCGGGAAGGGAGGGCTCGCGGATGACCGCTCAATGGGCCATCAGGCTGCGGTTGTTGGGAGCCGTCCAGGTGGCTTGGACCACGCTGATGTTCCGCCACAGGAAGGCCGACTCGCAATAGGCGAGGTAGTAGTTCCAGGTGCGGATGAACCGATCGTCGAAGCCCTGGTTCCGGACCTCGTGGAGGCCCCGGTTGAAGCGCTCGCGCCACTCGCGCAGCGTTCGCCCGTAATCAAGCCCCAGATCGTGCAGGCTGTGCAGGTGCAGCGGGCCGGTGCGCTGCATGGCCTGATTGACCCGGTTGAGCGAGAGCAGGAGCGAACCGGGGAAGATGTGCTTCTGGATCCAGTCGACCCCACGGCGCAACTCGGCGTGGCGGGAATCCGGGTAGGTGATGAACTGCGCGGCGAAGAGCCCGTCGGGCTTGAGCAGGCTCTGCACGGTGCGGCAGTAGGTCTCGAGGTAATGGTCGCCGATGGCCTCCATCATCTCGATGCTGACGATCTTGTCGAAGCGGCCCTCGAGCTTCCGGTAGTCGACCACCCTCACTTCGGCCCGGTCTGCGATGCCCTCGCGCGCGAAGCGCTCCCGGCAGTAGGCCGCCTGGGCCTCCGACAGGGTGATGGTGGTGACCCGCGCCCCATGGCGACGGGCCGCATGGCTGGCCATGCCGCCCCAGCCCGAGCCGATCTCCAGCAGGTGTTCGCCCTGCTTCAACCTCAGTTCGCGGCAGAGGCGCTCGTATTTGGCGGTCTGGGCGGCCTCGAGGGATTGGTCGGGCGATTCGAACAAGGCCGCCGAGTAGGTCATGGTGGCGTCGAGCCACTGCGAATAGAATTCGTTCCCCAGGTCGTAGTGGGCCGCGATGTTGGATCGGGATCCGGTGAGGGTGTTGCGATGGAGCGCATGACGCAGGCGGTTGGCCGCGTTCAGCAGCGTGAAGCGCAGTCGCTTGCGACCCGACCCCGACATCGAGGGGGCCTGTTCCACATTGGCGCAGAACCATGCGATCACCGCCGCCAGGTCGGGCGTCTCCCAGTCGGCATCCTGATAGGCTTCGCCGAATCCCATGTCGCCCCCGGTCGCGCAGCGCGTGAAGAATCGCCATCGTCGCACCTGGATCTCGGCGGCCGGAGTCTGACCCGCCTTGCCAAACTCCTCACAGGACCCATCGGGGCAGGTCAGCCGGAGGTGGCCCCGGCTCATCGGCCGGAAGAGAGTCGCCACGAGGTTCCGCGCCACGGATTCGATCCACCGCGGCTCGGCTTGGCACTGCGCGTTCTCGGGGGACTCGGTTGCGGCTGCGGCGATCGTCGGAAGGATCGATTCTGGCTGGGAGGGACTCATGGCGAAACAGGACACTGGGAAGGTGATCCGATTCGCCGGAACCACAACCTCCGGTTTCGGATTATCCGGGACCACCCTCGGGATGCGGTGGCGGCTCGATGAGGGACCGGTGAGGCCGGAACACGCCGCGTTGCAGGTCCGGCCGATCGGCCTTGGCGTACCAGGGGACCCGCTTGAGCCAGAGGCGCAGGGCATGCCAGTGGATGGCGGTGATCACCTTCAGCGTCACCAGCGGATACCGGAGGCTCAGACGCAGGATCTCGCGGTCGGTCAGGGGGCGCCGCTCGCCCGTCAGGGTGGTGATCAGCAGCCGGTGTCCGTCGCGCACGTCGTCGACGCCGATGCGCAGCGAGGGGCCCGGGCTCTGGAGTCGGAACTCGAAGCAGACATCGAGGGCGGTGAAGGGCGACACGTAGTAATGCTTCGGCACCACGCAGCGGAAGGTCCCCGCCGGGCCGTTCGCGTCGATGGGCACCAGGAAGGGCTTCAATTCGCCGAAGGTGTTGCCCACTTCAGCCACCGCGCAGATCGGTTCGCCCGAGGCCCGGGTGCAGAAGTAGAAGCTGACCGGGTTGAACACGTAACCGGCGATCCGGGGAAGGGTGACCAGGAGGACGCGATCATCGCCCGACAGGGTCACTCCCTGGAGCGCGAGCCAGCCCCGGAGGGCCCGCTTGGTGTCGGCATCCCGGACCGGGCCACCGGGACCCCCCGGCTCGGGCAGATGGTCGGAGTCGCGGAATTCCAGCCAGTTGCGCCGGTTCCGGCTGAAGGACCGGAGCCGCGCGTCCAGGGTGTCCAGTTCGTCGAGATCGAGGCAGGCGAGGAAGATCCCGTACTCGAAGCGGTGCTCCTTCGGCTCGAGCCGATGATGCATCACCCGGGCCTCGTAGAGGCAGGAACGCTGCGTCGCGGCGTCGGTTTCAGGAGGTCGGGACATGGACTGCTCCGGCAGAGTCGCACCGCCCCGCCCGATGTCGAGGCCCCGTGTCGGAGGATCCTGACCCCTCCGGAAAGCCGAAACCGCCCGTGGCTCCGATGACGGTTCCCGTGTAGGCTCACGGCCTCATCGTGAACGAAGGCGTGCTGATCTCCGCTCAGGACCTGGTCCTGAACATCAACGACCGTACCCTGCTGGACCGGGCCTCGCTGGCCCTCTCGGCGGGCGATCGGGTGGGTCTGGTCGGCCGCAACGGCGCGGGCAAATCGACCTTCATGCGGATCCTCGCCGGCGAGGCCGAGGCCGACTCCGGCGTGATCACCCGCCGCCGCGACCTGGTCACGGGGTACCTTTCCCAGGCATTCGAGCTCGATCCCGGGCTGACGGTCCTCGAGGCCGCGCGCGACGGGGCCCGGCATGTCCTCTCCCTCATCCACGAGTTCGAGAACCTCCCGGGCCATTCCAGCCGGCACGACCACCTCGAGGAGCGCATCCTGCAACTCGACGGGTGGACGGTCGATTCGCGGGTCCGCACGGCCCTCAACCAGCTGGGCTGCCCGCCGGACGACCGGAAGATCGGCAGCCTGTCGGGTGGGGAACGCCGTCGCGTGGCCCTGGCTCGGGCCCTGATCGCCCGGCCCGACTTCCTGATGCTCGACGAGCCCACCAACCACCTCGACACCGAGTCGGTGGAGTGGATCACCGAATTCCTGGCGGGCTACCCCGGCGGCCTGCTGGTCGTGACCCACGACCGCCATTTCCTGGACTCGGTGGCCACCAACATCGTCGAGCTGCGCAACGGCAAGTTCGAGCGCTACGACGGCAACTACTCCGAATACCTGCTGCAGCGGGCCGAGAAACTGGCCACCGAGGAGCTGACCGAGCACAAGCGTCAGATGTTCCTGCGGCGCGAGATCGAGTGGGTGCGTCGCCGCCCGAAGGCCCAGACCAGCAAGAGCCAGGCGCGCCTCGACCGCTTCGCCGCCGCCGAGAGCGCCGGCCCGCCGCCCACCGAGGCCGAGATGGAGCTGGTCATCCCGCCGCCGCCGCCCCTGGGCAACCGGGTGGTGGAGGTCGAGGGCGTGGGCATGGAGTTCGGGGGGCGAAGGCTCTTCTCGGGCCTCAACCTGAATTTCGCCGGGGGTACCCGCATCGGGGTGACCGGCCGCAACGGCCTGGGCAAGACGACCCTGCTGCGCATCCTGCTGGGTGAACAGGTCCCGACCGAGGGGGAGGTCCGGATCGGTTCCCTGACGCGCTTCAACTACGTCGACCAGGGACGCCTCCGGGTGAACGAGGACCGGACCGTGCTGGAGGAGGTGAGCGATGGCACCGAATGGGTCCAATGGGGCGACGAGAAGCTTTCGCTGCGCGGCTACCTCAAGCGGTTCCTCTTCACCGATGACCGGATCACCACCCAGGTCCGGCACCTGAGCGGCGGCGAGCGCAGCCGGTTGCTGCTGGCCCGGGTGCTCAAGCGCGGCGGCAACTTTCTGGTCCTGGACGAGCCGACCAACGACCTCGACCTGCAGACGATGCGGGTGCTGGAGGAGGCATTGACCCTCTTCCCCGGGTGCGTGCTGGTCGTGAGCCACGACCGCTATTTCCTGAACCGGGTATGCACGGGCATCCTGGCCTTCGAGGGCGAGGGTCGGGTGGCCTTCAGCGAGGGCAATTACGACTACTACCTGGAGAAGCGGCGCCGGGCCACGGCGGCGATGGCTCCGGTCGTCGGGCGCGAGTTCAAGGTGGGTGGTGCGGTTGCCTCGACGCCGAAGCCGGCCAAGGCCCGCAAGCTCAGCTTCAAGGAGCAGCGCGAACTGGAGGGCATCGAGGCGGTCATCCAGACGGCCGAGGCCGACGTGGCCGAGCGGGAGGCGTCGTTCGCGGATCCCGAGTTCCTCCGCAAGAACGGTGCCCGGATGCAATCGCTCCTGTCCGAGCTGGAGGCCGCCAAGGTGCGGGTATCCCAGCTCTACGCCCGTTGGGAGGAACTGGAGGCGGTCCGCGCCGCCTCGGCGTCCGCATCCTGAACCCGCATGACCATGGCCTCGATCCAGCCATCCGCATCAACGACCGCCCCGAAGCCCGCCTCGCACCTTCGGGACCTCGATTACTCGGTGGTCCAGCAGTGCATGCACTGCGGGTTGTGCCTGCCGACGTGCCCCACCTACGACGCGACCAAGCTCGAGCGGCATTCGCCCCGGGGGCGCATCGCCCTCATGCGTGCCATCGCCGACGATCGCCTGCAGCCCACCCGGGCCTTCGCCGACGAGATGTACCACTGCCTCGGGTGCCTGGCCTGCACCTCGGCCTGCCCGGCCGGTGTCGATTACGCCGAGCTCTTCGAGAGGGCGCGGGCCGAGGCCGAGGCCTCCCGGGTGCTCGCCTCTCCGGGTCGCTCTCTGATCCGCGCCCTGACCTTGCGCGGGCTCTTCATGGACCTCGACCGGCTCAAGCTGCTGGGTCGGGTGATGCAGCTGTGGCAGGGGCTGGGCCTGCAGGCGGCCTTCCGCGCACTGGGCCTGACCCGGCTCCTGCCCCGTCGCCTCCGTGAACTCGAGGCCATGACTCCCACCGTGAATGCCCGGTTCACCGAGGAACTCGTGCCTCCGGTGACCCCGGCCCGCGGTGTGCGTCGCTTCCGGGTGGCGCTGCTGGCCGGCTGCGCCCAGGACCTGATCTTCAGCGACGTCAACCGCGACACGGCGGAGGTGCTGGCCCGCAACGGGTGCGAGGTGGTCACGCCGCCCGACCAGCATTGCTGCGGCTCGCTGCATGCGCACAACGGCGAATGGGAGCTGGCCCAGCGCCTGGCGCGGCGCAACATCGACCAGTTCCCCCCGGAATCCTTCGATGCCATCATCAGCAACGCGGGCGGCTGCGGCTCGCACCTCAAGCACTACGCCCGATTGCTGGCGGATGACGCGCGGTATGTCGAGCGGGCCCGCCTCTGGGATGCGAAGGTGAAGGACATCCACGAATGGCTGGCCGTCACCGGCATCGAGCCGCCCCAGGCCGGCGCCGGCGCCGCGAACGCCCCGGAGCAAGTGGTGACCTACCACGAGTCCTGCCACCTCTGCCATGGCCAGAAGGTTTCGGCCCAGCCCCGGGCGCTGCTGCGTGCGATCCCCGGGGTGCGGCTGGTGGAATTGCCGGAGGCCACCTGGTGCTGCGGCAGCGCGGGCATCTACAACCTGACCCAGCCCGAGATGGCCGGCCAGCTGTTGCGGCGGAAGGTCGACCACATCATCTCCACGCGGGCCAAGGTCGTGGCCACGGGCAATCCGGGGTGCCTGCTGCAGTTGGTCAACGGGTGCCGCGAGCGGGGCCTCGAACTGCGGGTGGCCCATCCCGTCACCCTGCTGGCCGAGGCCTATCGCCGTTGAGGGTGCCTCCGGCTCGGGGCGATCGGGCGGTGCTTCGATCTCCAGGGCGACGGTGGCGGTGGACTCCGGGGAGCGGACGGCTCAGGATGGCACCCGCGCATGCCTGACATCGCTCCCACGCTGCAACTGGCCGTCGGCCCGGTCATCCTGGTCTCCGGCGTGGGCCTGCTGCTCCTGAGCATGACCAACCGCTTCGGGCGGGTCATCGACCGGTCCCGGTTGTTGGCCGCGGCGCATGACAACGCCTCGGAGACCAAGAAGGCCTCCATCCTCGCCCAGCTGCGCATCCTCGCGCGTCGGGCCCGCGTCCTGCGCATGGCCATCGCCCTGGCCTCGGTCAGCGCCCTGCTGGCGGCCTTCCTGGTGATCACCCTCTTCTTCACGGGCTGGGTCCGCTTCGACGCCTCGATCCTGATCGCCGGCCAGTTCACGCTCTGCCTCGTGTCGCTGATCGTCGCGCTGCTGCTCTTCATCCGGGACATCAACATGTCGCTGAAGGCGCTGTGGCATGAGATGCCGCCCGGGCTGGTCCGGCACGACTGATCTGGACGGCGTCGCCGGCCGGTCCAGTTTCGCGTTGCCGGGCGGAGGGGCGCTGCGTTTGATTCGGACCATCTCAGTGAGACCGAGGCCCCGCCTCGCCGTGCCGCCCATCGCTTTCAACCATGAGCCGAAAACTCAACATCGCCATCGTCGGGCTCGGATTCGGTTCCGAGTTCATCCCCATCTACCAACGCCATCCCCATGCGGAGATGTACGCCATCTGCCAACGTTCCCAGGACAAGCTGGACGCGGTGGGCAACGCCTTCGGGGTGGAGAAGCGCTACACCTCCTTCGAGGACCTGATCCGCGATCCGTCGGTCGACGCGGTGCACATCAACTCTCCCATCCACCTGCACGCGCCGCAGGCGATCGCGGCCCTGCGTGCCGGCAAGCACGTGGCCTGCACGGTGCCGGCCTGCACCACGGTCGAAGAGGCCCGTGAGATCGTGAAGGCCGCACGCGAGAGCGGGAAGAAGTACATGATGATGGAGACGGTGGTCTGGAGCCGCGAGTATCTCTATGTGCGCGAACTGCGCGACACCGGCCGTCTGGGCCGCATCCAGTTCGTGCGCGGCAGCCACCTGCAGAACATGGAAGGATGGCCGGGCTACTGGGAGGGCCTGCCCCCGATGCACTACGCCACGCACTGCGTGAGTCCCTGCCTGGGCATCGTGAATGGCGAGGCCGAGTTCGTGTCGTGCCTGGGTTCCGGTCGCATCGCCGAGTCGCGCATCGCCAAGTACGGCTCGCCGTTCTCCTTCGAGACGGCCCACTTCAAGGTCCGCAGCCAGGATGTCGCCGGCGAGGTCACCCGCTACCTCTTCGACGCCGCGCGCCAGTACCAGGAAAGCTTCGACTGCTACGGCTCCAAGACCTCCTTCGAGTGGCAGCTCACCGAGCACGACGACCCGGTGCTGCACGTCGGCGGCGAGTCGGTGGAGAAGGTGAAGATCCCGGATTACGCGCACCTCTTGCCCGAGGCCATCCGGCCGTTCACGACCAAGGGCGTGTACGACATGAGCGAGAACGTGCACCTGAGCTTCGTCCAGGGCAGCGGTCATGGCGGCAGCCACCCGCACCTGGCGCACGAGTTCGTGATGAGCGTGATCGAGGACCGCCCGAGCTTCCCCGACCTGCACCAGTCGGTGAACTGGACCCTCGTCGGCATCCTGGCCCACGAGAGCGCCATGCGCGGCGGCGAGAAGCTGCACCTGCCGAACTTCCGCGGGATCTGACGAGGATTTGCGTCAGAGCCCTGGATGAGACGCCCGGGATGGCCTGAGAGGTCGTTCCGGGCGTCCTCGTTTCAGGGGGTGGACTCCGGACGGCTTTTCCGGACTTTCCCTCCGCAAGCTCACCAGGCGCGGACTTCCATCCACATGGCCGAACGGAACGACTGGCCGGGAGCGAGGATCTGCAGTTCGCCGTCGTCGGGACGGCTGAAGGCGTTGGGCAAGGTGGTCCAGGGTTCGAGGCAGTAGAAGTTCTCCGAGGGCGTCCGGGACCAGAGCCCGCAGAAGCGGTAGGCGGGCGCCGCTTCCCAGTGGACCACCACCTCGAGGCGGGCCGCCCGATCGACGAGGGCCACCTCGCGGGTCCGCAGGTCTCCCAGCAGCAGGGCGGGTCCGGTGTCCACGGTGGCGGGGAACTCCTGCTCGGGGAACGGCTCCGAGAAGTAGGCCTCGCCGCGGCCGATCGGATTGAAGCGGGTGGCCCGTGGGCATCGGATCACGCAGTCGCTCCGCTTCGATCCCGGGCCCAGGGGGATCGGCAGGTACGGGTGGAACCCGACCCCGAACGGCATCGGTTCCGACGATCGGTTCTCGATGTGCTGCTCCCAATGGAGCCGCCCGTTTTCGAGCCGATAAGTGAGTCCGTAGCGGAAGGCGAAGGGGTACGCGGCCCGCGTGGCCTCGCTGTCGGTGAGCTCCAGTTCGACGCGGTCGGCGGCCCGGGCGACGACCGTCCAAGGCGTCTTGCGGGCGAAGCCGTGCGGGGGCATCGGGTGGGTCTTGCCGGCCCACGGGTAATGGTGGTCGGCCCCGGGGACATGATTGTAGCTGACCATCGGGAAGAGCAGGGGGCTGCCCGCCCACATCTCGCGGGGATACCGGGCGATGACCGCCTCGTCATGGTGCAATCCGTCCACGAGGCCATGCCCGGGAAGGGGCCTGCGGTAACGGACCAGCCAGCCTCCCAGCTCGGGCAGCACCTGGGCCAAGGCACCGGTGTCGTCCCGGATCTCCACGCACGATGTCGATGACATGCGGGGATCGGGCAATGGTCCGCGCTTGGGCTCAATTCCAAAATCGCCATTGGCCGGTTCGGGAGTATGTTGCCCGGGCTTGGATCCCGCACCCCCCAACGTGTTGCAAGGCTGGCTGACTTCGCCCGCCGTCGAGGCGCTGCGCCGACAGATCGCCTCCGGCGGGCTGGTGAGCCTGGAAGGCGTGGCCCCGGCGGCGCAGGCGTGGGTGATCGCCGTCCTGCACCGCCTGTGTCCGGATCGCACGGTGGTGGCCATCACCGACACTCTGAAAGCCCAGGAACAGTTGCACGCCGACGCCGCGACCTGGCTCGACGGGGAGCGACCGCAGTTCTTCCCGGCCTGGGAGACCCTGCCCCAGGAATCCCGATTGCCCCATGCCGACATCATCAGCGAGCGCCTGGAGACCCTGATCGCCCTGAGGGGGGCGGGAGCCGTTCCCCGAACGGGCCGACTCGTCGTCACCTCGGTGATCGCCGTGCAGCAGCGCACCTTCACCCCGGCCGATCTGGAATCGAGGACCCGGACGCTGACCCGGGGACAGACGGTCAACCCGCTGGACCTCATCGAGTGGCTGGAATCCCAGGGCTACGAACCGGAGGCGCAGGTCTCCCACAAGGGTGAGCTGTCGTGGCGTGGCGGCATCGTCGACCTGTGGCCCCTGCACCGGCCATGGCCCGTCCGGCTGGAGTTCTTCGGGGATGAACTGGAGTCGTTGCGCGAATTCGATCCCCATCGCCAGACCCGCCTCGATGCCATCGATTCGTGCGTGGTCGCCCCGGCCGGCGAGTTGAGCCTGCTGCGTCCCAAGGCCGGTTCCGAGATGCCGGCACCGCCGGTGGCGGCGCTGGATGCCCACTGGGGTGCTGACGCCGTGGTGGTGCTCTGCGGCCCGGAGGCGCTCGCCCTCCAGGCCCTCCACCATGCCGCCCAGGTCCGTGAGGGCGACCCCTTCCATGAACCCTGGGAGGCCCTGCAACTGCGGGCGCAGGCCTCGGGTGCCACCTGGGTCCGGCTCGAGGATGCGCCGCCGGAACCGGGCGCCGATGACGGTGGGCTGCGATTCGAATCGCTCGACGCCTTCCGGCCCATCGGGGCGACCTTGCCCGCGGCCCAGGTGGCGGAGGAGCAGCGCCGCACCTTCTTCCAGCAGATGCAACGGTGGCTGCGCCAGGGTTATCGGCTCCAGGTCTTCTGCAACAACGCCGGGGAGTTCCAGCGCTTCGGTGAATTGTGGCGGGAACTCCTGCCGCCCGCCCCGGCCGAGGCCGAGGGAGACGCCGCGATCCCGGCCATGCCCGAGGTGCTGACCGGCACCCTTTCCAGGGGGTTCCTGTGCGAGGCGGCCCGGCGGGTGGTGGTCTCCGACGCGGAGATCTATGGACGCTACAAGGTGTCTCGCCCCCGGCGCCTGAAGTCGCACCATGCCCAGTCGGTGCGCAACGCCTTCGAGGTCGATTTCACCGACTTCGACCCCGGCGACTTCGTGGTCCATCTCCAGCACGGCATCGGGATCTACCGGGGGCTCAAGACGCTGCCCCCGCGTCAAGCCGGCGCCTCGGGCGGCGGCCAGGAATGCCTGGTGATCGAGTACGCCGCGGGTTCCGCACACGACGAGGCGCCCAAGCTCTACGTCCCGGTCACCGAGGCGCACCTGGTCAGCAAGTACGTCGGCGCGGGCAAGGCGCGTCCGCAGCTCAGCACCATCGGCGGCACCCGCTGGACCAAGGCCAAGGAGCAGGCCCAGCGGTCGGTGCGTGACTTGGCGGCCGAGCTGCTCTCCGTGCAGGCGGCCCGGGCCACCCAGGAGGGGCATCCGTTCACGGCCGACACGCCCTGGCAGCGGGAGTTCGAGGCCAGCTTCGAGTTCGAGGAGACGCCCGACCAGGTCAAGGCCATCGCGGCGACCAAGACCGACATGGAGCAACCCAAGCCGATGGATCGACTGATCTGCGGCGATGTCGGTTTCGGCAAGACCGAGGTGGCCATCCGGGCCGCCTTCAAGGCGGTCATGGGCGGCAAGCAGGTAGCCCTGCTGGTGCCCACCACGGTGCTGGCCCAGCAGCATTACAACCATTTCCGCGAGCGCATGGCCGAGTATCCGGTGCGCATCGAGCTGATGAGCCGCTTCCGCACGGCCAAGCAGCAGAAGGCGGTGATGGAGGCGGCGGCCGTCGGCGCGGTGGACATCGTCATCGGCACCCACCGGATCGTCTCGGCCGACATGGTCTTCAAGGACCTCGGGCTGGTGATCGTCGACGAGGAGCAGAAGTTCGGCGTGAAGCACAAGGAGCAGTTCAAGCTCCTGCGTCGCACGGTGGACGTGCTGACCCTCAGCGCGACCCCGATCCCGCGGACGCTCTACCTGGCCCTGACCGGCGCGCGCGACCTCAGCACCCTTGAGACTCCGCCGCAGGACCGCCTGCCGGTGGAGACCGTGGTGGGCAACTACGATGAGCGGGTGATCCGCGACGCCATCCAGCGGGAGTTGAACCGGGGCGGGCAGGTGTACTTCCTGCACAACCGCGTCTCCACCATCGAGGCGGTGGCCCTCAAGCTGAAGGCGCTGGTGCCCGAGGCGCGGGTGCTGATCGGCCACGGGCAGATGGAGGCCGACGAGCTCGAGAAGGTGATGACGCGTTTCGTGAACGGCGAGGCCGACGTGCTGGTCAGCACCACGATCATCGAGAGCGGTTTGGACATCCCCAACGCCAACACGATGATCATCGACCGGGCCGACCGCTTCGGCCTGAGCGAACTCTACCAGCTGCGCGGGCGCGTGGGGCGCTACAAGCACCAGGCCTACTGCTACCTGCTGCTGCCCCGCCATGCCCAGCTGCTCACCGAGGCCCGCAAACGCATGAGCGCCATCAAGCAGTACAGCGCGCTGGGCAGCGGCTTCAAGATCGCCATGCGCGACCTGGAGATCCGCGGCGCGGGCAACCTGTTGGGCCCCCAGCAGAGCGGGCACATCACGGCGGTGGGCTTCGATCTGTATTGTCAGTTGTTGGGCCAGAGCATCTCGGCCTTGAAGGGGCAACCGGTCCGCAGCCGCGTCGAGGTCCGGGTGTCGCTGGATTTCCTGGCCACCAATCCTGGCGAGGAGGGCGCGGCCAAGTCCGAGCCGCGTCGGCCGAAGTCCGATTCGGGACCGGTCCTCGACATCTCCATCCCCCGCGATGGTGGCGTCGCCACCTGGTGGGAAGATCCCGAGGAGGAGCCGTCCCGGGGCAGGGCCTCGTCGGCCTCCCGGAAATCGCCGCCCGAGGACGACGGTCGTCGGTTCCCGGCCTACCTGCCGCTGGACTACGTGCGCGAGCCGGCCCAGCGGGTGGAGGTGTACCGCAAGCTGGCCCAGGTCTCCGACAAGGCCGGGGTCGAGAACTTGCGACAGGAATTGCGCGACCGGTTCGGGCCGCTTCCCGGGGCCGTGGACCTGCTGCTCCAGACCCACGAGCTCCGGCTCCTGGCGGCCGAGTGCCGGGTCACCTCGGTCGAGGTCGTCGAGGGCAAGGTGAAGCTGATGCAGAGGGGCGGACTGGTGACCGTGGGCGGGCAGTTCCCGCGCCTGTCCAAGCGGGATGCGAAGGGGCGTCTCCAGGAGATCCGACGCCTGCTGCTCTCCGTGGGTGGCGAGACCGCCAAGCCATGAGCCCGTCTCTCGAGAATTTCCCGAAGAATCTCGCGGGAAGCCGGCCGAGCGTCCTGCGACGCCTGTCCTGGCACTGGCCTTGTTGTGGGATGGCCTCGCTGCTGATCCTGGCGATGATCCTGGGTTCGGCCCAGCGAGGGGTGGCCCGCGAATTGTGGGTCGTCGATCCCCGCGGGCTCGGCGAGGCCGAGGGTGCGCTGCTGGCCTCGATCCAGGGAGGACTCAACCGCACGAGCGCCGTGGTCTGGATCCGCGGCCCCGGCATGAACGCCCGGATCCTGGAGGAACTTCGCGGCGAGGGATGGACGCTCCGCGAAGCCGGTGATCCTTGGGCGCTGCTGCGGGCGCACCGGGCAGCCTTCTCCGGGGCGGTGCTCGGCCAGGTCGGCACCGAGTCGATCAACCGCGCCACGACCCTCGCGGGTCTTTCGCGGGCCGTGGTCGCCGATCCGGCGTGGGTCGATCGGCTCAAGGCCGAGGGCCTGCCGGTGCTGGCCGATGCGAGGGATCGCTCGACCGCCGACCTGTGGGCCGAGGTCGGGCCCCGGGTGGCACGGGGGGTGATGGTCCACCTCGATCCCCGCAAGGCCCTGCCGCTCCGCGACCTGGCCGTCAGCCTGGGAGCCTGGACGGTCCATGACGAACCGGCCGCCGAGCGCAGCCTCCAGGTGCGGGCCCTCGGACCCCACGCCCGGGTCTATGGCTGGGGCCGGGACGAATTGGAATTCGTGCGCGAGGTGAGCCGGGGCGGGGGCGCGGTCATCCCGGCCGACTGGTCGCTGAACCTGTCGGCCCTCCGCCATCTGCCGGTGGAGTTGCCCGTCCGTCCGAGGCCGGGGAAACCCCGACCGCGCCGGTCCGGCGAGCGGGTGATGGCCTTCGTTGTCAGCGACGGCGACAATCTTCAATGGATGGGCGGCCGCTTCGTGGACGACCCCGGATTCTGGGCCAGTCCCGTGCGGGGCCGGTTCGCGGTGACCTGGGAGATGCCGCCCGAGGCCCGGACCGCCGCGCCCCGGATCCTCCGCCACCTGCTCCGGACGGCCACGCCGAGCGACGACTTCGTCGCCGGCTCCAGCGGCTACGGATACCAGTTCCCCGGCGTGTTGCCGGACCGGACGGCCTCGGCCGCCGAGACGGCCCGTTCGGTGGCCGGCGTGGGCTGGCCCCTGGTGACCCTGCTCAATGCCGACGGTGGCCAGGAGCAGTCGGATCCCTGGCTGGGACGTCCCGAGGTCGAGGGAGTCCTGTACAAGGACTACGCGCCCTACAACCGCGGCCGGGGGGCGGTGCGCTGGCATCGCGGCAAGCCCAGCGTCTCCTACCGCTTCCTGCTCTGGGAATCGAAGGATCGGCACGGGGTGCTTCGGCCCGATTGGTTGCCGGACGGCGTGGCCGAGGCCGTCTCGCGCATGCCCGCCGACGCGAAGGCCGGCACCGATGCCTTCGCGCTCGTCAACGTGCATGCCTGGTCGTTCCGGGATTCCGGCGGGCCGATGGGGGCCATCGGCCGGACGATCGAGGCGTTGCCACCGGAGGTCCGGGTGGTCACCGCCACGGAGTTCTTCGCGCTCCTGGCCGCGGAGTCCCCGGGGCGTGGGCGCGAGAAAGGCGACTGACTCGGGCGTGGCCCCGCGCTAGGCTCGCATCCATGCCGGAGGGTTTGGTGAAATTCCTGCAACGCTGGTTGGTGACGACCATCGGTGTGCTGTTGGCCGATGTGTGGGTGGACGGGATCCGTCACCAGTCCTTCGGCGCACTGCTCGAGGCGTCCCTGCTGCTGGGCCTGCTCAACGCGTTCGTGAGGCCTCTGCTGATGGTCCTCTCGCTCCCTTTGCTGATCTTCACCCTCGGCCTCTTCACGCTGGTGATCAACGCGGTGCTCCTGAGCCTCGTCGGGGGCATGCTTCAACCCGGGTTCGTCGTCGACGGATTCGGCGCCGCCTTCTGGGGGGGCGTGATCATCAGTGCGGTCTCGCTGGTGGTGAACGGCTTCCTGGGCCGCGGGGCCAAGGTCCGCGTCCAGGGCAGTGTGCGCGGATCGACGGGTCGTGGCCGGGCGAAGCAGCAGGACGATGACGGCGGCGGACCACTGATCGATGTCTGAGCCGGGCCTCCGACCCGGACACCCCCGCCGAGCCATGGCCTCGAAGTCCAGAACCGAAGCGTCCCGACCGAATGCCCGCCGTTCCGTCGCGCCCAAGGTGCTGCTGCTGGCGATCCTCACCGTTTCAGCCTGGGGCCTCTGGCGGGTGTGGCCTCCGACCCGTCCTTCCGAGAAGCCCGGGTCCACGGCACCCGCTGCGGCCGCGGCCCCGGTCCCGCCCTCCGTGAAGGCCGCGCCCGCGCCGGGCCTGATCTCCGATCCCGCGCCGATCCCGGTCCCACCGGTCCCGAAGCTGTCGGCGGGGCCCGATGTCGCCGGTGTTCCCACGCTGCCTCCGTCCTCCGCGACCACGGTCTCGAATCCGGTGCCGCCGACCTCCCTGATCACTTCCGCGCCGGTGCTCCTCTCGACCCAGGTGTTCCGGGCCTCGCTGCCGCTGCCGCTGCCGGAGTCTGTGATCTCGAACTCCGTGCCGATCAGCGGCGCTGCGTCGGACGCGACCTCGCCCTGGGTGCCACGTGGGGC
>CAYLTF010000016.1:0-13385 GCA_964386625.1 uncultured Akkermansia sp. | reverse complement strand
TGCCGATCAGCGGCGCTGCGTCGGACGCGACCTCGCCCTGGGTGCCACGTGGGGCCACCAATTACCTGGAGGCCCAGATCGCCCTGGCCGGGCTGGGGATCTCCTCGGGATCGATCGATGGGGTCGGAGGTGCCCAGACCGCGGCCGCATTGAAGGCCTTCCAGATGCAACAGGGCCTGGAGCAGACCGGATGGCTCGACCGCGCCACCCGCAGGGCGTTGCTGCTCAAGCGCGCTCCGCTGGCCTCCTACCGCGTCGTTGCCGACGACCTCCTGCGCCTGGCCCCCGTGCCCGAGACCTGGGTGGCCAAGTCGCAGGTCCCAGGCCTGGAACACGAGACCTTGTTGGAGCGGTTGGCGGAGCGGTTCCAGTCCCACCCGAACCTGTTGCGCCGGCTCAATCCGGCCGTCGACTGGGGCCGACCGACCGAAGGGCTGGAGTTGACCCTGCCGGCGCTCCCGACGGTCTCCGCCCGGCGCGCGGCACTCGTCCGCATCAGCCTTCCCGGTCGGTTCCTCCGGGTGTTCGACACCGGAGGACAGCTGATCGCCCACTTCCCGTGCAGCATCGCCCGGCGGGTCGAGAAGCGTCCGGTCGGAGATCTCCAGGTGGTGGTGACCGTGCCCAACCCGGACTACACCTGGGATCCCGAGGTGTTCCCCGAGTCGCCGGAATCGCGCACGGTCGGACGCAAGCTCCGCATCCCTCCGGGCCCCAACAATCCCGTGGGCGTCGCCTGGATCGGCCTCAACCGTTCGGGCTACGGGATCCACGGGACCCCCAAGCCGGAGGACGTCGGTCGCACCGAGAGCCACGGTTGTTTCCGGTTGGCCAACTGGAATGCCGAATTGTTCCGGCGGATGGCCTGGCCCGGCCTGACCGTCCGCGTGGAAGGCGAGGCCTCGGTCCCGGCCACGCCGGCCACGCCGGCCACCCCGGGGGCCTCGACGAATCCGGTCGGCCCGATCGCCGCGACCTCCGACGATCCCCGGGCGCCGCAGAACTCGTCGCCCTCGAAAGCGGCCTCGGGTGTCGAGGCATCGTCGCCGACCAACGCCGCGCCCACGAAGTCCTCGGACGGCCTCTGACGGGTGTTGCGAACCGGGTCTGGCTCCGGGTGCGGCCCCGTGAAGAGCCCGCGGCCGAACCTGGCAGGAGCCTCAGGCCGTCGGCCGGAGCAACCGGGCGAGATTGGAATTCTCCTGGGCCATGTGCCTGAGGCACGGATCGAGACGGATCGCCAGCTCGACCCGTTCGCGGGCGGCTTCGGAATGACCGACCAGGGCCTCGTAGCAGGCGAGGTGGAAATTCCAGATGCCCGTCTGCCGGATGCTCTCGGGCGCGGAGAGCAAGGCCTGGCGCGCTTCCTCGTACGCGCCCAGCTCGTAGAGGCAGCAACCCCACCCGATGAAGTGCTCCACGTCGGCATCGCGGCGGGCGCACAAGGCCCCGAATGCCCGGGCCGCCTCGGCCCACTGGCCCGTGTGCTGATGGATCACCGATCGGAGCTCGAGCACCTCGGGCTCCAGCTGGTCTTTGGGAGCCAGCTGATCGAGCTCCTGCAGGGCCGCCTCGGTCATTCCAAGCTCGAAGTAGCCGACAGCGGCCTCCGTGGTACGACTGAGTTTCGAAAACGGCACACCCCAAGATGTCACGGATCCAAGGGATCTCAACTCCCTCACAGGAGGGGAGTTTCCCCGGCGGGGATTGTGGGGCATGGTGGGCCGATCGATAGGGTTCCATGCGCTGGTTCGATGCCCATAATCACCTGCAGGATCCGCGTCTGGGCACCGACCCCTCGGCGTGGGTGTCGGTGGCCGCCGCGGCGGGCGTCCTCGGCATGGTGGTCAACGGGACCAGCGAGGCCGATTGGCCCGAGGTCCGGCGCCTCGCTGCGTCTTGCCCCTCGGTGATCCCCGCCTTCGGGCTGCATCCCTGGCGCGTCGCCACCCGCACCCCGGGCTGGTGCGCCTCGCTCATCGAGTGCCTCGACCGCACCCCGGGGGCGGTCCTGGGCGAGGTGGGGCTGGACCGCTGGATCCTGGACCTGCCCGTGGACCGTCGTCCCGAACCGACCTGCGGCCCACTGGGGCCGGCCCCGATGGAAGTCCAACGGGCGGTGTTCGAGGCGCAGCTCGACCTGGCCACCGAACGGGCCCTGCCGGTCACCGTGCATTGCCTGAAGGCCTGGGGGCCCCTGATGGATTGCCTGCGCCGACGGCCGGCGCTCCCGCGGGGATTCCTGCTGCACAGCTATGGCGGGCCGGCCGAACTGGTGCCGGAACTGGTCCGCCTGGGGGCCTTCTTCAGCATCTCCGGGCACTCCCTGCACCCGCGCAAGGCGGCGCACGGACCGCTGTTCCGGTCCATTCCGCAGGATCGTCTGCTGATCGAGACCGACGCTCCGGACCAGATCCCGCCGGCAGGATTCATCTCCCATCCCGCGACCGATCCTCGCGGCCTCCCGGTGAATTCGCCGGCCAACTTGCCCCGGATCGCCGCAGGGGTGGCCGCGCTCCTGGAGATCCCGATCGAAGCGCTGGCCGATCGATGCGAATCCAATTGGCGGCGGTTCTTCGGGCGGCCCGGGGCTTTTCCCTGAGCCTGGGGCGGAGTGGCCACCGCCTCAGAGGGCCCGTTGGATCCGCTGGAGCTGCCGCAGCAGGGTGGGCAATTCGTCCAGCGGGATCATGTTGGGCCCGTCGCTGAGGGCCCGTTCGGGCTCCGGGTGGGTCTCGATGAAGAGCCCGTGCACCCCGGCGGCCACGGCGCACCGCGCCAAGACCGGCCCGAATTCACGCTGTCCGCCGGAGGAGTCGCCCTGTCCGCCGGGCAACTGGACCGAATGGGTCACGTCGAAGACCGTGGGATAACCCAGCCCCGCCAGGATGGGCAGGGAGCGCATGTCAGCCACCAGGTTGTGGTAGCCGAAGGTGGTCCCCCGCTCGGTCACCATCAGGCGCCGGTTGCCGGTCTCGGCCGCCTTGGCCACCACGTTCTTCATGTCCTGTGGCGCGAGGAACTGTCCCTTCTTGATGTTCACGATCCGGCCGGTGGCCGCGGCCGCCTGCACCAAGTCGGTCTGGCGGCAGAGGAAGGCTGGGATCTGGAGGATGTCGCAGACCTTGGACGCCGCGATCGCCTGCTCCTCGGTGTGGACATCGGTGAGCACCGGCACTCCCACCTCGGTGCGGATGCGGCGGAGGATCTCGAGTCCCTCGGCCACCCCCGGACCGCGGAACGACTTGCCGGAGGAGCGGTTGGCCTTGTCGAAGCTTGCCTTGAACACATACGGGATCTTCAGGCGCCGGCAGGCGGTCTTCATCGTGCGCGCGATCTCCAGGCACAGCGCTTCGCTCTCGATGACGCAGGGGCCCGAGATCAGGAAGAGTCCCTGGCGCCGGTTCAGGATCCGCCACAGCGGAAGGATGGAATCACTCACACCGGAGGTCATCGCGGCGGCGGGACCGTTTCGCAATCCCGGAATCGTCCAGAGTCGCGGATCGCCGGCTCAGTCGACCACCGGCTCGATCCGCACCTCGACCTGCATGGACCGCTCGGTCATCCCCTTGTACGTGCCCCGGATCGGCAGCGCGTCGGAGTAGTCCCGCCCGACGGCCAGCTTGATGTAGTTCTGGTCGGGCTGGCGGTCGTGGGTCGGGTCGAGGGCGCACCAGCCGACCCCGGGCAGGAACACCTCGATCCAGGCGTGGGTGGCGTTGGCCTCCGGCGTGTGCAGGTAACCGCTCACATAGAGGGCCGGGATCCGGATCGAGCGGCACAGGGCCAGCAGCACGTGGGCGAAATCCTGGCAGACGCCCCGTCGGTCGGCGAACACCTCACCGGAACGGGTTTTCACCGAGGTGACCAGCGGCGTGTAGGTGAATTCGCGATGGACGTACGCCATCAGGGCCTGCGAGGCCCGCCAGACATCGGGTTCGTCGCCCACGACATCGAGGGCCGTGCGCCAGACCTCCGGTGTGATCTCGACGAACTCGCTGGGCCCCAGGAAGTCGAAGCAGCGGTCCTGGCGCTCGCATTCAGCCAGGCGTTCCCTCGGGAACGGCCGGGCCTGCGGATCGAGCCAGTTGACCGAATTGGTGACCACCCGGAACTGGCTCTCCACCAACAGGGAGGCGTGGGGCTCGGGGATCTCGAAGTGGTGGGTCTTGTTCCGGTAGAAATCGGTGTAATGGCGCAGCCGGGGAGGAGGCAGGACCTTCAGGACGAAACCGTCCACGGTCTGGTGCTCGTTGGTGACCGGCTCCAGACGGACTTCGTTGAAGCTCTCCTTCACCGGTGTCGCGTAGGTGTACCGGGTGCGATGGATGACACTGAACCTCATGCGCCGGACGGCAGCGTGAACGGGCGGCCCCGGATCGGGCAATCCCCGATGGCAGCCCCCACGGAAATCCCGCGTTGACCCGGGAGCCCCGGCTGCGGTTCAACTGCGCCGATGCATCCCGCAACCCTGTTCCGTGGCGCCTGCGCGGCGTTCGCCGGCCTGACCCTGGGCCTCGGCCTCGTCCGGGCCGACGTGTCCCTCCACTCGCTCTTCACCGATCATGCGGTCCTCCAGCAGGGTCGGCCGGTGCCGATCTGGGGCCGCGCCGCGGATGGCGAGACGGTCACCGTGGAGTTCGCCGGGCAGAGTGTTTCCACCGTGGCGGAGAATGGTCGCTGGTCGGTGAGCCTCCGGCCCATGAAGGCCTCGGCCGAGGGGCGCAGCCTCCAGGTGCGTGGTCACAACACCGTGGTGCTGGGCGATGTGGTCGTCGGCGAGGTGTGGATCTGCTCGGGGCAATCGAACATGGAGTGGCCCATGTCGGCCAGCTTCGAGCCGGCGGGCGACATCGCGGCCAGCGCCAACCCGAACCTGCGCCTCTTCACCGTCACCAAGCGGCGCTCGCCGGTGCCGCAGACCGAACTGGATCACGCCCCCCACGCCTGGGGAGCCGCCTCGCCCGAGGCCGTCCGCCGATTCTCGGCCGTGGGCTACTACTTCGGCCGCGACCTCCAGCCGGCCCTCGGCGTCCCCGTGGGCCTGATCCACACCAGCTGGGGCGGTTCCCCGGCGGAGGTCTGGATGAGCGAGGACACCCTGGAGGACGACCACCTCTACGCCCGCGACATCCTCGAGCCGTACGTTCCCTCCCTCAAGGCCCATGAGGCGGCGATGGCGAAGTGGCGTGCCGCCAAGGCCGCGGCCGAGGCCAAGGGCGAGAAGTTCACCCAGGGCGCGCCGTGGGCCCCCTGGCGTCCGTCCGAGCTCTACAACGGCATGCTCCGGCCGCTGATGCCGTACGCCATCGCCGGGGCCATCTGGTACCAGGGTGAATCCAATGCCGGCCGAGCCTGGCAGTACCGCAGCCTCTTCGCCGACATGATCCGCAACTGGCGACGCGACTGGGACCAGGGTGATTTCCCCTTCCTGGCCGTCCAGCTCGCCCCGTGGGACAAGAACCGCAAGCGTTCGATCGCCGACATCACCGCCAAGCCGGTCGAGAGCGACTGGGCCGAACTGCGCGAGGCCCAGAACCATGTGGCCGCGACGCTCCCCCGCGTCGGGGTCGCTGTGATCACCGATGTCGGTGACAAGGACGACATCCATCCCACCAAGAAGGCCCCGGTGGGGGCGCGCTTGGCGCTCCTGGCCCGGACGATCGCCTATGGCCAGGCGGTGGAATCCAGCGGCCCGACCTTCGCCTCGATGGGGCGTTCGGGCTCGAGCCTGGTGCTGAACTTCAACCACGCCTGCTGCCTCAAGACCTCCGACGGGGCCGCGCCCACGGGGTTCGCCCTGGCGGGCAAGGACGGCGTCTGGCACTGGGCCACCGCAGAGATCTCCGGGAACCGCGTTCGGTTGAGTTCGCCCCAGGTGCCGCACCCGCTCCACGTCCGGTACGGCTGGGACGACTTCCCGGTCCTGAACCTGGTCAACGGCCAGGGCCTGCCCGCCTCGCCCTTCCGCACCGATCGCTTCCAGGGACTCACCCAGCACTGAAACTCCGCCGCGGCCTGATCTGCCGCTGAGGTCGCCCTGCAACGGGCCCGTCTCCGGAGACTTCCCGGGACGGGCTCTTTTCGTGTCCCGGGTGGTCCCCTGACCGTTTCCGGTCGACTCGGCCCGTCATCTGCTTCTCGGGATGCCGATGTTCAGGATGAACCCGTTTCATGCATGAAAGCGCCTCTCGACAGTCGGCAGCTTCAGGCGTTCGTCATCCTGTCCCGGACGGGCAGCTTCACGCAGACGGCCCGGGAACTGTTCCTGACCCAGTCGGCCGTCAGCCATTCGATGAAGGCCTTGGAGACAGACGTGGGGTGTCGCCTTTTGGACAGGCTGGGCAAAAAGGTCATGCTCACCCAGGCCGGCGAACAACTCCTGGTCCATGCCGAGCGGGTGCTCCAGGAAATGGCCAGTGCGCGGTCCGGCATCGAGCGGTTGGGCAAGTGGGGCGTGGGCCGGCTTCGGATCGTGGCTCCGGCCGCCTTGTGCGCTCATCTGCTTCCGGCGGTCCTGCGGGAATTCAAGGAGAGCTTCCCGCAGTGCCTCATCTCGGTGGAGGCGGGGGACTCCGCCTCGTCCGTGGCCATGATCGAGGCCAACCGTGCCGATCTGGCGCTCACCCTGGAGCCCAAGTCCGAGGAACGTTTCGAGTTCGTGCCCCTCTTCTCCGACGAGCTGTCGTTCATCGCCTCGCCCCAGCATCCGTGGGCGCGCTCCGGGTCGGCGCCCCGGGCGGAGATCCCACGCCAGAGCCTGGTGGTCTACGGTCGACGCAGCCTCACCTGGCGCATTCTCGATGCGTATTTCCGTGAGGAAGGCATCGCGCTGAACGCGGTGATCGAGATGGGCAACTTCGAGGCCCTGAAGGAACTGGTGAAGCTGAATCTGGGAGTCGGCATCCTGGCCCCCTGGGTCGCCGCGGACGAGCTGCGGAACGGTTCGCTGGTGGTGCTGCCGCTCGGCCGCCGGAGGGCCCGGCGCGACTGGGGATTCATGCACTGGCGCACCCGGCGACTCACCTTGGTGGAGGAGACCTTCCTTGGCCTGTGTCGCACGGCCTCTGAAAACCTGTTCCGGGTCGGATCGCGGGAATCGATGTCTGTGGGCGACTCCCCGTCGGCCTCGTTTCGGGTCCTTCAGCCGGGGGCCTAGCGGGCGCGGTCTGCCCGGAAGACCCGGCCCCGCAGTGCATCCCAAGACAGGTAGGCCAGGAACAGGGTGTTGTGGTGCAGGTAGCGTCCCACCAGGCGCCGGGGCTCCGACGCCATCCGGTACAGCCAGGTGAGGCCGCAGCGTTGCATCCAGTCGGGGGCGTCGGCCCGCAGTCCGGCGTTCACGTCGAAGGCCTGGCCCACCGAGAGCAGCACGCCGCGCTCCAGCAGCGGCTTCACCCGGGCGATCCAACGCTGTTGCTTCGGGGTGCCCAGGCCGACCCAGATGAAGTCGGGTCTCAGGCGCTTCAGTTCCTCCAGGACCCGGCCGTCGTCGGTCCCCAGGAATCCCTCCAGATCGCACCGGCCGTGGAACGATCCCACGATGCGGAGGCCGGGATTCAGCGCGGTGAACCGCTCGGCCAAGGCCCGTCCGCAGGCCTCCGATCCCCCCAGCAGGTAATGGGTCAGGGTTCCCGGGGAATGGGTCAACGCATGACGGAAGAAGGCCGGCCCGTAGACGCGGTCCTTCATGCCTGCCCCGGCGGCGTTGAGCAGCCAGAGCAGCGGGGAGCTGTCGGGGATGAACCGATCGAAGCACTCGGAGGTCCGGCGGTAGTCGGCATCGGAACGGCGCAGCGTGACGATCTGGGTGTTGCAGAACTCGATGGCCGCCGGCGTCGGCCGACCGGCCAGGCTCCGGCACAACGCCAACGCCCCCGGGTGATCGGTCACCGTCAGGGGCGTCCCCAGGCATCCGATCTCGGCCGGGGCCGGGAAGTCGCCGGGAGGAAGGGTCGAGTCCGAGGGCATGTCCCCTGAGACAATCCAAGGTTCCTGCCCGGGGCGAGCAGTTTCCATCGGGCGATCCATCGCTCGGGGCCCGGATCCGGCTTCGAGTGACGCATCCGGTGCGCTTCGGGCTTCTGGTCGGGCGGGCTTTTGGCGTACGGTCGGCCCGTCATGGACACGCCGACCCGAGAAGAGTTCGCGGTGCTGGCCCGTCGGGGCAATTGCATCCCGGTGGCCCGCCGCCTGCTCGCGGACTTCGAAACCCCCCTGTCCGCCTACCAGAAACTCCGCGGTCAGGGCGAATCGTTCCTCTTCGAGTCGGTCGAGGGCGGTGAGCATCTCGGGAGGTATTCGTTCGTCGGCTGCGGTCCCCGCTCCGTGATCCGCCAGACCGGAAACCGGGTCGAGGTCCTGGAGCAGGGCCGAGTGGTCGACACCTACCGGGTGTCTCCCGAGCCCGGTCATCCCGGCGAAAAGGTGGTCCGTGACGGTCTCCAGGTCGTCGAGTCGGTGCTGTCGGGCTTCGTCCCGGTGCCGGTCCCGGGCATGCCCCGCTTCACCGGCGGTGCGGTGGGATTCCTCGGCTACGAGTTCATCCACGACGTCGAACCGGTGGTGCCAAGGCCGCCGAAGGACGAGCTGGGGACCCCCACGCTGTGCTTCCTCATCGCCGACCAGGTCCTGGTGTTCGACCGCGTGGCCCAGACCCTCACGGTCATCGTCCACGCCGTCCTGTCTCCCGGTGCGGACCCCGCCGCGGCCTACGAGGACGCGGTCTCCGAGATCGACCGGCTGGTGGCCCTCCTGGAACAGCCCCTGGAGAGCCGTGCGGTGACCCTCGAGCCCCAGGTCCCCGACGCCCCCTTCGTCTCCAACACCACGCGCGAGCAGTTCCTGGCGAACGTGGCCCGTTCCAAGCAGTTCATCCGGTCGGGCGACATCATCCAGATCGTGGGTTCCCAGCGCTTCAGCGCCCCGGTGAAGGCCTCCCCGATGGAGATCTACCGGGCCGTGCGCTCGATCAACCCCTCGCCCTACATGTTCCTGCTCGAGCTGGAGGGCTTCGCGCTGGTGGGGGCTTCGCCCGAGCTGCACGTGCGGTGCGAAGACCGGGCCGTCGAGATCCGTCCGATCGCCGGCACGCGCCGGCGCGGGGCCACCGAGGCCGAGGATCTGGCCCTGGAGAAGGAACTCCTGGCCGATCCCAAGGAGCGGGCCGAGCACGTCATGCTCGTCGACCTGGCGCGCAACGACATCGGCCGCGTCTGCGACTACGGCACCGTGGCCGTCCGCGACCTGATGGTCATCGAGCGCTACAGCCACGTGATGCACATCGTCTCGCAGGTCAACGGCCGGCTGTCGTCCGACCGCACCGCCTTCGACCTCATGCGCACCACCTTCCCGGCGGGCACCCTCAGCGGCGCGCCGAAGATCCGGGCCATGCAGATCATCTCGGAGCTCGAGGGCACCACCCGCGGGCCCTATGGCGGATGCGTCGGCTACTTCGGCTTCAACGGCAACGCCGACCACTGCATCACCATCCGCACCGCATTGGTGAAGGACGGCATGGCCCATGTGCAGGCCGGCGGTGGCTGGGTCAACGATTCCGACCCCGAGGCCGAGTTCGACGAGACGGTCAACAAGTCGAAGGCCATGCGGAAGGCCATCTCGCTGGCCGAGCACTTCCCCCGCTGATCCGGGCGGGGTCCGGCGAGGCATCGTCGTTGGTTCCGGGATAGGGAACCGTGCCTCCGTGGCATGGCGGGGTTGACGCCTTCGGGCTTCAATGGCTTCGTCTGTTCGAACTCGTTTTCAATCCAAAGACCATGCCCAATCCCTGGACCGGCAAAGGAAATCCCTACACCCGCAAAGAAGTCCGCGAGCGCCTGATGGACACCATCAAGAAGGGCGACGCGGTGATCGCCGCCGGCGCCGGCACCGGCATCAGCGCCAAGTTCATCGAGAAGGGCGGGGCCGACCTGATCATCATCTACAACTCCGGCCGCTTCCGCATGATGGGCCATGGCTCGACCTGCGGCATGATGGCCTACGGCGACGCCAACGCCATCGCCATGGAGATCGGCGAGTACGAGGTGCTGCCGGTCGTCGAGGAAGTCCCGGTGATCTGCGGCGTGCACGCCACCGATCCCCGCCGCCGCATGTGGCACTGGCTGGGCAAGGTGAAGGAGATGGGCTTCAGCGGGGTGAACAACTTCCCCACCCACACCATCGTCGACGGCCACTTCCGCGGCGTGCTCGAGGAGACCGGCATGAGCGTGAAGAAGGAGTACGAGATGGTCGCCCTGGCCCGGAAGATGGACCTCTTCTCCATCGTCTATGTCGGGTCGCCCGAGGAGGCCGTGGAGATGGCCAAGTCGGGGGCCGACGCCATCATCGCCCACGTGGGAACCACTGTCGGCGGCAGCATCGGGGTCCAGAAGGCCGTGGTGAGCTGGGATTTCACCCTCAAGCGCACCCAGGAGATCATCGACGCCGCCTCGCGCGTGCGGAAGGACATCTTCTTCCTCTGCCATGGCGGCCCCATCAACACGCCGGCCGACGCCGATCGCGTGATGAAGCACACCGACGCCGTCGGCTTCGTGGGCGCCAGCTCCCTCGAGCGCATGGGCGTGGAGGCCTCGCTCACCAACCTCACCAAGGAGTTCAAGAGCCTCAAGGCCCCGGCCGCCAAGAAGTTCGGCAAGAAGAAGTAGTGGCCGGTTCAGCGACCGCGGCCCGGGGTCTCCGCCTCGGCCGCGGCCGCCGCCCGGATCTCCTTGATCAGGTCCTCCACCTCCCACTCGTTGCTGGGCAGGATGGCCTGGATCTTCCCCGAGGGTCGCACCACCACGGTGCGGAGATTGTGCTCCATCTTCTCGGGCGGCACATCGCGGCCGAAGATCAGGCCGAAATGGCCGGTCAGCGGTTCGAGCTGATCCCAGGCGCCGGTGGCCAGGCTCCACTGTTCCGGGTGGTAGGCGTGCCGCTCGGCGTAGGCCCGGAGCATCTCCGGGGTGTCATGCTCGGGATCGAACGAGATGGACAGGAACTTCACGGGCTTCGGGGCGTCCGCCTGTGCGGCCAGCGCCTTCTGGGCCCGGGCGAACTGGTCGGTCATGCGCGGGCAGAAATCGGGGTAGGGGCACCGGGTGAAGATGAAGGTGAAGGCCAAGACCTGTCCGCGGAACTCCGACAGTCGGATCACCTTCCCCAACTCGTTGGTCAACGTGTAGTCCGGGAGCAGGGACCCCGCCTCCAGCAGCGGCACCGAAGAGGTGATGCGCACCGGCGACGGCTCCGCGGCGGCGTTGGTCTCGGAGCCGGTCACCTCGATGCGGTCGATCCATCCGTCGTTGGTCGTCACCAGCATGCGGAAGGAAATCCGGTCGCCCGGCTTGAGACCCTGGAGTTCCTTCGGCTCCTTCACGTCGAAGGGCATGGTCATGGCGGGCATGAAGCCGGGAATCTCCTCGTGCTTCACCACCACCGACCGCCGCTCGGTTTCCACCCGACGGACGACTCCGCGGACGGCGTACTCGCGGGGGATCTCGGTGACGTTTGTGCCGCCGGCCGCCTGGCCGGGCGATGCCTGCCGGCAGCCGGTCTGGCTGAGGCCGAGGCCAACGACGAGCGACACCCAAATCCACCACGCGAACCGCTTCATGTAGGGATTACCCTAGACCAGCCTGCGTCCCGGGCAAAAGGGGAAGCGCCGGTCGGCCGAGCCCCGAGGCCGGAGCACGGGTTTGCCGGCCTCAGACGACTTCCGTCGCGGCGCTTTCCCGGACCCGGTCCATCACCACGTCGGCCATCATGGGCGCGTTGCCGATGCTGCGGCTGTACCAGACCCGCTTGCCGTGGAGCTCGGTGGGGTTGATCCACGTGGGCTCCCCGCGGCGGAAACGCCCCTGGACCTCCTCCGCAGAGGCCCCGAGCAGGACGGGGATGTCCTCGTAGCTGTGCAGGCCGTCGCTGATGAAGAACGGCACCACGACCAGGTTCGGCGTCTGCCCGAGGGTGTAGGCGTCGGCGATCCGGGGATCCTCCTCCATGAAGATGGGATGCACGTCGTGGTAGAGGCCCCGTTCTCGGATGAGAAGCACCTGGTCTTCAATGGCCCGTCGGGAATTCTCGTTGTTGCCCGTGCCATGCCCGGCGATGAAGAGCGAGCAGTCGGCCGGGGCGGGGGCCCCGGGGCCCGTGCCCACGACTTCCCGGGCCCGTTCCAGGATGACGTCGGTGATCCGCCCATGGGTGCCGACCGGGCCGCAGTAGTGCACCACCCGGCCATCGCGCCGCTGGACCCTCGGGAATGCGGTTTGGCCCCGGGCGGCCAGGCCGAGTTCGCGGGGGATCACCTCCTCGGTGAAGTAGCCGTCGCTGATGAAGAGCGGCACCACGAACACCCGCGGAACATGGACCCCGCGCAGCACCCCGCAGAAGGCAGGATGCTCCTTCCAGAACGCGGTCAGGACCTGGGCGAAGTCACCGCGTCGGCGCAACTCGTCGGCATGCTGGTGCGTGGGGGCGGCCGAGTCGGCGTTCACCGTCGATCCATGTCCCAGCAGCACCAGTGCGGCATCCGAAAAATCACCGTTCACCCGGTCAGTGTGCGGCCAACCGTGCCGGGCGCAAGCGGGGCGCATTCCGAGGGCCGATCGGCGCGTCGCACGCCCCATCGTTCGGTTGACTCCGGACCGGGGCTCGGCGGAGGGTTCACCACCGATTCCTCCCGCCATGAACGCCTTGAAGAGCCTCGCCGTCGTCGCCGCCATCACCCTCGCCTGCGCCACCGGTGCCCGGGCCGCCTCGCCCCACATCGGCGTGGGAGCCAAGCCGGAGAAGGGCGCCCAGGTGCTCTTCGATGGATCCAAGGAGATGCTCCATTCCAAGTGGACCTACTGGAAGGGACCGGGCTTCAAGTCGTCGCTGCCGGTCAAGTGGCCCATCGTGGAGGATCCCGTCGATGGCGGCACGGTCATGATGACCGACGACCGGGTCGCCGACGGGGGCAAGTTCGGCACGTCCGACCTGGTGACGATCCAGGAGTTCCGCGACTGCCGCGTGCACGTGGAGTTCCGGGTGGCCAAGCCGAACGGCAACAGCGGGGTCTACCTGCAGAACCGCTACGAGATCCAAGTGCTCGATGGCGACAAGACGCCGCACGGCATGGCCGCGGTGATCAACGAGACGCCCTCGCCCTACCACGCCTACAACGGCACCGGGAAGTGGAACGCCTACGACATCACCTTCCGCGCCGCCCGCTTCAAGGACGGCAAGCTCGTCGAGAAGCCGCTCGTCTCGATGTACTTCAACGGCCAGCTGGTGCACACCAACGTCCCCATCCAGCAGGTCTGGGGCGGTCCCAATTCCGGGATCGATGGCGGCAACGACGGCGGCAAGGGCATCACCGACACCCCGGGCGGCCTCAAGCT
>CAYLTF010000015.1:0-46885 GCA_964386625.1 uncultured Akkermansia sp. | reverse complement strand
ATGCGGCGGTGGTGGAATCGGTCAAAGCCGCATCAGATGTCTATGCGCCGGTGTCTGGCACCGTGATCGAAGGCAATGCCGCGCTGTCTGATGACCCCGGCCTCGTCAATTCCGATCCCGAAGGTGCTGGCTGGTTCTTTCGCCTGACGCTCGATGACGCAGCAGAGCTGGACGGCCTGATGGACGCCGCCGCTTACAAGGCCTCCATGAAACTTCGACTCATCCTTCTGCTCTGTTTGGGGGCGCCGCTGTGGGCTCCCCTCGTCGCTGCGCCCAATTTCATCCTGATCTTGGTGGATGATCAGGCGTGGAGCGGCACGCCTGTCCCCATGATTCCGGGCAATCCTCGGAGTGCGACCGTCGGCTTCCGCATGCCGAACCTGCAGCGATTGGCCCGGGAAGGAGTCGTGTTCTCGCAGGCCTATGCGGGGCACCCCAAGTGCGAGTGCTCCCGGGCCTCGCTGCTCATGGGACGGACCACCACCTCACTCAATGCGGTGCAGAAGGACTCGTTCCCTTGGAAGGCCCCTGTCTCCGAATCGGTGGCCAATGTGCTGCGGCGGGCGGATCCCACCTATCGGGCGGCGCATTTCGGAAAATGGCAGTGGCCGGTGTCGCCGTCCTCCCTGGGCTTTGAAGTCAGTGATGGCATCACGCAGAATGCCGACGGGGCTTCATCCGACCCGATGGATCCCAAGCAAACCTTCGGCATCACCCGAAGGGCCGAGTCCTTCCTCCAGGAACAGGCTAAGAGCCAACGACCGTTCTTCCTGCAGTTATCCTACTACGCGGTCCACGAGCCACCGCAGGCCTTGGCTTCGACATTGCTTCGCATCCCGGAATCAGGGCAGGGGCGCGGGGGACGCAAGGATCCCCGGATGATGGCCGCGATGTCCGAAGACCTGGACTCGGGCATCGGGTCGTTGTTGGCCACGTTGGAACGCTTGGGGATGACCACCAACACGGTGGTCATCTACACCTCGGACAACGGAGGTCGCTCGGCCTTGCTCAAGGGCGGGAAGACGCTCGTGGACGAAGGGGGCCTCCGCGTGCCCCTCATCGTGAAAGGTCCGGGCATCCCCGCCGGTGGTCATTGCCGTGAGCCGGTGGTGGGCTACGACATCCTGCCCACGGTGGTGGACTTCGCCGTTCCGGGGTTCGCGGTGCCGGCCGGGGTGGAAGGTGGGAGTTGGCGGACGTTGCTCTTGGCCGGCGGTGTGGGTCGGGTGAGGCGACCGATCGACCGATTGGTGTTCCACCATGATGTGGAAGTCGAACATCCCCAGACGGCCCTGCGGCAAGGCGACCTCAAACTGGTCCATCACTGGGACACGCGGCAGTCGTTCCTCTACGATTTGTCCTCGGATCTGGGTGAACGCAACGATTTGTCGGGTGCGCGGCCGGAAGAAACCCGCCGACTGCTCGCCGTGATGGAGGCTCATGTCCGTCAGGGCTTGGGCGACGCCAGGGTGGATCTCCTGCGCCAAGGGTCCATTCGTTCCCGGGGCGGTGCGGCTGGGAAACGGAGCGGACCGGGTAAAGGTCGGCGAACCGAGTGACAGCGTGGCCCGAAGGTGCGGGAACCGTGACCCACCAGTGGCGTTCGGAAGGTCACGGGTGCCGCGGTTGGGATCAGACGTGCGTCACCACCTCGGAGGCCGGGAATCGGACCTTCTTCTGCGAGGCGTACTTGTCGTCGGGGGACCGGTATCCGGCGGCGCAGGCCACGACGGTCCGGTAGCCCGAGGCCGTGAGGTCCAGGGCCTTGTCGTATTCGGCCGGGACGATGCCTTCCATCGGGCACGTATCGATGCCCAGCAGGGCGGCTGCGGTCATGAATTGTCCCAGTGCGATGTAGATCTGGTGGGTCTGCCAGGTGTCGAGGTGACCCGATTCGGCCGACCGTTGGAGGCTGTTGAGCATCAGGTTGCGATAGCCACCGAGCGCCTCGATGGACCCGCCCCGAACCTCGACCTGTCGGCGCAGGAAGCGATCCACGTGGGCCTCGTCGAGGCCGGTCTTGACGGCGAAGACCACCAGGTGCGAGCAGTCGGCCGGTTGCGATTGACCCCAGGAGTGGGCCACGAGACCCGCCTTGATCAGTGCGTCTGTGACCACGATGAATTTCCAGGGCTGGAGTCCGAAACTGGAAGGGGCGAGGACCAGCGACGTTTCGAGCGTCTGCCAGACCTCGGCAGGGATCTTGGCGGTCGGGTTGAATTTCTTCGTGGCGTAGCGCCAGTTCAGGGCTTCGAGGAGTTGTTCCGAGGAAAGGGTCTTCATATCCAGAATCACCAGCCTAATACGCCCCGATCCGCCCGCAACTGTGTCCCAGGGTCGAGTCCTCCGAGTCCGGCACGGGCGGCTCTCCTCGACCGGGGCGGACATCGGCCGGGCGGGTCGTCCCGGTTGGCCGCCCCGCGCCGGAGCTTCGATCGGCTGAACGAAAAAGCCCGGGAAGGCGAACCTTCCCGGGCCTCGAGCTTGCCGTTCCGTCAGGTCACTGGATGCTGCGGAAGAACAGGTTGCCACCGCTCGGCGCCGGCACCGTGTAGGGGCTGGTCGCCCCGGTCACGTTGCTGAACGGCCCGGTGATGGAGGTGGCCGACTGCAGTTTGCCGGTGAAGGTGATGGTGAGCACCTCGCCCGTGCGGCTCATGGAGAGCTGCGGGGCCGGCGGCACGACCTTCACCTCGTTGCTTGGCACCAGTTTGCCGGGCACCCCGGCCACCAGACGGTAGCTCGCCGTGATGTCCGACGGGGTCGTCGGGAAGAACCGGTACGATGCGCCCGTGGCGTTGGCGATGTCCACGAAGCCGGAGCCATCGTTGCGCTGCCACTGGTAGCTGAAGCCGGTGGCCACGCCCTGCCGGGTCACCTTGGCGGCACCCTCGAAGGTGATGGCGCTCGGGGGCGAGCTGTAGGCCAGCTTGACCTCCTTGATCTGCCAGCTCGGGGTGCTCGCCTTGGAGCAGTCATCCCAGCCGCCGAGGAACTGGACCACGATCTTGTCGCCCTTGGTGAAGGTGCCCAGGATCGCGGTGCTGGTGATGAACTCGCCCGCGGCGTAGCCCGGGGAATCGGCGTTGAAGGCACGCAGACCCTTCAGGACACCGTTGCCTTGGATCACGCCCGGCGCGTAGCCGTTGGCGGTGAAGTTCTCGGCGGGCACCGGGTTGAAGGCACCGCCGTTGACGCTCACCAGCACCTGGCCGCCGTCCCAGAGGTCGCCCTCGAAGGAGTAGCGGTGCGAGAAGCTCAGGGTCACGGCCTGCGACTCCGGCACCGTGTAGGTGGCCGTGTTCAGGCGGGAGTTGTAGGGGCCACCGCAGCCATCGACGGAACCATCGGCGGTCCAGAGACCGTTGGCCGGGTCGTACACCCAAGGGCCGGGAGGCTCCGGGGTGGTGTTGGTGACCGTGAAACCACCGTCGCTGGAGGTGAAGGCCTGGGTCAGGAAGTTGATCGCCGTGGTGGACAGGGCGCCTTCCTGGTTCGTCGGTTGCTTGGTGAACTCGACCTCGGCGTTCGGATCCACATAGGTGGAGAAGAACTTGCCATCGATCGGAGCGAGCGAGGCCGCGGCCGTGCTGTCGGTGGACTTGCGCCAGGCGACCTTGAGCCAGTCGCCGCCGCCGCCTTCCTTGAGCAGCGTCAGGATCGCGTATCTCTTGCCCGCTTGCAGGCTGATCGGGGCGGCCGTGGTGGCCGGATCACCGGCATCGGGCTCATAGAAGCCATTGCAGCAACCCGGCTCGTTGATGATCGGGGTGTCGGTGGCGGGGTTCGGCAGGGTTTCGTTGGCGCTCAGGTAGACGCGGGAAGCATCGTCGGAGGCGAGGAAGAAGTAATAGTCGCCGGACTCCGCGGGCGTGATGAACCCGGTGATACGGGCGAGGTAGCTCTCGTGGCTGTCGTCGGGGAACACCGTGCGGGTGTCGAAACGGCCCGTGATGGTGCCGAGGGTGGTCGGCGTCCCCGCGATCACGCGAGCATCGGCCAAGGCCGCGGTGATGGCCTCGTCGCTGGCGCTGGGCAGGTTGTCGTAGTGCTCGAAGCGCAGCGCGCCGGAGGCCAGCACCCATGAACCGAATTGGATCGTCGAGTCGGCGGCGATCGCGGTGGCCGGAAGCATCTGGTCCTTCACGCCGGAGACGGTGACCTTGTAGGTCTGGCCGGCGGTCTGCTTCGAGGTGGTCAGTTCGACGATGTTGTCGCCGACGCTGCCGGCCGGGGCCACCAAGGCGGCCGAGGTGACGGTCAGACCATCGATCTTGTAGTTGGAGGCCACTTGGGCGGTCGCCGGGTCGAGGGGCTCCGAGAACCACAGGCGCACCTTGTCGAAGCCGGACTGGCCGGCCGCGTACCGGAGGGTCGGGGCCACGTTGTCGGCCGGCGTCACGACGAGGGTGACCGGGGTGGTCGACACCGAACCATGGGCGCTGGAAACCACCAGTTCATAGGCACCGGCATCCGCGGCGGTCACGCCGGTGAGCGACAGGGTGGGCGAAGTCTTTCCGGACAGGTTCTGTCCGTCCTTTCGCCACTGATAGGTGAGGGGTGGGGTGCCCGAGGCGGCTCCGGCGAGCGTCACCGAGTAGCCGGCATACAGTGTGCGGCTCGGCAGGCTCGGCTGCTGGGTGATGGTCGGGGCGACGTTGGCCGCGAAGTAGATCGACTGGATGTCGGCCGCGGTCAGCGCCTTGTCGAACACGGCGACCTCGTCGATGTTGCCTTTGAAGTAGTCGCCAGCGGTGTTGAAGATCCCGCCGCCACCGATGTTGAAGTTGAAGCTGCTGGTGCCGTAGCTGGCCACCGGGCCGTTCAACCGGCCGATTTCCTTGCCGTTGGCATAAAGGACGGTGGAGTTCGCATTGCCGATCACCGCGAAGTGACCCCATTCATCGTCTTTGAACGGATAGGCGGACTTGATGTTGCCACCGCGGGCATTGACCCACAGTTCGATGTTGGCTCCACCGTCGGCATCACCGAACTCGAGCAGGTCGTTCTGGCCGAAGTAGCCGCCACGGCCGCTCTTGAGCGCTCCACGACGGACCCAGCCCATCATGGTGAACTCGGTCATGTCGTTCATCTGGAACGGCGTGCCGACGTAGCCGGCGGAACCGTTGAATCCGCCGCCCACGTTGGCAGCCTCGAAGCCCGTGTAGGTCGGGGGCTTGGGCCCATCGACCGCCGCTTTCATGCCCGGGTTGTAGGAACCGGCGATGGAGGCGCCGGCGGTGCCGCTGTTCGCAGCCGACGGAACACTGGTGGGGGCGGTGTAGGTGCCTTCGTTCAACCGGTAGTAGGCGAGGGGGGCCTTGGCCAGCACGAGGCTTTGGTAGGTCGTGCTGGGGTTGTTTGCCGTCCCGTTGGCGTAATGGGCCGAGATCTCCTCGGCGGTCAGGGCCTTGCTGTAGAGGGCCACTTCGTCCGCCGAGCCATTCCACCAGAAAGAACCGTCGGCGCGGCCACCGATGGCGAATCCGCCGGACTGGCCGGGGACGTAGCTGGTCTGAGCCGCTTCGGCGGCCTTGGTGCCGTTGACGTACAGCTTGGCCGTGGCTCCGTCATAAACGGCCACGACGTGGTACCATGTGCCTGAGACCGGCGCCGTGCCTCCGGTGATGTTCACCGAGGTGGCGGTGCCGTTGCTGTTGTACATGCGCAGGTTCCATCCGTTCTCGGCCTGGTAGATCAGCCACCCCGTGCGCGGCGCGGCGAATTGGCCGCTGGAGATGGCGCAGGTCAGGGTGCCGGAGCCGGCGGCGTGCTCCACGTTGGGACTGAGCCACGCCTCCACCGTGAACGGAGCGCTCGGATTCATCGCGGGCATGAATGGCACCATGGTGGCCGAGTTGGCCGTCGCGTCGAAGCCGACGGCACTGTCGGTGCGGCCGTTCAGGGCGCCCGGAACCGGGTGTTGCGCCGTCCCCAAGTAGTATCCAACGGCCGAATCGCCGAGAGAGCCTGCGTTCACCGCGACGTCGGCGGCAGGCGGTTGCGTGGTCTCATTCAGGCGCCAGTAGGCGACCGGCTTGAGGTTGGAGACCGTGGAGGCGTAATCCGCCGTCAAGGTCGTGGCCGCGCCGGAAGCCAGCGCAAGCATTCCCGTCAATTTCAGGATTTGGCGTTTCATGGTTTCAGTCAGGTTCACGGCCGACCCAATTGGCTGGGTTGGGGTCCATCGGGCGAACCGTCTCCGGTCCGCCGATGGCATTCCAGTGGGTGATTTTCGGGGGGAAAACCACTTCAAGTGACGCTGGAGTGGAGAGTGTTACGTCTCCGTGAACCGTCATGCGCTAAACACCAAGGCGCGCAGGCTGTGTCAAGGGCCTGTTTCACTTGAACGTCATTAATTCATGTCGTGGGTAGAGTTCGCCAAGAAATGGTGTTCAGACGGTAAAGATTTACCCCGAATGTGATTACTCTGTCGTGAAGGAATGGGGCTCGAACTTGCCCACTGGGAAGAGCCATTCGACACGCCCCTTTGCAATCCCTGCGGGCTGGACGGTCCAGCGATCGGCGGGCCGGTTCACCGGCGGTTCCGCGCGCCCCCGCGTGCGGGTTGTTTCCAAAAACCTGTTCTCCCGTGGTGTCATGGCTGTAGTTTTGCCCCATGGACCTGTCTCCAACCCCCGACCTCGTCTTCGACGTGGGAATGAACAACGGGGATGATACCGCATACTACCTCGAATGTGGTTTTCGAGTGGTGGCGGTGGAGGCCAATGACGCGCTGTGTCTTCAGGCGGCTGGGCGGTTTCCGGAGGCCATCGCCTCGGGGAAACTCAAGATCCTGAATGTGGCGGTGGCCGGTGAATCGGGAGAGGTCGAGTTCTGGATCAACGAGGACCACCCGGAATGGAGCGCCTTGGATGTGGGCAGCGCCGCGCGGGGCGGACATCGCCATCGCAAGGTGACGGTGCCGGCGGTCAACTTCGGGAGTCTGCTCCGGGAACACGGCGTTCCCCATTACCTGAAGGTCGATATCGAGAGCGCCGACCATTTCTGCCTGGACGGGTTGCGCGAGGTCGGTCGACCCCAGTACCTCTCGGTCGAGGTGTCCGACGTGGCGTTGGTGGATGCCTGTCAGGCCCTGGGGTATCGGCGCTTCATGCTGGTGGAGCAGAGTTCTCTGCTGCCCATCGACGATTGGTCCGGCCCTCTGGGGTGGACGGCTCAATTTCCCCGGATCCTGACGGCCCATCGGGCCTGGCCCTACCGGTTGATCCGCAAACTGGTGGGCTACCGTCGAATCCGGGCGCTGGGCCAGCGATCACGACGTTTTCCAGGCCGCGACTTCCCCATCGGGTCGTCCGGGGATTTTGGTCCCAACCTGATGGGGACCTGGGTCACGGGCGAGGAGGTCAAGGCGTTGTGGCACCGCCACTATCGCCACTGGACCTCGCATGGCCGCGAGTTCTGGTGCGACTTGCACGCCGCGCGGGACTGAGCCCCCACGTGGGGAGGCTTGATTCGGGCGGTGGGGAAGAGCTCTGCCGAATCACTTCGATTTCACGTCGAAGCAGTGGAGCAGTTCCTGATCCCGGAGGTAGAGGCGACCATCGACCACGACGGGGTGGGGCCAGATTCCGCCCTGGGAGCTGCGCTTCGAGCTCAACGGAGACAATTTGAAGCGGCTCGATTCCTTCCACCCCTGCGTGCTGGCCTCGACCAGCGCGACTTCGCCGGAGCGCTCATCCAGGCAGATGAGTTTTCCATCCGCGTAGGTCACGGCGCCTTTGCCAAAGCCCTTGTGCGACCAGACCTCCTTGCCGGTCTTGAGTTCCTGGCAGACCCAGCCGGCACCGTCGGAATGGCCATAGAGGTGGCCATCGACGCAGACCACTCCGCCGTGGTGGTTCTTCATCACCTTGTTGGAATACAGCGGTTCGACCGAGTTGTCTTTGCCCAGTCGAATGGCCTCGCAACCAACCCCGTAGCCAGCGGTGACGTAGACGATGCCGCTTTCGAAGATCGGGGTCGGGATGACGGCCACCCGGCCGGGGAAATCCTTCTTCCACAGCACCTTGCCGTCTTTGGGGGAGACACCGAAGTAGCGGTTCATCACCAATTGGACCACCTGATCCTGCCCCTCGTGGCGGATGAGGATCGGCGAGGAATACTGGGCGTTGTCGGTGAGTTCCTGGGTGCGCCAGCGGACGGCACCCGTGGCCTTGTCGAGGGCGGCGAGGGTTCCCTGGGAACCGCCCGGAGTGCAAAGGACGACATCGCCGACCACGAGAGGGGACTCGGTGTAGCCCCAGTCCTGAAGCTTGCCGCCGAGGTCGCTCACGAGGTTCTTGGACCAGAGCAATTTGCCGTCCTTCCGGCTGACACAAATCAGGAGCCCCTGGCCTCCGATCGCGTAAATGCGGTCGTCGTCGACCGTCGGAGTCATCCGGGGGCCGTCGCCCCAGTTGTTGGGGTATTTCGGGCCGGCCGGGGTGCTCCACAACTCCTTGCCGGTCTTGGTGTCCACCGCGATGAGGAATTCCTGGCCGTCCCGGAGGCCCATTGTGAACAGCGAACCCTTGGCGACCGAGTATCCGGCGTAGCCGAGTCCGGCATTCTCGAAGACCCAGACCCGCTTGGGACCTTCTTGCGGCCATGCCGAAAGCAGACCGCGATCGGGTGAATGGTCTTTGCGACCCTCCCCGCGCCACTGTGTCCAATCGGCGGCCCCTGCCGAAAACGCCACCAGCGCCCCACAGACCCAAGAAGCCCATCCATGCCCGGTTATCATGGGCAGACACTCTTCAATCAACCCATCCCAGTCAAACCGCCAGTCATCGACAGGGTGACAGGTTCGTTGTCTCGATTCCTGGCTGTCTGCTCCTCAGTCCCCGAGTTTGGCTTCACTCTCCGGGGGAAGGCTTGAGAGAGGCCCTGGTCGGGCATCGCCCTGGTCCGACTCTCTCTTTTCCCGCCGGATGAAACTCATTCGGGAAAACCTGTTTTCGCGCAATGAATCAGGTCCCCATCTCACAACTGGCGACCTTGGGTTCTGGCGCACGGTACCCCGGAGTCGCTCGTCGATGGCAGCCACGGCAGGAGTGCGATCGGACCCGGGCGAGAATCCGCTCGCCATCGATCGACTCGCTGCCGTTTCCTCTGCGGTGACAATGGCGATTCGAACGAAGCCGAGACGGGTGTTGTTGGTGGATTCGGTGATCTGGCCCCCGGGATTGGAGCCCGACCCTCGCCGCGATGTGTGCGGGTGGTTCCGTCGTTGGACTCCGGAATCCCTGCCGGTGGAATGGACCCGAGTCGGGGTCGAAACCGACATCAATGAATCCCATGCCCCCGGCAAATGGGACGGGGTGATCCTCAGTGGCTCTCCCAGAGATGCCTGGAACGACGACCCGGTGAATCTCCAGTTGGGTGAGTGGATCCTCCGCTGCCGGGATGCCGGAGTGCCGGTGCTCGGTGTGTGCTTCGGGCACCAGTTGATGGGCAGGGTGCTGGGAGCCCGGGTCGCGCCACATCCCGGGGGACTCGAGTTGGGCAACACACCGGTGACATTGACCCCGGCGGGACGCGCGTCTCGCCTCTTCGAGGGGTTGCCGGATCAATTCGACGTGCTGTCGAGCCACTCCGATGTGGTGTTGGACCTGCCTCCCGGTCTCCTCCACACGGTGGCCGGCAGTTTCGCCGCGATCCAGGGAATCCAGGATTCCAGCGGGTTGCTCCACGGGGTTCAATTTCACCCGGAAACCGATCCCGACACACTCCGCCTGATCTGGAACCCACGCCGCGAACTTTGGCGTCCCCGGGTGCGGTTCGACCTCGACGCCGTCCTGGACAATCTGCGGTCGACGCCGTCCGGAAAACAAATCCTCCACAATTTCCTGCGACATTTCGTCCAAGGATGACCCTTGGATGGCCCTTCCGTTTCCAACATCCTTCCCCGAAATCTCCTCATGAGCCTGACTTCCTTCTCTTTCCCGACCCGAACCCTCTACGGTGCCGGTGCGCTGTCTGAATTGCCGGCGGCGCTGGCCAAGCTGGGCGTGCGCCGACCATTGGTGGTGACCGATGGGGGACTGGTGAAGACCGCGGCCTTCGCGCAACTCGCGGCGGTGCTCGGCGCCGCAGAGCAGGGGCGCTCGTGGTTCGTCTACGACGGAGTCCATCCGAATCCGATCGAGGAGGATGTCCGCCAGGCTGCGGCCGCACTGCGTGATCACCAGTGCGACGGCGTGATCGCCATCGGTGGCGGAAGTCCGCTGGACGCCGGCAAGGCCGCCCGGCTCCTGGCGCGCCGCCCGGGCTATGACCTCGCGAAGTTCTACGACGAGTCCGACTGGAGCGGGTTGCTGCCTCTGGTGGCCATTCCCACCACAGCCGGTACCGGCAGCGAGGTGGGGCGCAGCTCGGTGATCACCCTCGACGCCACCCATCGCAAGGCGGTGCTCTTCCATCCCGAGATGCTGGCCAAGCTGGTCATCCTCGATCCCGTGCTCACGGTGGGCCTGCCACCGCACCTGACGGCGGCGACCGGGGCTGATGCGCTCACGCATTGCATCGAGAGCTTCACGTGCCCGTCGTTCCACCCGATGTGCGACGGCATCGCGCTCGAGGGCGCCCGGTTGATCTTCGAGGCCCTGCCGAAAGCCTACCGCAACGGCCAGGACCTCGAGGCGCGCGGCCACATGTTGGTGGCGGCGGCCATGGGTGCGGTGGCGTTCCAGAAAGACCTCGGTGTGGTGCATTCGCTGGCGCACCCGCTGTCGTCCATCTGCGGGATGCACCACGGTCTGGCCAACGCCCTGTGCCTCGTGGCCTGCATGCGGTTCTGCAGCGCGCGTCGGCCGGGGTTGTACCGCCGTGTCGGCCAGGCGGCCGGCCTGGAGGTGGTCGCCTTGTCCGACGCCGAGGCCGACCGGGTGACGATCGCCTTCGTGGAGTCGTTCCTGAAGGGGTTGGGTCTCGACAAGAAACTCTCGCAGTGCGGCGTGAAGCCGGAACACCTCGATGCGCTGGTGACCCAGGCGTGGGAAGATCCGTGTCACCGGACCAACGCCGTGCCGGTCACCGCCACCGATCTCCGCGCCCTGTACCTGGCGGTGCTCTGAACAGGAGACCTGCCGTCACCGAATCCGAAAACATCTCCAGCCCACCTTCCCATGATCCCCCACCAATTGTTCCTGGACGGCCGATACACCGCCGTCGATGGCACGCCGAAGACCCGCCTGGTCAATCCCGCCACGGCCGAGGTGTTCGCCGAGATCGATGCGGCCACCGTGAAGGATGTCGACGCCGCCGCGACCTCGGCCCATCGGGCCTTCGAGGACGGCTGGCGCGACCTCGCTCCGGGCAAGCGGGCCGCGGTGCTCTTCAAGATCGCCGCCGTGATCCGCGACCACGCCGAGGAATTGGCCCGCCTCGAGGTGATGCACGTGGGCAAGCCGCTGGCCGATGCCCGCGATGAGGTCGCCCTCGGGGCCCGGGTCTTCGAGTACTACGCCGGTGGGATCGGCCGTTTCTTCGGACAGACCATCCCGGTGGCCCGCGGCGGGCTCGATTTCACCCTGCGCCAGCCGATGGGCGTGGTCTCGGCCATCGTGCCCTGGAACTTCCCGTTCGCCATCGCCTGCTGGAAGGTGGCGCCCGCGCTGGCGGCCGGAAACGCCGTGCTTCTGAAGCCCGCTTCGATCTCGCCGCTCACCGCGCTGAAGCTCGGCGAACTGGCCCACGCGGCCGGACTGCCGGCCGGCATTCTCCAGGTGATCACCGGCCCGGGCGGAACGCTGGGTGACGCATTGGTCACCCACCCGCTCATCCGCAAGGTGTCGTTCACCGGCTCGACCGAGGTGGGTCGGCGGATCATGGAACTGGCCGGTCGCAACCTGACCCGGGTGTCGCTCGAGCTGGGCGGCAAGTCCCCCAACATCGTCTTTGCCGACGCCGACTGGGAGAAGGCGGCCGACGCCTCGCCGATGTCGGTCTTCGCCAACACGGGGCAGGACTGCTGTGCCCGCAGCCGCGTCTATGTCGAGCGGCCTGTCTTCGAGAAGTTCGTCGAACGCTTCGCGGCGGCCACCCGAAAGCTCGTGGTCGGCGATCCTTCCAACGAGGCCACCCAACTCGGACCCATGGTCTCGGCCGCCCAGCGGCAGGTGGTCGAAGACTATCTGGCCGACGCCCGGCGCAACGGCAGCACGGTGGTGTGCGGCGGCGGTCGCCTGCCCTCGGCTGGCTTCTATCTCGAGCCCACGATCCTCACGGGCGTGGCCCCGGAGCACCGATGCTGGCGCGAGGAGATCTTCGGCCCCGTCGCGGCGGTCGTTCCCTTCGACGACGAGGCGGCGATGTTGCGCGATGTGAATGCGTCCCCGTACGGGCTCAGCGGATCGGTGTGGACCCAGAATCTTTCCAAGGCGCTCCGGGTGTCCCGCGCCGTCCAGAGCGGGGTGCTCTCGATCAACAGCCACAGCAGCGTCCACGTGGAGGCTCCGTTCGGAGGCTTCAAGCAGAGCGGCCTGGGTCGCGACCTGGGCATGGCCGCGATGGAAGGCTATTCGGAAGTGAAGAACATCTACGTGGCCGAATAGTCCGCGATCCCACCTCACCCGATCCCCCCATGACACTCCAACAGCTCAAGGCGCAGGTGAAGTCCGGTGCCATCGACACGGTCCTTGTCGCCATTCCCGACCCGTTCGGGCGGTTGGTGGGCAAGCGGTTCCATGCGGGGCACTTCCTCGATTCGGTGGTCTCGCATGGCACCCACGGGTGCAGCTACCTGCTCACCGTGAACCTCGACATGGATCCGCTCGACGGGTTCGGGGTGGCCAATTGGGATGCGGGATTCGGCGATTTCGAGATGGTTCCCGATGCGGCCACCTTCCGCCTGATGCCGTGGCTCCCGGGTTCGGTGCTGGTCTTGTGCGATTTTCGGCACGCCAACGGCGCGCCGGTGGCCGAGGCCCCGCGCTCGGTGCTGCGCCGGCAGTTGGACCGGCTCCAGGAGCGCGGCCTCACCTGCTTCTGCGCCAGCGAGCTCGAGTTCTACCTCTTCGAGCAGAGCTATGGGGCGGCCTTCGAGGCGGGCTACCGCAACCTCAAGCCCTCGAGCGACTACCGCATCGACTACCACCTGATGCAGCCGGGACGCGATGAGCCGTTGATGCGGGCCATCCGCAACGGCCTGACCGCGGCCGGGGTGCCCATCGAGAGCAGCAAGGGCGAGTGGAGCCGGGGCCAGCACGAGATCAATTTCACGTACGGCGAAGCCATGGAAATGGCCGACCGTCACGTGGTCTTCAAGCAGGGGGTCAAGGAGATCGCCGCCCAGCACGGCAAGTCGGTGAGCTTCATGGCCAAGGTCGCGCCGACGGAGGCGGGCAACTCGTGCCACATCCACATGAGCCTGTGGAAAGGCGGCCGGAACCTGTTCTGGGACCCGAAGGCCAAGGCCGGTTCCCCGATGTTCCGGCAGTTCCTGGGCGGGCTCATGAAGTATTCGCCGGAGCTGTGCCTCTTCTACGGTCCGACCATCAACAGCTACAAGCGCTACCAGGCCGGCAGCTGGGCCCCCACCCGCATGGCCTGGGCGCAGGACAATCGCACCACCGGTTTCCGCGTGGTCGGTCATGGCAACGGGTACCGGCCGGAGAACCGCATGCCCGGGGCCGACGCCAATCCGTACTTGGCCTTCGCCGCCATGATCGCCGCGGGCCTCGCCGGCATCGATGAGCAGCTCGATTGTGGCGAGCCCTATACCGGCAACGCGTACCTCGATCCGAAGCTGCCGCGCCTGCCGTCGAGCCTGATCGCCGCTGCGGAGCTCTTCCACGGGTCGCGGTTGGCGCGCGAGGCTTTCGGCGATGCCGTGGTGGATTTTTCGGTCCACCATGCCCGGCTCGAGCACCAGGCCTTCAGCGATGCGGTGACCGACTGGGAGAAGCAGCGGTATTTCGAGCAGATCTGAACGACGGCGTCGGCTCCAACGACGACCGGACCACCCCAGCGGGGCTCCTCAGGCCCCCTTCAGGCTCACCTTGAGCCCTGCATTGTCGGGCTTGAGGACGTGGACGGCGGCTTTGGGCATTTTGCGCTGCATGGCCTTGGCGACGTCATCGGCATGGTCGAGGGCCAGGCACATGAGCGTCGAGCCGCTGCCACTGAGCCACCCCCCGACGGCTCCGGCCTTCACGCCGGCGGCGAGGATGGCATCCATGCCCGGGATCAACGGGGCCCGATACGGTTGATGGATGCGGTCGTCGAAGCAGCCGCGGAGCGCCTCCAGGTGGCCGGTGGCGAATGCGGCGGTGACCAGCGACGCCCGGTTCAGGATGTGGATGGTGTCGGCCTTCGAGAACGTCTGGGGCACCCGCTTTCGGGCCTCGGGCGTGCTGACCTCGAAGTCGGGGATCAGGGTGACGAGGCGGATCCGGCTGGGCAGCGGTACCCGGATGCATCGGACCTCGTCGCCCACGAAGCCCGCCGTGGTGAACCCGCCGAAGACCGCGGGTGCGGCGTTGTCGGGATGCCCCTCGAGGGCGGACACGAGTTCCAACAGGCCCTGTCGATCCAGCGGGCTGCCGCACAGCGCATTGAGTCCGGCCACGCAGCCGAGGCGGGCCGTCACGCTGGACCCGAGTCCACGGGCGATGGGCACGTCCCCCGACAGGTGGATGTCGGCACCGAAACGCGCTTGCCGTGTCTTCTTGAAGAAAGCTCCGGCGGCTTCCTCAAGCATGGCCAGCGCCCCGGCACGGGACGACTCGGAGATCGGGGAAGTGATCTCGATTCGCCGGTCGGCCCGGCGGCGGACCTGCGCCCGGTTGTAGAAGGCGACGGCCAATCCCAGGGTGTCGAAGCCCGAACCCAGGTTGGCGGTGGTGCCCGGGACGCGGACGGTGGCCACTGCGGCGGAAGTCATGCCGGAATGAAACGGCAAAACCCGCTCCGATCTCAATCGATTAGAGCTCGACCGAACTCCAAGAGCACCGCACCCCAGAGCCCGGAAAGCCCCGGGGGCTCTCGCGGCTCAAACGTGCGTTGGCCATCCACACCTGTCCGGCGTAGTCTTCGGACGATGCTCGGTTTGATCCAGGATTTGATGCGGCTGTCGCTGGGGAATCCCCTGGTGCTGCTCATGGTGGGATTCCAATTGTGGATGCTGGTCGACGCCTTGCGGCGCGAGGAGTGGATCTGGGCGGCCTGCATCCTCTTCTTCAGCGTCTTCAGTGCGGTGTTCTATTACTTCATGGTGTACCGGCAGCAGGGGGCTGCCGGTGGGGGGGGCGGCCTGCGGGGCTTCGAATTGCCGGGAGCCGCCGATCGGCGTCGGATCAAGGAACTCGAAGGCCGCATCCACCACCTCGACAAGGCCCGGGACCATTCCGACCTGGGGGATGTCTATTTCGCACAGGGGAAACTGGCCAAGGCCGAGGTCTGCTACCGAAAGGCCCTCGAGCGGGATCCTCAAGACGACGACACATTGAGCCACCTCGGCCAGTGCCTGCTGCGGCAAGGGAAGGCGGCCGAGGCCAAGCCCTTGCTGGAGAAGGTCCTCGCGGCCGATCCACGACACGATTTCGGCTACACGCTGATGGCGTTGGCCGAGACGCAGACCGCCCTCGGCGAGGTGGATGCCGCGCTGCTGAACTGGAAGCGCGTGCTCGAACACAACAGCTACCCGAGGGCGCGGGTCCAATACGCCGAGCTGCTGGCCTCACGCGGCCGGGTCGATGAGGCCCAGGCCGAGATCGACGAGGTGCTGGCCGACCAGAATCATTCACCGGCCTTCGAAAAGTCGCGGAATGCCGTGTGGATCCGGCGCGCGCGGAAGCTGGAGAGCCGCCTGTGAGACGGAGTCCACGCCGGGGGCTTCGTCGGGCGGCCTGGTGGTTCGGCGTCTTCCCTGCGTGGCTCTCGGCACAGGATCCCCAACCGCCGGTCCTGTTGCGCGGGTCGATCGAACGATCCGCCGCAGGAGGTCTCGGGTTCGGTTTCACCGCCGATCCGGCCGATCCCAAGGCCCATCGGATTCAGGTCGCCGAAGGCTGGCGAAGCCCGATGGCCTGGTCGCTCGATCCCACGGCCTCGGTGACCGAGGCGACACCGGGCCGCTTCCAGGTGCTCATTCCTCCGCCCGCCACGCCCACGCCCCTCTTCTACCGGATTCTGACCGAGGGGGACGCGGCTGGTCTGCTCCAGATCACCGAGGTGATGAGCGACAACACGGCGGTGTTTCCCGATGCCGGCGGGGCGTTCTGGGACTGGATCGAGGTGTCCAACCCGCAGGACCGTGCGATTGCGCTGGAGGGATTCGCTCTGTCGGACGATCCCCTGAGACCGGGCCGGTGGCGGTTCCCGGAGCGGTGGATCCAGCCGGGGCAGTCGATCGTGGTCCATGCGTCAGGTCTCGACCGCATCGGTCCCGGCTCCGAACTGCACTCCGATTTCCGCCTCGATGCCGCCGGTGAGACCCTGACGCTGAGCGATGCCGCGGGTCGTCGGGTGGACCAGGTGGTGGTGCCGCGACTGGGGCCCAACGAGTCGCTCGGGCGTCCGCCCAACCCGGAGGCCGGGGAATGGGTCGTGTACTCTAGGTCTCAGGCCACTCCGGGGGCGGCCAATGGTGCCATCTCGGTGGGGCCGCCGCTGCCGCCGCCGGTGTTCTCGGTCGATTCGGGATTCCACGCCGCGGGTGCCGAGGTGCTGTTGGAACTGCGTGGGTCCCCGACCAACGCGCTGATCCGCTACACGACCAATGGCGACCCGGTGACGGTGGTGTCGCCGGCCTGGTCCGGCCCGCTGCGGATCCAGCGATCGCAGGTGGTGCGGGCCAAGGCCTACCTCGAGGCAAGGTCGAGCGCGGAGTCCATGCGCAGCTATTTCTTCGGGGTCTCCCATGATCTGCCGGTGATCTCGCTGGCGGCCGCGGCCTCGAATTTCGACTTCAAGAACGGCTACCTCATCGGCATGGGCACCAGCGTGCTCACCGCCGGCGGGCAGGTGCTGCAAAGCTATCCGTACTCCGGCTCCAACGCCTGGAAAGATCGGGAGATCGAAGTGGGTTTCGAATTCTTCGACACCGACCGCCAGTCGAAGGTTCGGCAAAAGGTCGGAATGTCGGTCTACGGTGGCTGGGGTTCGCGGGGGTATCCGCAGAAGTCCTACGCCCTGTCGGCGCGGGCCAAGTACGGCGACGGCAACCTGGCCTACCGCTTCTTTCCGGACCGTCCGATGGACCAGTTCGAGGCGCTGGTGCTGCGCAACTCGGGCAACGACAACCAGAGCACCCACCAGACGGCGGTGCGCTCGCCCATCACCCAGTTCGGTCCGGTGACCACGTACGGCAGCTACTTCGTGAACGGCCAGTTCACGCTGATGCGCGACGCGATGATGCAGCGCCTGATCGCCGACACGGGCCTCGACACCCAGGCCTACCGGCCGACGGTCGTGTATCTCAACGGCGACTACTGGGGCATCCACAACCTGCGGGAGAAGCTCAACGAGCATTACATCCTCGGGAACCATGCGGTGCCCCGCGGAGGGCTCGACCTGATCGAGGGCTACGGCTCGGTGATCGCCGGCGACAGCCAGGCCTACACGGCGATGCGCTCGTTCGTCGCCACGAAGGACCTGACGGTCGCGACCAACCTCCAGACGCTGGTCGACCGCCACCTCGATCTCGACAACTTCCTCGATTACCAAGCCTCGCTCCTCTACTTCCAGAACTTCGACATCGGCAACATCAAGTGCTGGCGGCCGCGGGTGCCGAACGGGAAATTCCGTTGGATCGTGTACGATCAGGACTACGGGTTCCACCTGTGGCGTCCCGATGTGTATGTCCCGGCGATGGCCCGCGATTACGCGAGCTACGACAACATCTTCGCCTTCTCCACCGCCGGCACCGGCTCGGGCACCGGTTGGCCCAATGAGGGCGGGCGCACCCTCATGCTGCGTCGCCTGCTCACCAACGCCGGGGTGCGGACCCGATTCATCCAGCGCTGCGCGGACTTCCTGAACGGGCCCTTCCGCGAGGAGCGGGTGGAGGCGACGATCCGCTCGATGGCCGCGGTGATCCGGCCCGAGATTCCTCGCCACCTGCAGCGTTGGAGCTTCGCCGAGTTGCAGAAACGCGGCTACGGCAAGCCCTACCAGGCGGAGTACGAGCCGTTCACGCAGGCGACCTGGGAGAAGAACCTCGATTCGCTGAGCGACTTCGCCCGCAAGCGCCCGGCCAAGTTCCGGCAGGATTGCCTCGACCATTTTGGACTGAAGTCGGGGTTGGCCCAGTTGCAGGCGGTGGTCTCGCCGGCCGGGGCGGGTCAGGTGCGGCTCAATCGCACCGAGGCCGCGCCGCCGCCGTGGATGGGCACCTTCTTCCGGGATGTGCCGGTGGTGGCCACGGTGGTTCCCAAGCCGGGATTCCGCGTGGTGGGCTGGAGTGGTTGGGGCGTCGACACCGCAGGGGCCCGTTGGTCGTTCCAGCCGCCGAGCGGGACCAACGCCCTGACCGTGCACCTGGAGGCCTATTCACCGGTGCCCCCGGCTCTGCCGCCCGTGATCCTGACCGAGATCCAGTACCATCCCTCGGCCGAGGCCGATTCCGGGGATTGGTTCGAGTTGCACAATCCGGGGGCGCAGGCGGTGGACCTTGCCGGGTGGATCATTCGCGATGTCACCGATGAACACGTCGCCGTGATCCCGGGCGGAGTGATCCCAGCCGGCGGGTATGCCGTGTTGTGTCAGGATGCGTTGCGGTTCCAGCGGGCGTTCCCGACCGGGCCCACCCCGCTGGGCGAGTTCGGATTCGGCCTCGGCAATGGCGGAGACACGCTCAGGGTGCATGCCGAGGACGGCACCTTGATGCTTCGCCTGGCCTACGACGACGGGAACCCTTGGCCGGTCGAGGCCGATGGCCGCGGATACACGTTGGAGCTGAAGAACCCCAGAGCCTACTCCGATCAACCCACCGCCTGGAGGCCCTCAAGCCGTCCCGGGGGATCGCCGGGCGCGGCCAATCCGTAGGGGCCCCTGAGCTCTTCCGTCGCTGTCCGACCGGCCTGATCCGAGGACCCACCGGGGCTTCAGACGGTGTAGCCCAAGCGGGCGGCCCAGGCCTCGAGTTCATCCGCGCCGAAGTCGGCCAGCACGTGGCCATCCCACTCGATCGAGGGAGCCCGTGTCTGGCCGGTGAGGTCCCGCATCTCGGCCCGTGCGGCGGCGTCGCGGATCACATCGAGCGTTTCGTAGCCGATCTTGCGGGCGTCGAGCCACTCGATGGCTTCGTCGCACCAGGGGCAACCGGGCTTGATGAAGAGGCGGACATGCTTGGGGGTCATGCGGATGGGGGCAGGGTGGAAAGGGAACGGTTGAATGCGACGCAGTCGGCGTAGCGGACGTCGGCTCCGCCGAAGAGGTCCAGGGCCGATCCGATGGTCAGGTGGATGCGGCCGCCGCCCACGCGCTGCACGGTCTTGAGGTCGTCGATCGAACGGGCCCCACCGGCGTAGGTCGCCGGGATGGGACACCAGCGGGAGAGGGATTCCACCAGTTCGAGGTCGATGCCCTGGCATAGACCCTCGACATCGACCGCATGGATGAGGAACTCGGAGCAGGATCGGGCCAGGTCATGGCAGACCGCTTCGTCGACCTCGAGCGAGGTGAAGCGCTGCCAACGGTCGGTGACCACCCAGTAGCGGCCGTCGCGCTTGCGGCAGCTCAGGTCGAGCACCAGCCGTTCCTTGCCGACGCGCTGGACCAGTTCCGACAGGCGGTGGCGATCGAGGAGGCCGTCGCGGAAAACCCAGGAGGTGACGATCACCTGCGAGGCCCCGGCCTCGATCCAGGTCGCGGCATTGTCGAGGTTCACCCCGCCGCCGTATTGAAGGCCACCGGGCCAAGCCCCGAGGGCATCGCGCGCGGCGGCCTCGTTGCCCGGACCCAAGGCGATCACGTGCCCACCGGTGAGGCCGTCCTTCCGGTAGAGTTCGGCATACCAGGAAGGTGGGCGGTCCGACTGGAAGCGGGTGAGCGTGGAAGTGCCCGCATCGTCGAGGGTTCCCCCCACGATCTGGACCACCTTCCCATTGCGCAAATCAATGCACGGCCTGAACACAGGGCGAACTCTAGGCCTCCGCGGGCCGGGAGGGAAGGACCGGGGGAGATCGGTTGCCAGGCACCGCGCCGACAAGGTTCCGACGGCGGGCGCAGCCCCGGTTCGACTCCGGAGCGTTTTTCCCGCGTGACACCTGGGCGGTGGCCTTGTCCAAAGGAGGTGATGATCGTGCCCGAGCCCGAGGAGATCGCCTGCATGGAGCAGGGGAAAGCCTGTGAGCACACGGGCTCCGACGGGCCTGACTCAGGGTTTCCTGCGGATTTCGAGGCGGTCTATGCGGCTCATGCCCAGCCGGTGTATTACCTGGCGCTCCGCCTCCTCGGCGACCCCGCGCAGGCGCAGGATGCCGCCCATGATGTGTTCGTGAAGGCTTTCCGGGGTTTCGGAGAGTTCCGGGGCGATTCCGAGGTGAGGACGTGGCTCTACCGGATCACGCTCCACCACTGCACCAACCTTCGGCAGCGATGGTCGGCGCGGAACATCCACCTGGCCGACGATGCGTCGGTGCTGGACGGGGAGCCCTCCACGGGCCGGGATCCGCTGCGTGCGCTGGAAACCAAGGAATTGGGGCAGCGGATCCAAAGCGCCCTCGACCGATTGCCCGAGGAATACCGTGTCCTGCTGCTCCTGGTGGCCGACCAGGACCTCAGCTACGAGCAGGTGGGCGAGATCACCCAACAGACCCCCGATGCCGTCCGGGGCAAACTGCACCGGGCCCGCAAGGCCTTCTCGACGGCCTTCGCCAAGACCGCCTGATTCCCGACGCCATGAATCCACCCTCCATCCGACTCGAGCAGACCCGGCAGCAAGACCTCGAGGCCGAGCAGCAGGCAGCCCAGCAGCGGGCAACCCAGCAGATTGAGGGCCTCCGTGATTTCGAGAGCCCCGAGGCGCTCATCGCCTGGGATCGGTCGCAAACGTCCGTGCCCGTGCCTCTCCGCTCGCGCGTGGCTGCCAGCCTGGCTCAGACCCATGGGGCGACCCCGCAGGCGGAGGTCGGCTCGAAACCCTGGTGGAGGCGACTCTTTTGATGCCGATCGCGTCCCAGGCGAAGGGTTCCCGTGCGGCTTTGGCGGCCTATCGGGCGGGGATGGCCCGCAGCCAGTTGAGCCACTGCCTGTGGTGCTCCCATCGCTGCGGGGCCGATCGGTGGGCGGGCCAACGAGGCCCCTGCCACGCCGGTCCCGAAGGCCGGCTCTTCAACGCCCAGATCGAGGTGGGCGATGAATCCGACCTGTGCCCGGTCTTCGCCGTGGCCTTCAGCGGGTGCGATTTGCGCTGCGATTTCTGCAACACCGGGCGTGAGAGCTGGGATGCCTCGGCGGGTTCCGTTCCCGCCGGGCCGGAGAGAGAGGTGTTGCTGGGGCGCATCGGTCGAGCCTGGGAATCTGGCGCGGTTCGCAGCCTGATGATCCTCGGGGGCGAGCCGACCATCCACCTGGCCTCGGCGCTGGACCTGGTGGCCGCGCTGCCCGAAGGCCTTCCGCTGGTTTGGAAAACCAACGCCCATGGCACCCCGGAGTCGAACGCGTTGTTGGACGGGGTCTTCGACTGCTGGGTGGCCGATCTCAAGTTCGGCAACGACGCCTGCGCCCACCGCATCGCCCGGGTGGAGGGGTACAGCGGCCGCGTGCACCCCAACTTGCTCTGGGCGGCCGACCACACCCGGTTGATCGTGCGCCACCTGCTCATGCCCGGGCATCTGGACTGTTGCTGGCGCCCGGTCGTGACCTGGCTCGCGGCGAACCTGCCGCGGGTCGAGGTGAGCCTCCGGACGGGTTTCTGGCCTGGATGGTTCAGCGGGCGTCATCCCGAACTGCGGACGCCGGGTCGAATGGCCGAGGCGCAGGAGGCCCTCCGCATCGGGGTCGCCGCCGGGTTGCGCCTCATCGAGTGACCGACCGAATGCCGAAGGCTCCTGGACCCAACGCTCCTCGCATCGACCTCCCTCCCGGAATGAATCCATCGCCTGAAGCTCCTGACCTGCCCCCACCGGCCGGGCCGCGCTCCCCGCAGTGTGTCGTTGATGCCCCGATGGCGGCTCCCGAGCCGGTCGAGGTGGTCTCGGAACTCCTGCTGCTGCCCGACGGTCGCATCCTCGCCCATCACCTCACCCCGGAACTGGCGGCGCTCCTGCGCGGCGCGCTGGATTCCGGGAACCCCGCCACCCATCCTGCCCCCTGATCTCCATGACCCCCAACGCCTTCGCCTCCGAACTCGAGGTGCTCATCCGCGCCCGCTATCCGCTGATCTATGTCCAGACCAGCGAAGAGTTGCGCGTCTTGCCGTTGGTGCTCGACATCGCCGCGCGACGGGGCAAGAAGGCCTTCGAGTGGTCCTATTCCACGGGCATCGTGGCGGCCGGTGCGAACATCCAGAGCCAGAAGGGGCGTTCCGGGGCCACCAAGGACCCGCTCGCCGCGCTCGACCAGGTCCTGGAGCAGGTCGAGCCGGCCATCTTCCTCTTCAAGGATTTCCACCCGTTCCTGGTGAAATCCAACTTCGCGGTGATCCGGAAGCTGAAGGACATCGCCCTGCACCTGAAGAACAGCTTCAAGACGGTGATCCTGGTGTCTCCGATCCTGGAGATCCCCGCCGAACTCGACAAGGAACTCACCGTCCTGAGCTTCCCGTTGCCCACCAAGGACGACCTGGGAGCGCTGCTCGACCGCATCCTCCAGGACGTGCGGGCCATCAAAGAGGTGGTGATCGACCTCGATGCGGCGGGTCGCGACCGGTTGCTGCAGGCCGCCCTGGGATTGACCCTCGGCGAGGCGGAGAACGTGTTCGCCAAGATCATCGTCAAGGACGCCCGCCTCAGTGGCGAGGACGTCAACGAGGTCTTTGCCGAGAAACAACAGATCATCCGCAAGAGCGGCCTTCTGGAGTACTACGCCACCACCGAGAACTTCGGGAATGTCGGGGGCCTGACCATTCTCAAAGACTGGCTGGTCAAGCGGTCGTCGGCCTTCTCACCCGAGGCGCGGATCTTCGGTTTGCCGTTTCCCAAGGGAGTGCTGCTGCTGGGGGTGCAGGGATGCGGCAAGAGCCTTTGCGCCAAGGCCATCTCCAGCCAGTGGCAACTGCCGCTGCTGCGCTTCGACATGGGGCGGATGTTCGGCAGTCTCGTGGGCTCGTCCGAGGAGAACGTGCGCCGCGCCATCGCGGTCGCCGAGTCGGTCGCCCCGGCCATCCTGTGGGTCGATGAGATCGACAAGGCCTTCTCCGGATCCCAGGGCAGCGGCTCGAGCGATGGCGGCACGGCCGCCCGTGTCTTCGGCACCTTCCTGACCTGGCTGAGCGAGAAGAACGCGCCGGTGTTCGTCGTCGCCACGGCCAACGACATCTCGCACCTGCCGGCCGAACTGCTCCGCAAAGGCCGTCTCGACGAGATCTTCTTCGTCGATCTGCCGGCCGAGGCCGAGCGGGTCGACATCTTCCGGGTCCACATCGGCCGGCGGGGACGGTTTCCTGAGAATTTCGACCTCCCGCGCCTGGCGGCCGCCTCGGCCGACTTCAGCGGTGCCGAGATCGAGGAGGCCATCAACAGCGCCCTCTACGAGGCGTTCTACGACGGCGGAGACCTGACCACCGAGCACGTGCTGCAGGCCATCCGCCAGACCGTGCCGCTGGCGCGCACCATGGATGAGCAGATCAACCGGCTCCGCAGCTGGGCCGAGGGTCGGGCACGCAACGCCAGCGCCCCGCGCCACGCCGGCCAGGGCGAGCACCTGGCCCGGAAGGTCGAGTTCTGAACCCTCGACGGATTCCGCGTGACGAATCCGCGTCAGCCCGGTCCAACCCCACAACGCAGTTCCACGAGCCCATCCCATGAGTGCCGTCGCCATCATCGCCCCCATCGTCGTGAGTTCCTGGCCCGCCATCAGCGCCGCCGTCGCCTCGGCCGCGGTCTCGATGGGGTTCACCGTGGCCCGTGAAATCGCCCAGCAGGGCGTTTCGCAGGACCTCCGCACCGGCTCGAACACGGTGACGCTGGATGTCCCGAATTGCACGGCCGTGACCGGCACCCTGGGCCGTGATCAGCGCATCCGCCTGACACGGGATGGCGTGCAGGTGGAATTCAGCCGAGATGCCCGGGGCCGCGACTCGGTGTGCGTCACCGGCGAGGGACTTTCCGAGGAACAGCTCCGGGCCATCGGCGACGAGGTCGCCGGCCGCACGGTGCAGCACTATGTGCTCGCCAAGCTCAAGTCCGAGATGGCGGGCAAGGGGATGGACCTGGTCGAGGAGACCGTGGACGAGAACCAGTCCATCCGCCTCCGGGTCCGTCATTGGCAGAATTGAGGCCAGGCCCGGACACATTCCCTCACCCATCGCCCCCAACCGCCCCCAACCGACCCACAGCCTCATGAAAGCACGCGAATACGAGATCACCATCGGCCCCACCGGAGAGGTGGAGATCCATGTCGAGGGGTTCCAGGGCAAGGGTTGTGTGGAGGCGGTTCGGTTTTTCGAGCAGATCGTCGGCCAGACCCAAGAGCTGCGGCACACGTCCGGGTACTACGAGCCTGACGAGGATGTGACCTTGCGCCACGAACAGCGGCACTGACGCACCGAACCTCCTGTGCGGATGGATTCCGAGTCCTCCAGTTATTACCCGCCGCGCGCGGGGCGTCGGTGGATTCCTTCCCGGCTGGGCCAGTCGATCGATCGCCTCGGTCTGGCGCTCCGACGGATGTGGTGGAGCAGCCCGCTTGGTCATGGGGTTGGGCTGGAATTGACGGGGTTCCAATGGTTGTTGGCGTCGCTCATTCCGGGCCGAGGGTATGCGCTGTTGGGTCAGCGGACCTTGGGCCGCGTCTTCTTGGCCGGTTGGTGGTTGTGCGCCGCGGCCACGTTGATCTTGCTGTGCCACCCGACCATGGGGTGGTTCATGGGAGGCATGGCCTCCTGCCATGCCAGCGGACTGGCCTTCCTGATGCTCCGGCAGCGTGAATCGAATCAGGGGCACCCGGCCGGCCTCGCTGAACGGATCCTGCTGCCGCTGGTGTGCTGGGCGATCTATTACTCGCTGGTCTACCTGCCAGCCTTCGACCAGTTCCGGAGTCGGGTGGCCAATCCCTTGAAGATCACCACCGAGGACCGGACCGTGGTGTTCAACCCGAGGGTCCGGGTCGCCGACGTGCAACGAGGAGATTCGATCGCTTTCCGGCAGGACGGGTTTCGTGTCCAGCCGGAGGGTGGCATTCCATGGGTCTTCGCGCAGGGGCCGATCCTGGGCCGGGTGTTCGGCCTCCCGGGAGACCGCATCGCGTTCACCGCGAAGTCGGTCCGGGTCAATGGCCGGGATCTGCCGCGCCTGGCAGGGATGCCGACCGAGGGCGAGTTGGCCGTGGAGGCTGGGCATTGGTTCGTCTGGCCCACGGTGCGGGTGCCCGGGCAGGGGGTCGTGGCGGGTGGAGTGCGCCGTGATGCCGAGGCTCCGTTCGCCGAGGCCTTCCTGCGGATGTCGACGGTGCGACATTCCGATTTCCTGGGCCGGGCCTATGGTCGATGGTTCTTCGACACACCGACCACCGAGCCATGAGCCGCTTTGGGAAACTGGAATTCGAAACGGGTCCTGAACCCTCGGGACAGCAGTCCCTCCGGCCTGCGGCGGGCGAATCGCATTGGTCGACGGAGGCGGAGCGCGCGTTCCAGTTGGGCGACTTCGAGCTGGCGTTGCGACTCTTCGCCCGCGTGCTCGAACACAACCCGGCCAGCGTCCCCGCCTGGGCGGGTCAGGTTCGCGCGTTGATCGAGTTGGGCGAATTCCGAGAAGCCCGTCTATGGGCCGACAAGGCCCTGGAGCGGTTCCCGCAGGCACCCGACCTGTTGGCCTCCAAGGCCGTGGCTCTCGGTCGTTTGGGGGACCGTGACAACGCGCTGGCCTTCTCGGATGCCAGCCTCGAGGAGCGCGGGGATTCCGCCTATGTCTGGCTCGCCCGGGGAGATGTGTTCCTGTCACGGAAAGAGAAACAGGCCGACCATTGCTTCGAGCGGGCCCGCAGCGTCCGATCCTCCGACTGGACCTGTCCGTGGTTGGCCGGCCGGATCCGTCGCGTGCACGGTCAGTTCGCCAAGGCCCTCCAATCGGCGCGCGAGGCGTGCAGCCTGGCCCCGGGCGAGGTCTCTCCGTGGCTCCTGGCCGGCGAGTGCCAGTTGGCGCTGGGGTTCCACGAGGAAGCCCGGGTGTCTTTCACCCAGGCCTGGCAGATCCAGCCCGATTCCCTGGCGGCACTCGAGGGTCTCGGTCGTTCAGAACGGCCGGGTGCCTGGGAGCGGTGCACCGGATTCGTCCGCCGAATTTTCCGCCCATGAACCCCTCCATCGCCGAGTCCCTCCATCCGCGGATGGATCGCCTGCTCATCGACGCCGTGTCGTTGGGGGCCTCCGACCTGCATGTCGTCGTCGGAGTCCCGCCGGCCTTCCGGGTGACGGGTGAGATCCTCCTGGCCGACGAGGACGCCGTGGGCCCCGAGGAATGCGAGGCCATGGCGCAATCGCTCCTGACCGACCTTCAGCGGGAGACGTTGGATCGCCGCTGGGAGCTCTGCATCTCCGTCCGTCATCCGGTCGCTGGTCGGATCCGGGTCACGTTCTACCGGCGCAACGGGGTCACCGAGCTGAGTTGCCGCTTCTGCGGAAAGCTCTTCCCGACCCGTGAGGAACTCGGCCTGCCGCTTCGCATCGACGAGTTGGCCCGAAAGACCAACGGGCTCATCCTCATCACCGGCCCCACCGGAGCCGGCAAGAGCACGACCATGAACTACATGATCGACCTCATCAACGGGGAGCGCCGGTGCAAGATCCTGACCATTGAAGACCCCATCGAGCGGGTGCATGAGAACCGGCGGGCGATCGTGGTCCAACAGGAGGTGTTGACCGATGTCCGATCGTTCAACCATGCGCTCATCCATGCCCTGCGGCAGGATCCCGATGTGATCTGCATCGGCGAGATGCGCGACCACGAGACGATCCAGACGGCCCTGACCGCCGCCGAGACCGGGCACCTCGTGCTGGCCACCCTCCATGCGCCGAGCGCGATGCACGCGCTCGAGCGGGTGGTGGGCATCTTCGAGGGCAGCGCCCAGAAGCAGGTCGTGTTGCAGTTGGCCAACTCGCTCCAGGGGGTGATCTCGCAGGAGCTCCTGCCGTGCGTGGACCGGACCCGTCGGGTGCTGGCCTATGAGCTGCTGATGGTGACCCCGGCCGCCCGGGCCGTGATCCGTGAGAATCAGTTGCACCAGCTCTACACCATCATGCAGCTGGGGGCGCGCGACGGATCGGTCCTCATGGACAACTGCCTGTACGACCTCTACTCGAAGTGCCACATCACCTACGATGCGGCCATTTCTCGCGCCCGGAACACCGACCGCTTCAAGCCCAACGGCGATTGAGCGCCACCGGGTCCCACACGCTCGGCCGGTCTTCACCCTCGGGAACCCGGACCCCGGGTCGGCCTTTTCCCCCTTTACGCAAACCGGCCGGTGGCTAATGTCCCCTTTCTGCTTCGCATGGACAAAGAGCGCAAATTGATCGTTGCCGGCAACTGGAAGAGCAACAAGACCAACTCCGAAGCGGTGGCCCTGGTCACCGACCTCATCCGCGAGCTGGCCGCCGTGAAGGAAGTCGATGTGGTGGTCTGCCCCGCATTCACGGCCCTTTCCGATGTCTCCAAGCTGGTGCTGGGTTCGAACATCCGCCTCGGCGCCCAGAACCTCAGCGATTCCGGCTACGGTGCCTTCACCGGCGAGATCGCCCCGGGCATGCTCCGCGAGCTGTCCGTGCGCTATGTGATCCTCGGACACAGCGAGCGCCGCCAATTCCAGAAAGAATCCGACGCCCTGGTCGCCAAGAAGGCCGCCAATGCCCACGCCAACAACCTGATCCCCATCGTCTGTGTCGGTGAGACCCTCGCCGAGCGCGAGGCGGGCATCACCGAGAAGGTCGTGGAAACCCAGGTCCGCGGCAGCCTCGCGGGTCTCACCGCCGAGCAGGTCGAGTCCACCGTGTTGGCCTACGAGCCCGTGTGGGCCATCGGCACCGGCAAGACCGCCACCAGCGCCCAGGCCCAGGAGGTCCATGCGTTCATCCGCAAGGTGCTGGTGTCCATGCACGGCGAGGCCGTCGCCCGCCGCGTGCGCATCCAGTACGGGGGCAGCGTGAAGGGCTCCAACGCCCGCGAACTGCTCCAGCAGCCCGACATCGACGGCGCGCTGGTCGGTGGTGCCTCGCTGGAGTCCAAGAGTTTCGTCGAGATCATCAAGAACTCGATCTGAGCCGCTCCCGAAGAACTCCGAACAACCCTTTCAACGTTTCAGTCTCCAACCGTTTCATATCATGGGTATCCTGATTGGTCTCCTGAGTTTCGTCCTCGTGGTGGTGTGCCTCCTGCTGGGCTTGCTGGTTCTCATCCAGCTCCCCAAGAAAGAAGCGGGCATGGGCATGGCTTTCGGCTCCGGCGCGGTCGACACGCTCCTGGGTGCCGGCGCCGGCAGCGCCCTGACGAGCATCACCAAGTGGGTGGGTGGCATCTTCTTGGCCCTGTGCATTCTTCTGGCCTGGCTCGGCAACATGAAGAACAGCTCGGGTTCCGCGGCCAAGGCCGTGCGCGAGGCGGTGAGCCGCTCCGAGGCTGCCGCTCCTGCGGCGGCCGCGGCCCCTGCCGCCAACGCCCTGATCACGGCGACCAACGCCGCGACGAAGGCTCCTGCACCGGCCGCTGCTCCTGCCGCTCCCGCGAAGTGACCGGAGCTCCCGATCAACGAAGCGCCCTCGTCCGCAAGACGGGGGCTTTTTGTTGCCCCGGAGGCGGCGCGGGGCGGGATCCGGTCCCGATCCGGATCCTCATCCTCGCGCTGTTGCTCATCACCGCATCCTGGGCAGCCGGCGGTTGTTCGCCGGTCGATCGGGCGGACCTGGTCCTGCACAACGGGCCGGAGCCTGAAACCATCGACCCCCAGATCCTGACCGGCCAAGCCGACGGTCGCATCGCCTCGGCGCTCTTCGAGGGGCTGACCCGATTCAATCCCACCAACGGGTTGGCCATGCCCGGACTGGCCTCGCATTGGGAGATCTCGGCCGACGGTCGCACCTACACCTTCCACCTGAGACCCGAGGCCTGTTGGTCCACCGGCGAGCCGATCACGGCCGACGAGGTCGTCTGGTCGTGGCGGCGCGCCGTCACTCCGGCGACGGCGGCCGATTATGCCAGCCAGTTCTTCTGCGTCCGCAACGGTCGTGCCCTGGTGAACGGCGAACTGCGCGATGCGACCCTGTTGGGGGCCGAGGCGCTCGATGCACGGACGGTCCGCGTATCCCTGGAGAACCCGACGCCGTACTTCCTCGAACTGGCGGCCTCGCGGGTGTTCTTCCCGGTCCCCCGCCATGCGGTCGAACGCTGGGGAGACCAGTGGATCCGCGCCGACCCGTTGCCCTGCAGCGGACCGTATCGTCTCTTGAGTTGGCGGGTGAACGACCGGTTTCGATTGAGCCGGAATCCCCGCTACTGGGATGCCTCCGGGGTGGTGACCGAGCGCATCGACATCCTCAGCGGCGACAATCCCTCCACCGCCTTGAATCTCTTCCTCACAGGGGAGGTCGACCTCATCTCCGATCGCAAGATCATCCCCGGGGAATTGGGGCCGGAGTTGGCGCGACGTCCGGAGTTCCACCGTTTCGACTACCTGGGACAGGACTTCATCCGCTTCAACACCACCCGAAAACCCTTCCAAGATGCCCGGGTTCGCCGGGCCGTGGCCCAGGCCATCGATCGGCCGCGCATCACCGCCCGCATCACGCGGATGGGAGAGCGTCCCAGTTCCGCCGTGACGCCAGCGGGCACCGGGGGCTACGAACCACCGTCCGGGTTGTCGTTCGATCCGGTTGCATCGCGCCGCCTTCTGGCCGAGGCCGGATATCCCGAGGGTCGCGGGTTTCCCGTGATCGAATACACGTTCAACGTGGGTTCCAGGATCTACGAGCAGACCGGGGTCGAGATCCAATCGATGCTCCGGGACCACCTGGGCATCCGGGTCGAGCTGCGGCCGCTGGAGTGGAAGACCTACCTCGCGGAGATGTCGGCCCTGAACTACGACTTCATCCGCGGGTCCTGGGTGGGTGACTACGACGACCCGATGACCTTCCTCGACTGCTTCCTCTCCGACAGCGGGAACAACCGGACGGGATGGAAAGACGGCCGCTACGACCGGTTGCTCCAAGCCGCCGCGGCGGAAGCCGATCCGCGGCGTCGGCTCGGGATTCTCCGGCAGGCCGAGACCCTCCTGGTGGAGGAGGCGGTGCCGGTGACCGGTCTCTACAGCCATGTCGGGCTCTATGCCGCCGACCCGAGAACCGTCGGGGGGATCTGGCCCAATCGGATGGATGAACATCCGTTCTTCTCGATGAGGAGGCTCCGGCCATGAAGTCCTGGCTGAACCGTCTGGCCCTCATCCCGGTGGTCCTGTGGGCGGTGGCGACCTTGAGTTTTTTCCTCCTGCGAGCCGTGCCGGGCGGCCCGTTCGACCGGGAGCGCGCCACGGCGTCTCGCGAGGTCGAGGCGGCGCTGAAGGCCCGGTATCATTGGGATGAGCCGTTGTGGCGACAGTACCTGCGGTATCTGGGGAACCTGGTCCAAGGCGACCTCGGGCCGTCGCTCAAGTACCGCAACCACTCGGTGAATGACCTGCTGGTCCAGACCGTGCCGGTGTCCTTGTCGTTGGGGGCCATGGCCTTCGGCGTGGCCCTGGGGGTGGGCATCCCGCTCGGTGTGTTCGCCGCGGTCGGCAGACACCGTTGGGCGGACCTCGCGGCGGGCCTGCTGACCCTGTCCGGGATCTGTGTCCCGGTGTTCGTCCTGGGGCCGTTCCTGATCCTCGTGTCGGGGCTCTGGCTGGGATGGCTGCCGGTGGCCTTGTGGGGGCACTGGAAGAACGCGGTGCTGCCGACCCTGACCCTGGGGCTGTACTTCGCCGCTCGCGTCGCGCGCTGGATGCGCGAAGGGATGCGGGAGGTCCTCCGGAGCCCGCACTTGCAGGCGGCCCGCGCCAAGGGGTTGAGCGAGACCGCCGTGATCGTCCGCCATGGATTGCCCGTCGCCCTGTTGCCGGTGGTCTCCTACAGCGGGCCGATGTTGGCCGACCTGCTGACCGGCTCGTTCGTCGTCGAGAACCTCTTCCAGATCCCCGGCACCGGGGCCTTCTTCATCAACAGCTTCTTCAGCCGCGACTACACGATGATGATGGGCATGGTCCTGTTCTACTCGTTGCTGTTGCAGGGACTCAACCTGGGGACGGACCTCCTGCTGCGTTGGCTGGATCCGCGCGTGCGCTCATGAACCCTGCCGCCGCCAGCCCAGGGCGCCTGGCCCTGCGACGTTTCCGCCGCCAACCCTGGGCGATGGTGGGCTTGGCGTTCCTGCTGCTGGCCGCGGCGGTGGCTCTCCTCGGGCCCGGACTGTCGGGAGTCGATCCGGACCAGGGGAGCGAGTCGCCCTTCGCCCCGCCCGATGCCCGTCATTGGATGGGCACGGACATCCACGGGCGGGACCTGCTGGCGCGCATGATGGTCGGCACCCGCATCTCGCTCATGGTCGGCGCGTTCGGGGCGGCGGTCAGCCTGGGGATCGGAGTGGGCTGGGGGATGGTCTCGGGTTGGCGCGGCGGGCGCACCGACGCCGGGATGATGCGTCTGGTCGATGTGCTGGATGCGCTGCCGACAGTGGTCTGGGTGATGCTCGTGCTGACGATCTTCGAGACCCGTTGCGTCGGGTGGCTTTCGGAGCGGTGGCCTGCCTCGATCCCTGCGCTGCGCCTGGCGGCCATGACGGTCGCCCTCGGTTCGGTCTCCTGGCTGACGATGGCGCGGGTCGTCCGCGCCCAGGTGCTCGGACTCCGCGAACGCCCGTTCATCCTGGCGGCGCGGTCGGTCGGGGCCTCGCCGTCGCGAGTGATGCTTCGGCATCTCCTGCCCAATCTGGCCGGGCTGATTCTCGTCCATCTCACCCTGACCGTGCCCTCGGTGGTGCTCTATGAGTCGTTCCTGAGTTTTCTCGGGCTCGGGGTGAGACCGCCCCAGGCCAGCCTGGGCACCCTCATCGCCGACGGCGCCTCGCAGCTCAACCCGATCCGGGTGCGGTGGTGGTTGCTGGTTTTTCCCGCCGGCCTCATGGCTCTGCTGCTGGCCTCGTTGAACGGGGTGGGGGAGGGACTCCGTACGGCGTTGGAACCGCGGGATGACCAGGGTTCGGATCGTTGATCACCCGGCCGGCGCCCCGGGTTTGCTGGAGTGAGGAGTCCTCGCGGGATCCCAAGGACCCTCGGCATCGCCCCATCCCGGGGAGCATGGCCTCTTTTCAATCCGCCAGTCTGGGGCATCTTTCGCCTGAGACCATGTCCAAGTCCCCGCATACGAACCCAGACCTCTTGCCGGTGCAGATGGCCGAGGCGATCACCGAGACGCGCGAGGCTCTGCTCCACCACCGCCTCTATGACCGCCTGCGGACGTTGGAAGATCTGACCGGGTTCATGGAGCACCACGTGTTCGCGGTGTGGGATTTCATGTCCTTGTTGAAGGCGCTCCAGGCCGGATTGACCTGCCTGAGCGTTCCGTGGCGTCCGATCGGTGATGCCGAGATCCGGCGCCTGGTGAACGAGATCGTGCTCGGAGAGGAGAGCGATCGCCTTCCCGAGGGCGGGGCCGCCAGTCATTTCGAATTGTACCTGAGGGCGATGCAGGAGACCGGCGCCGACACCGGCCGCATCGAACGGTTCATCGCGGAGCTCGAGTCCGGGTGCCCGGTGGCGGTGGGGCTGGAACGATGCGGCGCACCTCCGGCGGTCCAGCGGTTCGTGGGGCATACCTTCGAGGTCATCCGGGCCGGTCGGGCCCACGAGATCGCCGCCGCGTTCACCTACGGGCGAGAGGACCTCATTCCTGAGATGTTCACCCAGTTGGTGCATGGCCTGGAGCGTCAATTCCCACAACGCTTGGCGACGTTGCGGTATTACCTCGACCGCCACATCGAACTCGACGGCGACCAGCATGGCGCCATGGGGTTGCGAATGGTGGGGTTGCTTTGCGGTGATGATCCCGGAAGGCGAGCCGAAGCCATCGGGGCTGCGGTCGCCGCACTGAAAGCCCGATTGGACCTCTGGGATGCCATCGCCGACGCGCTCGGGTCGACGGCGGGATCCCGTTGACCGCGAAACCCAGGTGGGCATGGACCGTCTCGGCCGACCCGCCGTCCCGGCCCGGGAGGCGGGACGGTGGAGAGGTCGACGGCCGGCGAGGGCCCGGCAAAAAAAGAGGGATCGCTCCTGCGATCCCTCGGGTGTCGAACGGTGTGGGCTTGTCGCCCGCTCCCGCGGCTCAAAGCGAGCGGACGAAGCGATCCATGCGGCTCAGCCCCTTCTCGATGTTGGCGAGGCTGGTGGCGTAGCTGATCCGGATGTAGTCGTCGGCCCCGAAGGCGATGCCGGGAACGGCGGCCACCTTCTCCTGCTCCAACAAACGGGCGCAGAAATCGGCCGACTTCAGGCCGGTCTTCGAAATGTTGGGGAACAGATAGAAGGCTCCCTTGCTGTTCACGCAGGAAACGCCGGGCATGGCGTTGAGCATCTCCCAGGCGCGGGTGCGGCGCTTGGCGTATTCGGCCAGCCAACCGGGCAGGTGGGCCTGCGAGCCGGTGAGCGCGGCCACGCCGCCCTTCTGGGCGAACGAGCAGGGGTTGCTGGTGCTGTGGCTCTGGATCGCATCGATGGCCTTGGCGATGGGTTCGGGAGCGGCCAGGAAGCCCAGGCGCCATCCCGTCATGCTCCAAGCCTTGGCGAAACCGTGGACGATGATCGTGTGGTCGTAGTGCGCCTTGCTGAAGCTGGCCACGCTCTTCACCTGCGCTCCGTCGTAGGTGAGGTGCTCGTAGATCTCGTCGCTCATGATGAGCACGCCCTTCTCGACGCAGATGTCGCCGAGAGCCTTGATCTCGTCGGGCGTGTACACCGATCCGGTCGGGTTGCTGGGCGAGTTCAGCACGAACAGCCGGGTCTTCGGGGTGATGGCCGCGCGCAACTGCGCCGGGGTCACCTTGAACTCGGTCTGGTCGGTGGTCTCGAGGATCACCGGGGTCGCTCCGGCAAGCTTCACCATCTCCGGATAGCTCAACCAGTAGGGGGCCGGGATGATCACCTCGTCGCCCTCCTGGCAGGTGGCCAGGATCACGTTGTAGCAGGAGTGCTTGCCACCATTGCTGACGATGATCTGCGAGGGCTTGTAGGTCAGGCCGTTCTCACGCTGGAACTTGTCGGCGATGGCCTGGCGCAGCTCGGGGATGCCGCTGCTGGGGGTGTACTTGGTGAAGCCCGCAGCCAACGCCGCGGCGGCGGCGTCCTTGATGTGCTGAGGCGTGTCGAAGTCGGGCTCGCCGGCTCCGAAGCCCACGACGTCTTCGCCCTTGGCCTTCATTTCCTTGGCCTTCGAATCGATGACGAGGGTGAGGGACGGAGACAGCGAGGCGGCGCGGCGCGCGATCGGGTAGTTCATTTGAAAAAATCCGGGCGCGAGGGTGGGGCGGACCCACGCCCGTGCAAGTCGGATTTTCAGGAGGCCCGTCGGCCGGGGGCGAGGCTCACTTGGGCAGAGCGATGCCCTTGAGCCTCGGATCACGGGCGGCCTGCTTGCGCAGGTCGGTGGCCTTGGGGTCCTGGGCCAGGCGTGCATCGCTCAGGGCGATGGCCTTCATCAGGGCCTCGACGCCGCTGTCGCGGCGACCGGAGGCGATCTGGACGGCCGCCAGGTCGTACCAACCCTCGGGGCGCGTGGGCTCGGCGGCGGTGTACCGTGCGAGTGCGCTTTCCACCTTGTCCACGCGGCCGAGTTGACGGTAGCCGTCCACCAGCGAGAGGAAGACCTCGGGCTTGGTGCTGGTGTTGGTCAGCAGGACCTCCAGCGTGTCGACGGCCTCGTTGCTCTGGCCCGCCGAGAAGTAGGTGGAGGCGAGATCGAACACCGCCTTGGCGTCGGCGTTGGGCCCGGTGGCCCTGGCCTTCGTCTGGGCATCGGCCTTCGGGGCGGCGTTCTTTTGGATGGCTTCGAGCTGCTCGACGAGGTTGCGGATCCCCAGGTTGTCGGCGTCGAAGATCTCGCAGGTCTTGGCGACCATGAGCGCGTCTTCGTAGCGCCCGATCGTGGCGAGCAACTGGGAGTAGTTGAACACCGTCTCGGGGCTGTATGGGCAGAAGGCGAAGGCCTGCTTCAGGGCGAACTCCGCCTCCTTGACCATGCGTTGCTGCACCTGAGGGCTGGCCGGCGGCGAGGTGATGCGCGTGGCGTAGATCGACTTGCCGATGGCGTTGCGCAGCTTGGAGAAGGCCTTCTGGGCGTTGTCGTCGCGGACGAAGGCCGGGTCGCCCTTGAAGCCGGTCAGGTCGCGCTGCAGGTAGGTCTTCAGGGCCCAGTCGCAGACCTCGCGGGTGGGGGTCTCGTATTGGATCCAATTGCCGATGAAGCGCTCCGAATACTGGCTCCAGTAGTCGTGATCCCGGCGGACCATATCCTCGGTGATCTCCGGCACCGGGTTCCGCTCGATCTTCATGATGATGCCGTACGGAGTCAGGTGCGGGTACATCCAGTCGAGCGGGAACGATTCCTCGATGTAGAACTCGTGTCCGGGGTTCTTGTCGAAGATCACCTTGGTGAGCAGGCCGTTGATCTGCATGACCGCGACCTGGCCCGAGACCGAGATGCGCCCGTCGGGGAGTTGGAACACCTGTTCACCCGGCTTCAGGTTGTTGGGATACCGCTTGGCGGCATCCATCGTGTAGTCGGTGAATGCCTTGCTCGCGTCCTCGGGGGTGGCCGAGAGGATCTCGCGGTCGGGATAGAGCCCGCCCGGGCTGGTCGTGAACAACCCGGGATAGGCGCTTTCCAGCAGCAGGCGATTCAGGCGGATGCGGTTGGGAGTGGGCGGGTTCTGGGCGGCGAAGGCCTGCACGTGGGGCGTGAGCTTCACCGAGGCGAAGCGGGTGGAATCCTCGGCCAGCGACGGCCCGCGCAGGATCCGGTTCAAGCCGTCGGCGACGGCCTCAGGCGACGAGGCCGCGCCGAGCTGATCCTTCAAGTGCTTGGACAGCGGGTCGGCGGCGGCGGTGACCTTGGCCGTGAAGGTGGCGAAATCCTTGAAGTGGTCGGGCTTGAAGAGCGACTCGCCGGCGCGACGTTCCTCCTCGATCGAGGCGCCCAGACCCTGGACCACCCGATCGAGCGGGGCGAAAAGCGAGGCCAGGCCGTTGGTCTTGCCCCGGGCCTCGGACTTCGCGTCGTTGAGCATGCCCAGGAAGAACGGCTTGTCGTACTGGTACTGCTCGGAGCGGTTGTAGTGGGCGCGGATGTAGTCGAGGTAGGTGTTATCGGCCAATGCGTTCTGCGTGATGATGTAGACATCGCGGCGGTCGAAGCCCGGGTCCAGGCGATGGCGGGCCGGTGTGAACGACTCGGCGAAGATCATGTAGGTCGGACAGAAGCGTCCCGGGTCGGTGCCGCCGTAGAGCACGGCATGGGGAGCCATGGCGGGGTACAGGGGCACGCCATTGGTGTCCTTGGGAGCTTTGCCATGACCGGCGTCGCGGCCGGGTTCGAACATGTCGTGGCCGAACCAGTAGCCGAAGAGGTGTCCCCGCTGCTCGTTGTCGCCCCAGTGCGAAAGGATCGAGTCGAAGGGAATCAGGGCGAAGATGGCCAGGACCGGTGCGATCCGGAGCTTTTCGCGGTTCAGGAGAATCCATCCGGTGAAGGCCAGCGACAGCGCCAAGCTCAGGGCGCCGGCCACCCGCAGGATGGTGAAGACGGTGCCGAGGTAGATGTCGACCAGCTCGTACAGGTTGAAGGCGCAAGCGACCGCGCCGCCCACCCACATCCAGAAACGGGTGTTGCCGTTCCGGTACTGGGTCACCAGCAGGGCCGCCACCAGGGCCAGGCCGTAGCCGACCGCCAGCGCGATGATGGTGTGGGAGGAGGTGAAGAACACCTTCACCAGCTCCTTGGCCGACTTGTCGATGCCGGGGTTGAGGAGGATCAGGAGGAGGACGGCCAGGCACAGGTAGATGGCCGACAGACCGATCAGCCAGGCGCGTTCCCGGAGGCGCATCTTCTTGAGGAAGGCGAAAGGCACGAGACCGACCAGCAGGTTGGCCCAATTGAACTCTTCCTGGGCTCCCTGGGCGTACATCCAGAGCTGGCGGAAGATCATCACCGGATCGGTGCTGGGATGGGTCTTCTCATACTGACCCCGGGTGAAGGCGTGCACGAAGCCCTCCCAGGTCCGTGGGTAGCCCCAGTTCATCGGCGGATTCGTGGCCGAGGCGATCGGCATGTAGAGGTAGAAGGCCGCACCCGCCGCGAAGGCCACGCCGGCGATGAGCACCACATGGAGTTGGTCACCGAGTTTGCCGGTCTCCGAGGCCAGCCAAAGCATGGCCGCCAGCGATCCCAGGCCGACCAGGTTGTAGATCATGAAGACCGGGAGGTTGTCGTCGAAGGTGTGGATCTTGCCGGCGAAGTGGGCCAGGAGTCCGAGGAGCCAGATGATCGTGTTGCCCAGGAAGAAGTCGCGTCCGAGGCGCTTGTCGGCCGCAGCGATGGCCACCTCGATGCCCATGGCCGCGACGATCAGCGTCTGGTGATTGCAGAGGCACAGGCCGAACAAGAAGAACACCCAGTGCAGGTACCGACGGCGGTCGGGACGGTACATCCACATCAGCAGCAGGCAGAACATGCCCACGAGGTTCAGCACCGCCAGGGTGTACACTTCGACGATCACCCCCTGACTCCAGATGAACCCGTTGAAACCGAGCAGCGATCCGCCGACCCAGGCCGCCACGAAGGTGATGGCGTTCTCGGTGCGGCGGGGCAGGTCTTTGAAGAGGTCTATGCCTTCCAGGATGAGGCTCGATCCGCGGGAGATCAGCAGAGCGGTCAGGCCGGCCGACAGGGCCGCTGCCACCGCAGACGAGACCGCCACCCGCCAGGCGATGCTCGAGAAGGGCAGGATCTTGGTGAACAACCACGAATAGATCGTCCACACCGGATACCCCGGAGGGTGCGGCACGCCGGCATACATGGAGCCGACGGCCAATTCACCCGAGTCTTCCAGGGTGAGGTCGGGGGCGACGGTGTACAGGTAGCCCGCCAGGACGAAGAGCGTCACCAGGACGAAGGTCAGCCAGTCCATGGGGCGGAACAGGCGCCCGTTGGGTTCAGCCGTCGGCGGGGGGGTGACCGGAGAAGGCGCTTGGGGGGATTGCTTGGTTTCCATTCGGACGATCGGTTCGGCCTCGCCGGTCCCGCCCCAGGGAAGCCCCCCGGTAGGCGGTCCGGAAAGCCTTCAATGGAGCGGCGGGAGCGGGGGTTTGTCGACGTGAAATTGGCGTGGACCCCGTGCGGGCGGGGCGGGGCACGCCTGTCTGCCTTGCCCGGGACACGGCTCCTTGGTCTGTCCAGTCCCCGCTTCGTTCAAGCTTTGGTCCCGACCGGGACGAAAAATCTTCTCTGGGCATCGGCCGGATCTTTGGCGGATGCTTGAACGCCAAGCCCAGAAAGTCGGGCCCTCTTCATGCTGCAACCATTTGATCCATCCGGTGTTGTCCCGGGCATGTCGATGTCCCATCAGGGAACCTTTCAGGGAGCCGATCATGCCCCGCCGGCCTGGATCCGCCGTGGCGGTGCCGTGGTGGCGGCCGGATTCCTGATGTTGCCCGGTGCCTGCCTGCCGGGTTCCGGGGCCCAGGCTCAGGTGCCCGCGAACCCGACGGCATCCATTGTCTCCGGGGCGGCCGCTCCCGCGGTTCCCGAATCCACGAAGTCCGATGCGGGCTCGAACGCCGCGCCCCGGGGTGAGCCTGGGGCGTCGACCGAGGTCAAGTCGACCCCGGTCGAGTCCGACGCCTCGGTCGCCACCGAGCCTCCCGGACCCACCCATCGGTACGCTCGCATCCCGAAGCGAAACGCTTTCGGCATCAAGCCTCCTGCGGTGGCGGCGCCTCCCGAACCCGAGAAGGAACCGCCCAAGGAGCGTCCGGAGTTCTTCCTGACAGGTTTCACCAGTGTCCGTGGCGAGAAACGGGCCTTCGTGGCCTATCAACCCAAGGGCAAGGCGATCCAGTATCCGCGGGCCTTGATCTTGGATGGCGAGATCGATGTCGGCGACGGAGTCCTGAAGTTGGTGGCGATCGATCCCATCGAAAAGACGGTCACCATCGCTTTCAACGGCGAAGAGATCCCGCTGAATTTCAAGGACAACGCCCTCAAGACCACCGCCTCCGCCCCTGGGCCTGCCGGGGGGGCTCCGGTTCCCGGCCTGCCCGGCCTGCCTCCGAGTGCGTTGCGGGGAAATCAACCGCCGCCACCGATCATGAATCAACCGGGCGTCGGTGCTGCCGGTTCAGCTCCGGGCTTCTTCCCGGGCTCGGTCCAGACCGGGGCAGGCGGGGCCGCTCCGACGGTCATCGGTCGCGGTGGGGCCATCCTGAGCGGTGGGGTCGGAGCCGGAACCCTCCAGAATACGCCGATGGCCGCGAATTCGATCCAAGCCGGGGGAACCCAGGTGCACGGAGGCATCGACGTGCCGGCGGTGGCCCCCTCTGCCGATCAGTTGGGTGGCACGGTTCCCGCCAATCCTTCGCGGCTCGGGCGCAACATCCCGCCGCCGCCACCGGCCCCGTTTCCCGGTTTGCCGGGTCAGTGATCCATCGTGAGCGCCGGCGAACGGCGCAAGCGGGCGCGTCGGGAAGGGGGTCAGGCCGATCGGGCCTCGGCGACGAATCGCCGCACCTTTTCGGGGCTCTTCAACCCAGGCGAGGCCTCCACTCCAGAGGACACGTCCACCGCGAAGGGACGGACTTGTCGGACCGCCTCGGCGATGTTCTCGGGTTTCAGGCCGCCGGCGAGGATCAGGGGATGCCCCAGATCACGGGCCTGGACGGCGAGATTCCAATCGAAGCGCGCTCCTGTTCCTCCAGAGCTTCCGGGAACGTAGGCGTCCAGGAGCCAGGCGTCGCACGCATCGCGGTATTCCGCCAACCGTTGCACGATCTCAGGCCCACGGACCCGGAAGGCCTGGATCACTCGGACTTGGCCCCGCAGGCACCGTCCCACCTCGGGGAGCTCATCGCCGTGCAGTTGGACCGTGTCGAGCCGAGCCTCGGCGAGGGTGGCCCGGATGAGTGCGGGTTCGGCATCGACGAAGAGCCCGACGCGGCTGACGAACGGGGGCAGGCCCCGCGTGATCGCCGCGGCACGCGCCGGCTCGATGAACCGGGGCGTGCCGGGCACGAAAACGAACCCCAGCGCATCGGCGCCGGCGTCGATCGCGGCCCAGGCATCCTCCTCACGGGTGATGCCGCAGATCTTGATGCGCAAGGCCATGACCGGGGTTCGAACTTCGGTGGGGCTCAGAACTGACGGTCGGTGACCGCACCCTCGCTGGCGGTGCTGACCGTGGCCGCGTACTTGGCGAGCACGCCGCGGGTGTAGTTGGGCTTGGGCTTCTTCCAGGACTTGAGGCGCGAGGCCAGTTCCTTGGCCGGGATGCCCAGGTTGATCTCGCGCTTCTTCGCGTCGATCGTGATCGGGTCGCCGTTCTTGATCACGGCGATCGGGCCGCCGTCGAAGGCCTCGGGCGTGGTGTGACCGATCACGAACCCGTGCGAGCCACCACTGAAGCGGCCGTCGGTGATCAGTGCGACTTCCTTGCCCAGGCCCTTGCCCATGATGGCGCTGGTCGGCGAGAGCATCTCGCGCATGCCGGGGCCACCCTTGGGACCCTCGCCCCGGATGATCACCACGTGGCCGCTTTTCACCTTCCCCTTGAGGATGCCCTGCAGGGCTTTCTCTTCGTTCTCGAACACGATGGCCGTGCCGCTGAAGGTGAGGCCTTCCTTGCCCGAGATCTTGCCCAGCGCGCCGCCGGGGCAGAGGTTGCCGCGGAACACGACCAGGTGGCTGTCCTTCTTGATGGGGTTGTCGAAGCTCCGGATGATGTCCTGCCCGGCCGGATAGCTCGGCGCGTTCTTCAGGTTCTCGGCCATCGTCTTGCCGGTGACGGTCATCACGTCGCCGTGGAGCAGCCCCTTGTCGAGGAGCATCTTCATCAGGGGCACCGTGCCGCCGATCTCGACCAACCGGGCCATCACGTACTTGCCCGAGGGCTTGAGGTCGGCCAGCACCGGCACCCGCTTTCCGACGCGCGTCCAGTCGTCGATGGTGAGCTTCACCCCGGCGCAATGGGCCATGCCGATGAGGTGCATCACCGCGTTGGTGGATCCGCCGAGGGCGATGACCACGGTCATGGCGTTCTCGAACGCCTTCTTGGTCATGATGTCGCGCGGGCGGATGTTCTTCTTCAGCAGGTTCAGCACCGCGGCACCAGCCTCTTCGCAGTCGCGGGTCTTGTCCTGCGACACGGCCGCCTGGGCCGACGAATTCGGCAGGCTCATGCCCAGCGCCTCGATGGCCGAGGCCATGGTGTTGGCCGTGTACATGCCGCCGCAGGAGCCGGCTCCCGGGATGGCCACCTCGGCCACCGCCTCGACGTCTTCGGCCGTGCAGGCACCGGCGGCGTTCTTGCCGACCGCCTCGAAGATGTTCACCAGGTCCACGTCTTTGCCGTGGAGTTCGCCCGGCAGGATCGTGCCGCCATACACGAAGATGCTCGGGCGGTTCAGCCGGGCCATGGCCATGACGCAGCCGGGCATGTTCTTGTCGCAGCCGCCGACCGCCACGAAAGCGTCGAAACCCTGGCAACCCACGACCGTCTCGATGGAGTCGGCGATCACTTCGCGGGACACCAGCGAGTACTTCATGCCCTCGGTGCCCATCGAGATGCCGTCGGAGATGGTGATGGTGTTGAACACCACGGCCTTGCCGCCGTTTTCATTGATGCCCTGGGCCACGCTGACAGCCAGCTGGTCGATGTGCATGTTGCACGGGGTGACCATGCTCCAGGTGGAGGCCACGCCGATCTGGGGCTTCTGGAAGTCGTCTTTCTTGAAGCCGGTGGCGTAGAGCATCCCGCGGCTCGGGGCGCGTTCGATGCCGTCCACCACGATGGAGGAAAACGGACGGGGCAGGGCGTCGTTCTGTTCTGGTTTTGAGGAGGCCTTGGCGTTCGATCGGCGTTTCATTGCGGCCCGATGGTCGCGAAGCGGGAGTGCCGGCGGAAGCGAGAAAATCGGGGGGCCCCGGCTTCCGGCAACTCCACCGTTGCGGGTCCGGGGGTGGGACTTTAAGGTGGTTGTCCGGGGTGGATGCCCCGTCCATGAGACATTTTCTCGATTTCGAAAAACCGATCGCAGACCTCCAGCGCAAACTCGAGGAACTGCGCTCCCAGCCGGGGACGCCTTCCCTGGGGATTTCCTGGGAAGAGGAGATCCGCCTGCTGGAGACCAAGATCCAGGAGGCCCAGCGGCAGCTGTATTCGAACCTGACGCCATGGCAGCGGGTGCAGTTGGCCCGTCACCCGCGGCGTCCCTATTCGCTCGACTACCTGCGGACGGCCTTCAGCGATTTCGAGGAATTGCACGGCGACCGTCTTTATTCCGACGACCGGGCCATGGTGGCCGGGTTCGCCCGACTGGGTGGCGAACAGGTGATGGTGATCGGCACCCAGAAAGGCCGGGACACCAAGGAAAACATCCTCCGCAACTTCGGATCGGCCCACCCGGAGGGCTACCGCAAGGCGTTGCGCCTCATGAAGATGGCCGACAAGTTCGGCCTGCCCATCATCACGTTGATCGACACGGCCGGTGCCTATCCGGGCATCGGTGCCGAAGAACGTCACATCGCCGAGGCCATCGCCGTGAACCTCCGCGAGATGATGACGTTCGAGGTTCCCATCATCGCCTGCGTCATCGGCGAGGGTGGCTCGGGCGGAGCCCTGGGCATCGGCGTGGCCGACCGGGTCCTGATCCTTGAGAACGCCTACTATTCGGTGATCAGCCCCGAGGGTTGCGCGGCGATCCTGTGGAAGGATCGCACGGCCGCCCCGAAGGCCGCCGCCGCATTGAAGATCACCGCCAACGACCTCAGTTCCCTGGGCCTGGTCGACGACGTGTTGCCCGAGCCGCTGGGCGGGGCCCATCTCGACCTTGAGACGACGGCCGCCACTCTCCGGCAGGGGCTCCTGCGACACCTGGCCGAGGTGCGCGCCCTCACCCCGGCCCAGCGCCTGGAGACTCGGTACGCCAAGTTCCGGGCCTTCGGCCATTTCACCGAGCCCGACTCTCAGGCGGCCTGATGCGGCGAGTCCTCGAAGCCCCGCTGGTGTTCAAGCCCCTGCCCAAGGAGCGGGTCTGGGGCGGTCGTCGGCTCGAGGAGCGGTGGGGCAAGCCGCTGCCTCCCGCCGTCCCGGTGGGTGAATCGTGGGAGATTTCCGACCGTGCCGAAGCACAATCGATCGTTGCCGAGGGGCCGTTGGCCGGAACCTCGCTCCGCAGCCTGATGGAGGACCACGGCGCCGAGTTGATGGGGCGAACGGTGGCGGTCGGTGAGCGGTTCCCTTGGCTGGTGAAGATCCTCGATTGCCGGGACGATCTGTCGTTGCAGGTGCACCCTCCGGCCCAGAAGGCGTCGGCCTTGCGTGGTGAGCCGAAGACCGAGATGTGGTACTTCGCGGAGGCCGATCCCGGAGCCCAGATCTATGTCGGATTCCGCGGCGGCATGACCCGCGAAGAGTTCGAGCGCCGGCTCGACGACGGCACCGTCGCCGACTGCTTCCGACGTCACCCCGTCCGCGCGGGCGATGCGATGTTCCTGCCCAGCGGTCGGGCCCATGCGCTGGGGGGCGGAAACCTGGTCTTCGAAATCCAGCAGAACTCAGACACCACCTACCGGGTGTTCGATTGGAATCGGACCGGACTGGATGGAAAACCCCGCGAGTTGCACAGGGAACCCGCCCTGGCATCCATCGATTTCTCCGACACCCACCCGGAGCTGATTCCGGAGTTCTGGACCGTCGTGACGCCGGGAGCGCGGATTCGACCTTTGGTGCGACATGCCTTGTTCTCGGTGGATCTGGTCCGCCTGGAGCCCGGGGGGTTCGTGGCCCCCGCCCGACAGGCCTCCTCGCGCAACGGCCCGTGCGTCTTGGGATCGGTCTCGGGAACCGCTCGGGTGACCGTGGGTGCCCACCACCGAGACCTTCGGCCGGGAGAGTTTGTGCTCATTCCCGCGGCGATCGCCCCGGGCTTGGTCCTCGAGGCCTCCGGGGCTTCAGAAATCCTGCGGGTTGCCGATGGCCTATGAATGAGTTCTGGGACATCGGGTTCATCGGGAACCCCGCCTGATCCGACGCGTTCACCGATCCTTTCCGGAGAGTCGAGGGCGATCGGTGCCCCCGATCCGCGGACACCGGAGCCCGAAGAGGAGAGCCCCGAGGCCATCGAGAACGATCTGCTGAGGGTGTTGGTGAGCGATCCTTGGTTCCGCTGGGCGGCGCTGGCGGTCACGCTGCTCGTGATGTCGGTCTTGTTGGTGGTCATTCCCGTCTTCGTCGTCTCCCCCCCGGACATCGACCCGCCCCAGCGAGCCAGCATCCTCGACAAGTTCCAGGCCCGGTCGCTCATCCGCACGGCCCGGACCGCCGGCCTGGCCGGACGCCTGCCGGAATCGGTCACCGCCTGGAAGACCGCCTTGGCCAACGACCCGGCCAGTCTGGAGGCACGCCGGGGAGCGCTGCAGATCCTCACGGACGCGTCGGGGTACTCCCAAGACGACGTGCGGTTCGGGTACGCCTGCGGTGTGGAACTGCTCCAGCGATCCGCGACGAATTCCGCGGATCTCCTGCGTTTCGCCCGTTTCCTGGACCATGTCGGTCACCATCAAGCCAATGTGGCCCTCCTGCGGGAGGTGGCCATCGGCGACGACCCCGAGATGGCTGGTTGGTTCGCACGGTCGCTGTTCCTCGCGCGCCGCATGGATCGATTCGAGGAACTTTGGCAACGGCAACGGCAGGCCCTGGCGATGACGGGGCCCATGCTCCTCATCGCCCCGGCGTGGGAAGCGGGTTGGGGTCCCATCACCGGCATGGCCCCGGCCCGTGATCGGCTCCTGGAAGCGGAGCGCGATCCGGCGCGTCATGCCGAGGCCTCACGGCTCTTGCTCATGGTCTTCGAGCAACTCGCCGACGCGCCGGCCTACGAGCGGACCCTCGCCCGTCGGGTCGAGCTTCATGAAGATTCCCTGTCCGACCACCTCGGCTTGTGGCGTGTGCTGGCCCGGTCCGGCCGATCCTCCGAGGTGAAGACCCGGTTGGAGTCGTTCCGGCGGAGCCCTTCCAGCCCGGGTGAGGTGGCGGGATTGATGGAGGCCCTGCAGGCATTCGGTCTCGCCGATCGGGCGGTGGAGCTTGGTCTGGAACAGGTGAAGGTCTTCCCGTATGCGCCCGATCTCTGGTTGGCGACCGCCGAGCTGCTTCTGCAGCGCCAGGATTGGCCGCGATTGCGCCAACTCGCCATCGGGATGCGCGACGAGACCTCGTTGGCCGGACGGATGACGGCCTACAGCTGGTACCTCGACGGACGGATCGATCTCAGCTTGAGCCGGGATCTGGATGCCGCGGCCGACTTCGCCAAGATCGTCGAGGGCGCGCCCCCCGATGCGGTCTTGGTGGCGCGGATGGTCGCGGGCCTGCGTCGGGTGCAACGCCCCCAAGAAGCCGCTCTTCTGCTGCGGCGCGTCGAGAAGGGGTTCGCCCGGGACGCCACCTTCTGGTTCGAAGTCGCCGGGATCGCCGCGGAAACGCAAGACATGGAGACCTTGGCCGAGGCGGTGTCGCGATCCTACCAACTGGATCCTCAAAACCCGGTATACCGGCACAACCACGCCGCGGTGATGATCGCCCTCGGACGCGAACCGGCAGAAACCGCCCGATTGACCCTGGAATTGCTCCATCGGTCGCCCGATTCGGTGCCCTGTCAGATCAACCACGCCCTCGCCCTGGTGAACCATCGCCGCTTTGACGATGCGGAAGGCTTGTTGGCCCGGATTCCATGGGTCGGGCGGACCTCCGTCGAGGAGACCCAGCTCCATTACGCATGGATGTTGATCGAGGATGCGCGGCAGCAGGTCGAGGCCGCCCGGACCCACGCCCGTGCCGTCCGGGAATCGGAGTTGCTCCCTCCGCAGCGGCAGCGGCGGGAAGCGGTGTTGGCGGGCTCCGAACCTCCCAAAAAATCGGGCTGAAATGGTTGCGTCATGGGGCATCGCGTCCACCCTTGACCCGCATGAGCATTGCCACCCGCACCGGCGATTCCGGAACCACCGGCCTGATGTACAACCGCCGGGTTTCCAAGGCCCATCCGCGGGTCGAGGCCTACGGGTCGGTCGACGAGTTGAATGCCGCGATCGGCATGGCCCGGGCGACCGCCACCGACGCGTTCATCCGCGACAACCTCTTGGTGATCCAGAAAGACCTGGTGATCCTCATGGGTGAACTCGCGACGGCCAAGGAGGATACCCAGCGATACCTGGCTGACGGGTTCCAGGCGGTGACCCCGACACTGACTGCCAAGCTTGATGCGCTGGTGGCGCAAATCGAGGCGCAGAGCATCACCTTCAAGGGGTGGGCCACGCCGGGGATGACGTTGCATTCCGCCGCCCTCGATGTCGCTCGCACCACTTGCCGGCGGGCCGAGCGCCGCGTCTTCGTGCTGCGTGACTCGGGCGAGGTCGAGAACCATGAGATCCTGATCTTCCTCAACCGCCTCAGCGATCTGTTGTGGCTCATGGCCCGGTGGGTCGAGACCCATACCCCGG
>CAYLTF010000014.1:3772-48610 GCA_964386625.1 uncultured Akkermansia sp. | reverse complement strand
TGGCGGTGTTGGAATTGGTCGATGATTGCTGTCTCCGCGCTTCCTCGGCGGCAGTTGCGGCCAGGACCGCCATGGCGGCCGTCGTCTGGGTTTCGGAGCCGGACCTGGGACTGGCCAGGAAGGGGATTCCCGTGCCTTCGCCCTTGAAAGGTTGGCTCCAGACGAGGCTCCCATCTTCCGCCCGCAGCGCCCACAAATAGCCATCTGAGCACACGAGCAACTGGTCGCCATCGGGCAGCAGTGTCACGAAATTTCCTTTGGGTGTGTCCCAGCGCCAGAGGATGGACCCGTCGCGGCGGTCCAGCGCGAAGACCCGGCCGTTGAAGGCGACGAACGTGGCGTAGTCGGAGAATTGCATGGCTCGAGGTTGCCCCGAACGGCCTCGTGGTCCCCAATTGAAAAATCAGGACTGGCTCCAATTGGGGGTATTGGCGAAACGAAAAACGCCGGGCCCCTTCGCGGAGTCCGGCGTTTTCGTCGCGTTCGGTCTGCCTTCGACCGATGTCCGTTTTCGGGACGTCAGCGCGTGCCCAGCAGGTGCTCGATCACCAGCTGGTCGAGGTCCTGGTAGTTGCGATCGGCGATGAGTTGAGCGGCTTCCTTCTCGGGGTAGCTCTTGGCCTTGGCCAGGAGGTGCTCGAAGGTGCGGCGCGAGTTGGCCAGGTGCGAGAGCCACTGGGTCTCGGCGGTGGTGCGGAAGGGATGCACGTCGAAGCAGACGTACTCGCCCTTCTTGCCGTAGCCGTTGCGCTCGAGGGCGCGGACCTGGTTGAAGGCCACGCGCAGGTTGGCCGAGCCGAAGGGCTTGTCCTGGTCGAACTTCAGGCCGTTCTGGTCGTTGAGGTGCAGCGACCAGAGCTTGCCGAACGCCATGGCGAAATCGATCTCATCGGCCGGGTCAAGGCCGGCGAGGATGGCGTGGGCCGACTCGATGACGCACCCGACCCGCTTGGGGTCGCGGGTGAGCTGGGCGATGGCCAGCGCGTGCCCGGTGGTGGGCAGGTAGGCGTGGTCCATCGGCTCGTTGGGCTTGGGCTCGATGGCCAGGCGGATCTTCTTGTCGTGCTTGAGCATCGCGTCGAAGGCCTCGACGAGCAGTTCGGTGGAACGCGCACCCGACTTGGACTCGCGCAGGTAGGTGCCTTCGCGGGCCAGCCAGAGCACGAGGATGTCGGTGCCGAGTTCGTTGGCGATGTCGATGCTTTGGCGCGAGCGGTCGATCGCGTAGCGGCGCAGCTTCGGATCGTTGCTGGTGTAGCCGCCGTCGATGGTCTGGGGGGCGAACCACAGGCGCGGGGCGACCATCTCGGCCGCGATGCCCTCGTTGTCGAGGCGCTTCTTGAGGGCCTTGGCCTCCTGGAGGACCTGCTTGGAGGACTTGGAGTCGATGTCCGGCACGGCGTCGTCGTCATGGAACATCATGGCGTCGAAGCCGAGGGTCTTCAGTTGGGCGAGCTTCCAGTCGAAGGTCTCCTCCCGGCGGACGGTGGGACCGTAGGGGTCTTGTCCCTGGCTGAAGTTCCACGGGCCCACACAAAAACGGTATTGCTGTTTCTTGGACATGGTCGGTTCGCCCGAGGTTGGACCCGATGCCGGGGGCAGGGCAACCGAGAACGCGGCGCATGCCGCAGGCGTCGGGTCGTCGCGGGGCATCAGACTCCTGTCCTCCGATGGGTGAGGGTGCTAGCGTGGACGCGTGGCCGAAACATTGGTCGTCAACGAGGTCTATCTGAGCGTGCAGGGCGAGAGCACCTTCGCGGGGCTGCCCTGCGTCTTTGTCCGCCTGACCGGGTGCAATCTCCGCTGTTCGTACTGCGACACCGCCTATGCCTTCACCGAGGGCAAGCGCCGCTCGCTGGAGGAGATCCGCGCCGAGGTGCACCGGCTCGCCGAACCTTACCAGCACTCCGATCGGGCTTTGTTTCCACCGGTGGTCAATGCCGGTGACGCCTCGGCCCAGCACAAGCTGCCGCTGGTGGAATTCACCGGCGGTGAACCCCTCCTGCAACCCAATGCGGCCCGGCTGATGCAGGCCTTGGCCGACGATTGCTTCACGGTGCTGGTGGAGACCAGCGGGGCCCATGACATCTCGAAACTCGACCCGCGTGTGCGCCGCATCATGGACCTGAAGTGCCCGAGCAGCGGGGAATCGGATCGCAACCGGTGGGCCAACATCCCGCACCTCCGGGCGACCGACGAGGTGAAGTTCGTGATCGGGACCCGCGAGGACTACGAATGGGCCAAGGCGATGATTCTGGAGCATCGGCTCGATCCGGTCTGCCCGATCCTCTTTTCCTGGGTGGCCCCGCTCGCGGAGTCGCAACGCGACAAGGCCTTGAAGCCGGTGCCCCGCGGGCTGACACCGATCTCCCGGCGGGAACTGGTGGAGGCCATGGTGGCCGACCGGGTGCCGGCCCGCTTCCAGTTGCAGATGCACAAATTCATCTGGCCCGCCGACGAACGCGGAGTCTGAGGGGCCGATGAACACCCGCCGGAAAGACCCCACGCTGGAGCTGCTCCGCCGACACGAGTCGCGGAACATCACCTTGGTGCAGCCCGAGGAGGGGTGGCCGATCGTTTGGAAAAAAGCCCGGGGCTGCCGCGTATGGGACGAGAGCGGGAACACCTACCTCGATCTCACGGCGGCCTTCGGAGTCGCCGCGGCCGGTCATGCGAATGCGGCCGTGGTGCGTGCCGGTCGACGACAGATGGGGGAGTTGCTGCATGCCATGGGCGATGTGCACCCCCATGCCCTGAAGGCAAGGTTGGCCCGCGAGTTGAGCCGGCTGACCTTCGAGCGGTGGACGCGCGCCGACAAGGGCTCCGGCACTGTCGAGACCGGCAAGGTGATCTTCGGGTGTTCCGGGTTCGAGGCCGTGGAGGCCGCCCTCAAGACGGCGCGCCTGGCCACGGGCAAACCTGGGGTGATCGCCTTTCGCGGCGGATACCATGGTGTCGGCTACGGAGCACTGAACGCCACCGAGCGGGGGCATTTCCGGGACCCGTTCCGCGACCAGCTCCGGGAATTCGGGCGTTTCGTGGCGTTTCCCGAGGCCGCCGACTCGAAGGCGAGTGGAGCGGGCGACACCGGTGCCGGGGAGGCTCCTGAAACCGAGTTGATCCGATCGTTGGATGCGGCGCTCGGGGCATCCCCGGGCGGGATCGGGGCCGTGATCGTGGAACCGATGCAGGCGCGTGGGGGAATCCGCATTCCTCCCCCGTGGTTCCTGCCATGCCTGCGGCGCTGGGCCGATCGGCACGGAGCCCTGCTGATCCTCGATGAGATCTACACGGGATTCGGGCGCACCGGGGCGTGGTTCGCCTGTGAGCACTCGGGCGTGGTGCCTGATCTCGTCTGCCTGGGCAAGGCCCTGACGGGCGGCTTTCCCTTGAGCGCTTGCGTCGGGCGTGCCCGGGTGATGGACGCCTGGCCTCCGGCCATGGGCGAGGCCATCCACACCAGCACCTATCTCGGGCATCCGGTCGGTTGCGCCATGGCCTTGGCCCAGATCGCCGAACTGCGGCGCCTCGACCTGCCGCGCCGGGCGGCCCGGATGGGCCGGGTGTTGGAGGCGGGCCTGAACGCCTTGCGAGAGCGATTCCCGGACCGGGTCTCACGCGTCTCCGTGGCCGGCCTGATGGGCGGCATCGCCTGGAGGCGGCCCGATGGCTGCCCCGATACGGAACTCTCGGTGGGCCTCATGCAGGAAGCGCTCCGGCAGCGACTGGTGCTGCTCCCTGAAGGAGAGGCTTCGGAGGTCACCGGCATCACCCCGCCGTTGACCATCACCGAGGCCCAATTGCGGCAGGCCTTCCGTGGGATCACCCGGGCGGTCGAGATCCGTCTTCGCCGACCCGCCCCCGGTCTGTCGCTCCTGAAGCCCCGCAAACCGAATCCGCCCCGCCCGCCCCGATCACGGCCATGACCCTGAATGAAATGCGCACCCTGCTCGAATCGCGGGGGATCCAGTTGACCAAGTCGCTGGGACAGAACTTCCTCCATGACGGCAACCAGTTGCGGCGGATCGTGACGGCGGCCGACCTTCACCCGGCCGACCGTGTCCTGGAGGTGGGGCCCGGATTGGGGCCTTTGACCGAGCTGCTGGTGGCCCGCGCGTCCGCGGTCCTGGCCATCGAGAAAGATGCCCGGTTGGTGGCCGTGCTGCGGGAGCGTTTCGCCAGCGCTCTGTCGGGAGAAGGGCCGGGTTCCCTGGAGTTGCTCGAGGCCGACGCGTTGCGCTGGGTCGAGGAGCATCGCCGGGACTGGAGCGGATGGAAACTGGTGGCCAACCTGCCTTACTCGGTGGCCTCGCCGTTGATGGTGGAATTGGCCGAGGCGCCGGTGCCTCCCGAGCGGATGGTGGTGACCCTGCAGGCCGAGGTGGTGCACCGCATCGCGGCACCGACCGATGGAGACGACTATGGGATCCTCACCCTGTTGTTGGGGCTGCGCTACCAGGTCAAGGAGTGGTTCAATATCCGGCGCGGGTGCTTCCATCCGGTGCCTGACGTCGACAGCGCCTGCATCTGCCTGGTCCGAAGGCCGACACCGCTGCTGGATGCCGACGGTTCGGCTCTGTTCACGCGGTTGGTGAAGCGCGCGTTCTCCGAGAGGCGAAAGATGATGTTCAAGCTGCTCAAGTCGGTTTGGCACGCCGAGGTGCTGGAGCCCGCCTTCGCCGAGGTGGGCATCGCCCTCACCGAGCGGGCCGAGAAGGTCTCTCTGGAACGGTTCGTGGAACTGGTCCGCGCTCTCGAGAAGCGGGGTGTAGGACGGGGCCCGAGCCCGGGTCCCACGCCGGGTGCTCCGTGAGGCCGGAACCTTCGTGCCCCGGCGGACGGATCGGGAGAAGCCTGCGGCGGCTCAAGTGCGCGAAGGAAACTGCCGATGAAGGGCCGTTGGAGGGAAACGTTTCCCTGGTCCTGCGATGAGAATCGAATCTTTTGGAAAGACCCTGGTTGTCAGCGGATTGTCCGTCCTGAATGCCGGGAATGCGGGGTCGTTTCGAGACAATGTACGGGCCTCGATCCAACCGCACCATACCCGCATCGATGTCGACATGTCCTTGACCCGGGCCATCGACAGCACGGGCTTGGGCGCGCTGGTGTCGGTCCATCGGTTCATCTCGTCCCGTCAGGGGCAGCTCCGCCTGATCAACCCTGTTCCGGTCGTCCGCAAGGTTCTCGACCTCACCCAGCTCAGCAAGAGCTTCGAGATCACCCAGTCCTGAAGGCATTCCGGGGATCGAATCTCCGGTGATCGGGATCCGCTCGACGCGGGCCGGGCACGAAAAACCCGCCGGGAGGGTGACTCGCCAGCGGGTGGTTGAGAGGGGCCTCGAAGGGCCCGAGGATCAGGGAAACCGTGACCTCGAAGGGGCGACGATTTCGGCCCGGTCACTTGTCGTCGAGCGTGATCTGGCCGCCGGCCTCGATGTTCCGGATCTTGCTGGGCGTGGTGGCGGTGGGCCTGGCGGCATCGGTGCAGTTGCCGATGTTGTAGGTCTCGCCCATCACCGAGCTGGGGAACTTGCCGCCCTGGAAATACGGGGCCAACTCCTCCGGGGAAGGCTCGGCCGTGTCGGGCTTGCGGTTCTCGTTCTGCCAGGTCGTCTTGGCCAGCTCGATGGCCTTCAGATTGGCCAGGATCGCGTTGTATTTGCCGGTCTCCATGAACTTCTTCACGTTCGGCACGGCGATCATCGTGAGCAGGCCCACGATCATGACGGCGATCATGACCTCGACCAGGGTGAAGGCGGCGCGCAGGGAGGCGCGGCTGAGATGCTTGCGGGTATTCATGGCTGCGGAAATCGTCATCGGGATCTCAACACCGCTCCGCGGGTTTGGTTGCGGAGGCGGGCGAGACCGGCTCGTTCACGGCTGATCAAAGCCGCAGAGATGCCCGAGGGCAAGCCAGGGGTCTCACCCGAGAGACCTCGAACGACTGCGCCTCGGTGGGGGTCCGCCCGAGGCTTTCATTGGGACATTGCCGAGTCGTGCACTGTCTCCCACTCTTACGCCGCCGTATGAATGAATCTCAGAATCTCGACGAGTTGCTGGTGTCCCGGTCCGACCAGGCCCGGCGGCCCGCCGAGCCGTGCACCGTGGTGATCTTTGGCGCCTCGGGCGACCTGACCGCGCGGAAGCTCATCCCCGCGCTCTACCACCTGACCTTGGAGAAACTGATGCCGCAGCCCTTCCGGATCGTGGGCTTTGCGCGGCGCGAGAAGAACGACGAGATCTGGCGTGCTGAGCTGCGCGAAGCCCTGGGCAAGTTCTCCCGCACCCAGCCGGTCCAGGAAGAGGTCTGGAAGGCGTTCGCGGCGAACATCCATTACTGCCAGGCCGACATGTCGGATGCGGCGGGCTATCAGAAGCTCAAGTCGCTCGTCCACGGGTTCCCCGATGAACGCCTCCGCACCAACCTGTTGTTCTACCTGGCCACCAACCCCAGCCAATTCGGCGAGGTCACCGGTCACCTGAGCGCGGTGGGCCTGTTGCAGAAGGCCGAGTCCAAGGTCACGCCGGAGCGGATCGTCGTGGAGAAGCCCTTCGGCCATGATCTCGAGACCGCCGAGGCCCTCAACACCGAGCTCACCCGCTTCGCCCACGAGAAGCAGATCTTCCGCATCGACCACTACCTCGGGAAAGAGACGGTCCAGAACATCCTGACGTTCCGTTTCTCGAATGGCATCTGGGAGCGCTTGTGGAACCGCGAGTGCATCGACCACGTGCAGATCACGGTGGCCGAGAAGCTGGGTGTGGGCTCCCGTGGCGGATATTACGAAGAGGCCGGCGCCATCCGGGACATGGTCCAGAACCATGTGCTCCAGGTGCTGTCGCTCGTGGCCATGGAGCCGCCGAGCTCGCTGGAGGCGGAGAATGTCCGCGACGAGAAGGTCAAGCTGCTGAAGTCGATCCGCCCGATGACCCCGGCCCAGGTGGCCGAGAATGTCGTCCGCGGACAGTACTTCGCCGGCGAGGTCGATGGCGAGGCCCGCCCGGCCTACCGCAGCGAGACCAAGGTGAAGCCCAACTCCCATGTCGAGACCTTCCTGGCGATGCGCCTGTTCGTGGACAATTGGCGCTGGCACGGGGTGCCTTTCTACATCCGCACCGGAAAGAATCTGCCCCTGAGCGCCAGCGAGATCCGCATCCAGTTCAAGAGCGCGCCCAACATCCTGTTCGCCGCCAAGGACCAGCTCGATGCCAACTCGCTCACGCTGCGGCTCCAGCCCAACGAGGGCATGACCCTGCGTTTCAACGGCAAGGTGCCCGGTGGCGCCGCCGAGCTGCGCCCCGTCCGCATGCACTTCAGCTACGACACGGAGTTCGGTGCCTACACCCCCGAGGCCTACGAGCGGTTGCTGCTCGAGTCGATGGCAGGCGACGCCACGCTCTTCATCCGCCGAGACGAGGTGGAGACGGCCTGGAAGATCGTGGATGCCATCCGCAGCGCCTGGGTGGGCAAGCCCTTGACCAACCGCGAGTTCTACGCGGCGGGCACCTGGGGACCGGCGGCGGCCGACGACCTCCTGGCCCAGAGCGGTCACGAGTGGCGAAACCCGCAGTCCAAGCACTGAGAGGTCTCGGGGCAGGGCGGTCGTCACCCCGGACGTCCGCCCTCCCCGCGCCGGGCCGGAGTCCGGTGGGGCGAGGTCGACTATTCCTTGTCAAACTGGCGGCTGAAATCGAGGACGAGCTGGCGCTGTTCCCCATTGCGCAACAGCACCACGATCACCCGGTGCTTCTCGGCCACGTTGCGCAGGGCCTCGGCATGGATGGCCTTCACGTCGGCCGGCGTCAGCACTTCCTTGCCGTCGACCTTCAGCAGGATGTCCTGTGGCGACAGGCCTGCTTGGGCGGCGTTGCCGGGGAACTTCACACCGTAGATGAAGACACCCTGATTGCGATGGAAGTACAGGTCGGGGTTGTCGAACTGGTTGATGGCCTTGACCGTGAAGTCCCAACGACGGCACTCGATCTCTTCACCCTCGACCTTGCCCTTGGCTCGGGGCGTCACCGAGACCGTCTGGCTCTGGCCCTTGCGGACCAGTTCCACCTCGGCGGGCGTGCCCTTGGGCAGCAGCCCGATCCGGCGTCGAACCCCGGGCAGGTCCTCGATGGTGAGGCCGGTCACCGGCGAGCCGTTGATCTTCACGATCCGGTCGCCCGCCTGGATGCCGGCGCGCCGGGCGGGGCTTTCGGGGTCGGTCTCGGCCACCATCACGCCCTCGTTCTCGGGGAAGTACACGTTGCGGGCGAAATCCTTGAGCGGCTGCAGCTGCAGCCCCGTCCAGCTCCAGTCCATCTTGCCATGCTGGCGGATCTGGTCGGCCACCACCCGGGCCACCTCGATGGGCACTGTGAACCCGAGGTCGCCGCCTCCGGCCATCATGCCGCGGGTGTTCAGCCCCACGACCTCGCCCTGGGTGTTCACCAACGGTCCCCCGGAATTGCCGGGGTTGATCGATGCGTCGGTCTGGAGCCAGGAACTGTACTCGCTGGAGCCGGGGAGGTAGCGCTGCGTGCAGGAGATGATGCCGATGGAGACCGAGCGCGAGAGGCCGAACGGGGCGCCCATCGCCATCACAAAATCGCCCTCCACGAGGTTGGTGGAGATTCCCAAGCGCGCGAAGGGCAGGGGCTTGGCGTCGGTGGGCCGCTCGAGTTTGAGCAGGGCCACGTCGGTATCCTTGTCGGAACCGAGCACCTTGGCCTTGAACGCCTGGCCGTCGGACAGCAGGCAGCGGACCTCGGTCGCCTTGTCCACGACATGCCAATTCGAGAGCAGTTCGCCGTCGGCGGAGATGAGCACCCCAGAGCCGGAGACTTCCTGGGCCTGGCGCTTGCCTCCCTGCATGTCTTCGCGCACGCACTTGATGAACACGACCGAGGGGAAGACCTGGTCCTTGGCTGTTCGCACGACTTTCCGGAAATCCAGGGTCTCAATGCCCTTGGGCAGGGCTTCTTCGGCGACGAGGCCGTCCGAGTGCGACCCGAAAAGGAGGCTCAGCGCGAGCAATGGGGATAGGATGATCCGGTTCACGTGTGGTGTGGATCCTACAGGCTGTCCCGGGCCTGTCGAGTTGGCCGGGGGATCCCGGGGACGCCAGGATTCCGGTTCCTGAAAAAACCCCGCATCGTCGCAGAAATCTGTCGCTCGCAGGCCCGTTCTCTGGCAGTTCCATGGGCTCCCGCGGAACGGGAGCCGGGGCGACGGTTCGAATGGGGCCGTCGCCACGGAGTCCGTCTCCGGGGAGTTCGCCAACGATGAGCAAGACCAAAGCCACCGCATCCGCCGCGCCCGCACCCAAGCTGAAGCTCGGGTTGCCCAAGGGGTCGCTGCAGGAGGCCACCCTCGAGAAGTTCGCCAAGGCCGGATGGAACATCTCCGTCTCCAGCCGCAGCTATGAGCCCTACGTCGATGATCCCGAGTTGCAGATCCGCCTGATCCGCGCGCAGGAGATCGGCCGCTATGTCGCCCTGGGTTACCTGGACGCCGGACTCACCGGCGTCGACTGGATCCATGAGAACGGCGTGGCCGGCGAGGTGCATGAGGTCGGCGAGTTCGTCTTCAGCAAGGCCACCCGTCAGCCCACCCGCTGGGTGCTGGCCGTGCCCGAGGAGTCCGAAATCCGCACCGTGAAAGACCTCGAGGGCAAGCGCATCGCCACCGAGGTCGTCGGGATGACCCGTCGATGGCTGCGCAAGCATGGCGTGAAGGCGGAGGTCGAGTTTGCGTGGGGTGCCACCGAGGTGCAGCCCCGCGGACGGGTCGACGCCATCCCCGATGTGGCCGGGGCCGGCTCGTCGCTGAAGGCCAACAAGCTGCGCATCGTGGACACCCTGCTGGTCTCGACGCCGCGGCTCGTGGCCAACAAGGACGCCTGGAAGGATGCGTGGATCCGTTCGAAGATCGAGACCATCGCGCTGCTGCTCAAGGGGGCCATCGAGGCCGAGGTGAAGGTCGGCCTGAAGATGAACATCCGCGAGAAGGACTTGCCAAACCTGTTGCAAAGCTTGCCCTCGCTCCGTAATCCTACCGTCTCAGGTTTGAGTCAGTCAGGCTGGGTGGCCGTGGAAACCATCATCGACGAACCGGTGGTTCGTGAGTTGATTCCCCGACTGAAGGCTTTCGGTGCCGAAGGCATCATCGAGTATCCGCTGAACAAGGTGGTTTACTGACAACGACAACTCAAGACCGACACTGATATGGGTTCACTCAAGAAACGTCGCAAAGCGAAGATCAACAAACACAAGCGTCGGAAGAAGCTTCGGCAGAACCGGCACAAGAAGCGTACTTGGCAGAAGTAACGCGTCCGCTTCGGCCGTTTCTCCCAACATCCGCTTTTCAGGACGCGGCTCCGGTTTCACGACCGGGCCGCGTCGTCTTTTGCACCGGGAAGGTTTCCGGTCGAGAATGCCCCTCGTATGACGTCCGCTCCGCGTCGCGGGAAGCACCCGTTGCCTCTCGCACCCCTCTGGATTCCGTTGGCCCTGATCGTCGCGTTGGCGTCGGCCGGTTGCCATACCGCCGGGAGCGGAACCGGCAAGGCCCCCGTTGCCTCCACCTCCCCGGCGATCGAGCCCGGCCGATCGCCCGGTTCCGGATCGTTGCCGTCCGGGAAACCGCGGCCCGACACTCTTCGATCCGGCAAGAGCCGATCCGGAAAACCCAAGGGCTCCGAGGCTCCGCGGGCCGAGTGGGAGCGCCGGGCCGAAGCCCACGCCGCATTCGCCGCCGGCCTGGTCCGCGGCATGAACGGCGACTCGGAAGGTCTCCTGCGCTATTTCGAGCAGGTCACTGAAAACGACCTCTCCAACCATGAACTCGTGGCCGATGTCGCCCGGCGGTTCCTGCAGCAGGGCAAGATCGATCGGGCCCTCAAGCTGCTCGACCGGGTCTCAGGCCGTGCGGACACCCCCGGAGAACTCCATGCATTGCATGGTGTCGCGCTGACCCAGGCCGGGCGCACTTCCGATGCCCTCAAGGCCTACATGCGCGCCGCCGAGAAACCGCCGGTGATCGTGGCGGTCTACCAGGCGGTGGTCCGCATCCTGGCCGACGAGCGGAGAACCGCCGAGGCGTTGCCTCTCCTGGAGCGCGCCCGCACCGGGTTCGCCCGGGAGCCTGCGGCCCTCCTCGAGATCGCCGACCTCTACCGGGCCGTCGGTGCGGTCGATGCGCGTCGCCAAGCCCAGGCCCAGGCTTCGTCGCTTGAGGTGCTCGCCCAGGTGAGGGGGCTGAAGCCGGAAGACCCGGCGATCTCGCTGCGCCTGGCCGACCGGTATTCGCAGTGGGGCCGGTCCCAGGAATCCGAAGCCGTGCTTCGGGAGCTCCAGGAGCGGTCTCCCCGCAACCCGGCGGCCGTGTCGCGTCTGGCCGAGCTGTATCTCCGCTCGGGTCGGATCCCCGAGGCCAGTCGCCAGCTCGAGGCCCTGCGCAAGATCGATCCGGCCAACCCGGTGACGTACTATTTCCTGGGAGTCGTGGCCCTGGAGGAGAAGCAGTTCGAGCGGGCACGGAACCACTTCGAGCGTGCCATCCTGATCAATCCCGCCCTGGAGCCGGCCCACACCGACCTGGCGGTGGCCCTCCTGAGCCTCCAAAGGCCCGAGGACGCCGTCGGAGTGCTCGACCGTGCCCGCAAGGAGGTTCCGCCGTCGTTCCGGCTTGAATACCTCTCCGGGGTCGCTCGCTCGCAGCTCAAGCAGTTCGATCGGGCACTGGAGGCCTATTCGGCGGCCGAGAAGATCGGCAGCACCAACCAACCACCGCTCACCGACCATCGATTTTATTTCCAGGTGGGGGCCGTGCTGGAGCGCAAGGGCGACGAGGCCAAGAGCATCGAGTACCTGGAGAAGTCTCTCGAACTGAAACCCGACTACGACGAGGCCCTGAACCACCTCGGCTACATGTGGGCCGAGAAGGGCAAGAATTTGCCGAAGGCGCGGGCGATGATCGAGCAGGCCCTTCGGGCCGAGCCCGAGAATGCGGCCTACATGGACAGCATGGGCTGGGTGCTCTTCAAGCTGGGCAAGCATGCCGAGGCGCTGGAGTGGCTCACTCGGGCTCGCAAGCGCCTCAATGAACCCGACGCCACGGTGCTCGACCATCTGGGCGATGCGGCCGCGGCCTGCGGACGTTGGGATCTCGCCCGGGAGGCGTGGGCCGAATCGCTGAAGGTCGAGGCCTCGCCGACGGTCGCCAAGAAGCTCGCCGAGGCTCCCGCCGCGTCCGGCAATTGAGCCCGGGGATCGAAGTTTCCCTTCAGACCGCTTCCCATTCCCGCTCGCAGCGTCGCAGGAAGGCTTCCTGGAGGCGCGCTTGACGGTCTTCGATGGGCAGGGGCCGCAGGTCGAGGCTCGACACGGGAACCAGGCCCCGGGTGCTCAAGGTCAGGAAGACCCCCTGTGAATCGGCCAGACGGGACGGGGCCGCGGCCGTCTCGATGACCGACCATCCGAGATCATGCGCTGAATCGAGGACGGCTCCGCGGGTCACGCCCGGGAGGGCCCCGGCGGCCAGCGGAGGCGTATGGAGGGTGCCGCATTCCCACCAGAAGACGTTGCCGCTCGAACTCTCGGTCACCTGTCCGTCGGTGTTCACGAGCAGAGCCTCGTCGAAACCTTCGGCCTCGGCCTCGGCCCGGGCCAGGACATTCAGGAGCTTGTTGGCGGACTTGTGGGAGGCCAACGGATCACCCGTCGCCACGGTGAAGGTCCGACAGGTCTTCAGACGCAGTGCAGGCCATCCGGCGACGGGCATCGCCGGGGCGGGATGGACGGTCACGACCAATCGCGGAGCATCGGCTCCACGCGGAGAATAGCCTCGAGGCCCGACTCCCCGGCTCAGGTGCATCCGGACGGTGGCCTGCGGGAGTTCGAGACCGGTGGTCAGGGAGCGGATGCCTTCGCGGACCTGGTCCTCGCTCCAGAGGATGCGTATCCCGAGGAAACGGGCGCCGCAGGTCAATCGATCCCAATGCTCCCGCCACCGGAACAGGCGTCCGGTATCCCATGGCAGGCTCTCGAAGAGCCCGTCGCCATAGAGGAAAGAACGGTCCGAAACCGGCACCATGGCCTCGCCGGCCGGCACGATTCGCCCATCCATCCAGACCCGGTCGCTCATGGCCGCCTCCCGATCGTGGTGGGTGCGTTGATGGTGGAGGGGGATCCCCGAAGCGCTCGCAGCATGCCGGCCGCCTTGGCCAGGGTCTCCTCGTATTCCGCCTCGGGAACCGAGTCGGCCACGATGCCGGCACCCACGTGGAACCAGGCGCGGTCGTCCCGGGTGATTGCGGAGCGGATGGTGATGCTCAGTTGGCTTTCGCGATTGAATCCGATGTAGCCCAGGCAACCGGTGTAGGGACCACGGGCCACCGGTTCGAGGGCATCGATGATCTCCATCGCCCGGATCTTCGGGGCCCCGGTGATGCTCCCGCCCGGGAAACAGGATTCCAGGACCTCCAGATGCGTCAGGGGAGATCGGATGCGACCCTCGATGGTGGACACCAGGTGCTGCACCTGGGTGAAGCGCTCGAGTCGCACCAACTCGGGGACTTGCACCGTGCCGTATTCGCAGACCCGGCCCAGGTCGTTGCGAAGGAGGTCGGTGATCATCACCAGTTCGGCCATCTCCTTGCCGCTGCGCTGCAGTTCGTACATCCACTGGGCGTCCCGGACCGGGTCGGTGCTGCGCGGGCGGGTGCCCTTGATGGGCCGCGTCAGCACATGGGATCCGCTGAGGCGTAGGAACAACTCGGGCGATGAAGAAACCAGCGCGAAGTCGTCAGCCTCCAGGAACGCCGAGAACGGAGCAGGGGACGCCTCCAGGAGGCGGCGGAAGAGCGGCCATCCACCGGCGGTCCAAGGGGCGCAGAGACGCTGGGACAGGTTCACCTGATAGATGTCGCCACTCCGGATCCATCGCTGTGCGGCCTGGACAGACCGGATGAAATCGTCTCGCGTGATCGAGGCGGTGACGTCTCCCGGAGGGATCGTCGGGGATGGTTCCGGCTCGTCGGGAAGGGGCGCAGACAACCGTTCCCGCCACCAGCCGAGGTCTTCGCGGGCGGTCCGCTCGGAGCGGTCTCCGTGGGAGTCCAGGCCGGTGGCGATCACCGTGGCCGTGCCGAGGCGGTGATCGAAGACCACCAGACTTCCGTGGAATCCGACGCGGCAATCGGGGATCTCCAGATCGTGGACCGCATGGCGCGAGAGCCTGGGTTCCACGAAGCCCTTGAGGTCGTATCCCCAGAAGCCGAACAGGCCGCCCAGCGGGAAAGGGAGGTCGATCTCGTCGAGGATCTCGCAACGCTCGGACAGCGCCCCCAGGATGGCCCACGGGTTCCCGAATTGGACTTCCCGGCGCCCGTCCTTCACGTGGACCGTTTCGCAGCACGAACCCTTCGACTGGAAGGTCAGGAAAGGGCGCGCGGTGACGATCGAGTAGCGGGCCGAGGGGACCTCGAACATCCCGGTCCGGAGCACGATGCGCCCATGCTCCCCATGCAGAGCGGCCCCCAGTGATTCGGGGGTGTGCGCGGTCTCGAGGGTTTCGACGAGGGTTCGCATGGGAGCGAGGATCGGTTCCGTCGCGGGAACCGTGGCGGTCCTTTGAGCCGCGTCAATGGGGCAGTCGGAGGCGGAGCCGATCGGCTCGGGAACGGAGCAACAAAAAACCGGAGGTGCTGGCGACAGCAGCACCCCCGGTTTGCTGGAAAGCGATCGGTCTCGGCTTACTTGCCGGCCTCGATGCCGAGCAGCTCCACCTCGAAGATCAGGGTGGAATTCGGCCCGATGGCTCCACCCGCACCCTGTTCGCCGTAGGCGAGGGCCGAGGGGATGGTGAACTGGAACTTGTCGCCCACCTTCATGAGCTGCACGCCCTCGGTCCATCCGGGGATCACGCCGTTGAGCGGGAAGGAGATCGGTTCGCCGCGCTGCACGGAGCTGTCGAAGACGGTGCCGTCGATGAGCGTGCCGTGGTAGTGGACCTTGACCGTGTCGGTGGCCTTGGGGCTCTTGCCGCCGTCCGGACCGGCCTTGATCACCTTGTACTGGAGACCGCTGGCGGTGGTCTTCACGCCGTCCTTCTTGGCGTTGGCGGCCAGGTATTCGGCTCCCTTCTTGGTGTTCTCGGTGGCGGCCTGGGCCTGCGCGGCCTGGCGCTTGGCCATCAAGGCCGTCTTGAAGTCGTTCATGGCCTTCTCCAGTTCGGCATCCTTCAGCTGGAGCTTGCCCGTCATGCCGTCGACCAATCCGGCCGCCAGGGCCTTGGTGTCGAGGTCGAGGGACTGGCGTTTCATGCTGCTGGCGATGTCCGCCCCGATGGCGTAACTGGCGCGGGCCTTCTCGGCGGTGAGGTCGAGTTTGTCCTGGGCGAGGGCGGCGGAGGCCGCGAGCGTGGTGGTCATCAAGAGGCGGAGGGTGTTCTTCATGGATTGAAGCCGGCGGGCGCCTCGGGCGCGGCAACGGCCCGGGGAAGCTGCGGGAGATCCTGCTGCTCTGGAAGCAAAATGAATGACAAACGAGGGGGCGGCGGGCCCGGGCGTCGAACGGATGCGTTCTGGGTGCGGCTTCGGGGCACGAAAAAGGGGCTGGTCCAACGACCGGCCCCGATTCGCGGTTCGCCCCCGATTGGCGGGGCTGTCGATCAGTGTTCGCGCTTCTTGGTGAACACGTGGGTGGAATGACCGAAGAACACCTCGGCGCCCTCCATCAGGGTCTCGCTGAGGGTCGGGTGCGGGTGGACGATGGCGCCCAGGTCGTGGACGGTGGCGCCCATCTCGATGGCCACCGTGCCTTCGCCGATCAGTTCGCCGGCCCCGTGGCCGACGATGCCCACGCCCAGGATCCGCTCGGTGACCGGGTCGATGATGAGCTTGGTGGAGCCGTCGGTACGGTCGTAGGTCAAGGCACGGCCGCTGGCGCCCCAGGGGAACTTGACCACCTGCACCTCGATGCCCTTGGCCTTGGCCTCCGTCTCGGTGAGGCCGACCCAGGCGACCTCGGGGTCGGTGAAGACCACGGCCGGGATGAGGTAGTCGCGGTTCACCGCCTTGCCCTCGCCCGCGAGGTTCTCCACGGCGATGCGGGCCTCCTTGCTCGCCTTGTGGGCCAGCATGATGCCGCCGGCGATGTCGCCGATCGCATAGATGTTCGGGTCGGCGGTGGCCATGCGCTCGTCCACCTTGATGAACCCCTTGTCATCCCGCTGGACCGCGGTGTTCTCGAGGCCGAGATCCTGCCCGTTGGGCACACGCCCGACCGACACGAGCACCCGGTCATACTTCTCCTCGAGCTTCTGCCCGTTGAACTCGGAGGTCACCTGGATCTGCTTTCCAGAGGTTTTGATCTCGAGGACCTTCGATTTGAGGCGGACCTCCTGGAAGGCCTTCTTGGCGTAGGCTGCCACCGGGCGGACGAGGTCGGGATCGGCCCCGGCCAGGATGGCTTCCATGGCTTCGATGACCGTGACCTTGGAACCCATCGATGCGTAGACCGTGCCCAATTCCATGCCGATGTAGCCGCCGCCGATGACCAGCAGTTTCTCGGGGATGTCGGCGATCTCGAGCGCCTCGGTGGAGGTCATCACCCGCGGGTTGCCCAGGTCGAAGGCCTTGGGCAGGGCAGGGCGCGAACCGGCGGCGATGATGGCCTTGTCGAAGGAGACGTATTTCTGGCCCTCGGGAGTCTCCACGCGCAGCTTGTTCGACGACTCGAAGATGGCCTTGCCATGCAGCACGCTGACGCCGCGCATCTTGGCCAGGCTGGCGATGCCGGACCCGAGTTTCTCGAGAATCGATTCCTTCCAACCACGCAGGCGGTCGAGGTCGATCTTGGGCTCGCCGAAGCTGATGCCGCGGTGGGCCGATTCCTTGGCCGCGCTGATCATGTGCGAGGCGTTGAGCAGCGCCTTGGACGGGATGCAGCCGCGGTTCATGCAGACGCCGCCGAGACGCGGGTCCCGCTCGATCAGGAGGACCTTCTTGCCCAGGTCGGCGGCGTAGAACGCGGCGGCGTAGCCTCCGGGGCCGGCACCGATGACGACGATTTCAGTCTGGATCGCTTCCATGGTCGGGTAGGGCTGTTCAGAGCTTCACCGCGGCGGCCGGGAACGTCTCGATGGCCTTGACGAGGTCCACCGTGAACCGCGCGGCCGATCCGCCGTCGATCACGCGATGATCGTAGCTGATCGTCAGCGGCAGGATCGGACGGGCCTCGATCTTGCCCTCGGCGGTGACGACCGGCTTGAGCGAGGTCTTGCCCAGTCCGAGGATGGCCACTTCGGGCTTGTTGATGATCGGGGTGAAGTGGGAACCACCGATGGCGCCCTGGTTGGAGACGGTGAAGGATCCGCCCTTCATCGCGTCGGGCGAGAGCTTGCGGTCGCGGGCCAGCGCCGCGATCTCGGAGAGTTCCTTGGCGATCTGCAGCAGCGACTTCTTGTCGGCGTCGCGCAGCACCGGCACCAGCAGGCCGGCGTCGGTGTCGACCGCGATGCCGATGTGGTAGTAGTGCTTGATGATCAGCGTCTCGGCGACCTCCTGCAGGCTGGCGTTGAACTTCGGGTGCTTCTGCAGCGTGTCGACCAGGGCCTTGATGAGGAAGGGGGTGGGCGTGAGCTTGGTCCCGGCCTTCTCATAGGCGGCCTTGAACTGGCCCCGCAGCGCCTCGATGCCACTCATGTCGGCATCGGCGAACTGGGTGACATGGGGCAGGGTGACCTTGTTCTCGACCATCCGGGCCGAGATGACCTTGCGAAGCTGGGTCAGGGGCTCGCTGGTGACGGGGCCGAAGACGGCGAAGTCTTGGTTGACCAGCGGGAAGCTGAGGCCCTGGGGGCCCTCGGCGTACTTGCCGGCGCGGGCCACCTTCGCCTCGAGCTTGCCGACGTAGCGGGCCAGATCCTCGATGACCACTCGGCCGCCGGAGGCGGAGCCGCGGACGCGGCTCAGGGGAATGCCCAGTTCGCGTGCCACCTTCCGGACATAGGGGCTGGCGGCGGGCACCGGACCGTCGTCTTCGGCGGCGGCCGGGGTGAAGTCGTCGTCCTCGTCATCCTCGACCACCGCGGGCCGGGGAGCGCGTGGCGCCGCCGCCTTCTTGGCGGCAGGCGCTGCCTGAGCGGTTCCGGCGGAACCGCCGTCGCCTCCCTCGAGGCTCAGCAGCACGGCGCCGACGGAGATGGTGTCGCCCTCCTTGACGGAGATCGCCGTGATCTTCCCGCCGGCCGGAGAAGGGATGGGCGCGATGGCCTTGTCCGACTCGAGCTCGAGGATTGTCTGACCGGCGGTGATGGTGTCGCCGACCTTGACCAGAACGCTGACCACTTTGCCGCTGTCAGCGCCTTCTCCAACCTTGGGAAACCTTACGTCCATAAATTTTGACGGGGCAATGTGTGGCAAGTGCTCTTCCGGGTGAAATTGTTTTTTTGAGGTATCGGGGTGGACGGAGTTTGACAATCGGACCGATTCTGAGGTTGTCGGATGCCCGAGGTGCCATCCGATCTTCGACTTGGAGACACCCGGGGGCGGGTCGTATCCTCGGGAGGTGAAGATCCATTACCTGGGCGCCACCCGGACCACCACCGGGTCGATGTACCTCGTCGAGGTCAACGGCCACCGTATCCTTCTGGAATGCGGCCTCTACCAGGGGAGGCGGGAGGAGTCGATCCATCGGAACCGCGAATTCCCGTTCGACCCGGCCACGCTGGATGCCGTCGTGCTGAGTCACGCCCACATCGATCACGCCGGCAATCTGCCGAACCTGTGCAAGCAGGGGTACCAGGGCAACATCTACTCCACCTTCGCGACCCGCGATCTTTGCGCGGTGATGCTGGAGGATTCGGCCCGCGTGCAGATGGCCGACAGCCAGTTCGTCTCGAAGCAACGCGCCCGTCAGGGACAGCCTCCCGTGGAGCCGCTGTACACCGTCGAGGATGCCGAGCGTGCCACCCGGCAATTCGTGGCCATCAATTACGGGCGCCGCATGCCGCTGGTGGACGGTGTCACGCTCGAGTTCCGGGATGCCGGTCACATCCTGGGCTCGGCCCAGGTGATCCTCGATGTCCGCGAGGGGTCGCGGCATTTCCGCTACCTGTTCTCGGGTGATATCGGTCGGCCCGCCCAGGAGATCCTGCGCGACCCGGAGCCGGTCGAGGACGTCGATTTCCTCCAGGTGGAGAGCACCTACGGTGATCGCGATCATGGCGATGCGACCTTCTCCCGAGATGAGTTGTGCCGGGTGGTGGCCGCCGCACTGGCCCGCGGCGGCAAGGTCATCATCCCCGCCTTCGCCGTCGGACGGACCCAGCAACTGGTCTATGTCTTGAACCAGTTGACCGAAGCGGGGTGCCTCCCGGAGGTCCCGATTTTCGTGGACAGCCCGTTGAGTGTGAATGCCACCGAGGTGTTCCGTCTGCACCCCGAGTGCTTCGACACCGAGGCCTACGAACATCTGCGCACCAAGGGGAATCCGTTCGGCATGGATCACCTCCTCTACATCCGGGAGGCGGCGCAGTCCAAGAAGCTCAACGAATTCTCCAAGCCCTGCATCATCATCAGCGCCTCAGGCATGGCCGAGGCGGGGCGCATCCGCCATCACCTGAGCCACAACCTGGGTGACCCGCGCAACCTGATCCTCTTCGTCGGGTATTGCGCCGAGCACACCCTGGGACACCTGATCGTCTCGGGGCGCAATCCGGTGAACATCTTCGGCATTCCCCATGAGGTGAAGGCGCAGGTGGCTCGCATCGATGCGTTCTCAGGCCACGCCGGCAGGTCCGAGTTGATCGCCTATGTCCGGTCGCTGTCGGGACCGATCCGCAAGATCACGGTGATCCACGGCGAGGAGAGTTCGTCCCTGGCCTTCGGTCAGACGCTCCAGGGCCTGAAGCCGCAGGCCGAGGTGATCGTCCCGCAGCGGGGGCAGATCGTGGAGTTCTGAAGCCCGGCAGGGTGTCGGATCCCCGCGGGTCGGACTCGGTGGTTTCCCCGGGCGACCGATGGTTTGGGATTGTGTCTGGCGCCCGGGTCCGCTTCAAACCGGGCGTGCAATCGAAGTTCAAGCCGGTCGATGGAGCCGTTGTGGCTCCCCAAGGGTTCCTCGCGGGCGGGGTTTTCTGCGACATCAAGCGTCTGGGCACCGGCAAGGGCTCCGACAAAGGGCGCAAGCGGGACCTCTGCCTGCTGGTGAGCGAGACGCCGGCCGCCGTCGCCGGACTGTTCACCACCAACCAGATCTGCGCCGCACCGGTGAAGGTCTGTGTCTCTCGGGTCGCCAAGGGCGTCGCGCAGGCGGTGGTGGTCAACAGCGGCAACGCCAACGCCTGCACCGGGCGCCAGGGCATGAAGGATGCGCTGGCGATGACCGGGTTGGCGGAGAAGGCGCTGGGATTGTCCACCGGGCGGGTGCTGGTGGGATCCACCGGTCGCATCGGTGTCCAACTGCCCATGGAGCAGGTGGCCGCGGGCATTTCCGCCGCGGCCGAGGTGCTCGGTTCGACGGAGGAGCACGCGGCCCACGCGGCCGAGGCCATCATGACGAGCGATTCGCGGCCGAAGACCCTGGCGATCGAGTTCAAGCTGGGGGGCAGGACCGTCCGCATCGGCGGCATGTGCAAGGGAGCGGGCATGATCCAGCCGGGAATGTCTCCGACCGGAGCCCGTCCGGCGGCGGCTCCGGGCGGGGTCCCGGCCGGGTTGCACGCGACCATGCTGTGCTTCATCACCACCGACGCCGACATCGCCGCCAAGCCATTGCAGGCGGCCCTCAACGAGGCGGTGGCCTCGAGCTTCAACCGCATCACGGTGGATGGCGACATGAGCACCAACGACACGGTGCTGGCCCTGGCCAACGGATTGGCCGGAAACCCCGCCATCCGCAAGGCCTCGGGCAAGGACTTCGAGACCTTCCAGGCGGCCCTGTCGCACGTGTGCCTGGCGTTGGCCAAGATGATCGTCTGCGACGGCGAAGGTGTGCACCGGGTGGTGACGGTCCGGGTTGACAGTGCCCGTTCGTTTGCCGACGCCGATGCCGCCGCCCGCGCGGTGGCCAACAGCGCCCTGGTCAAGACCAGTTGGCATGGCGGCGATCCCAACTGGGGTCGCATCATCGATGCCCTCGGATACAGCCCGGCCAAGATCGTGGAGGACAAGGTGGACATCGGCTATTCGGTCGCAGGCTCTCGCAAGATCCTCTGGAGCCTGCGTCGCGGCCAGCCCACCAAGACTCCCTTCGCCGATCTGTGGAAGGCGGTCCAGGCCGACACCTTCGAGTTGCACATCCGCCTCAACCTGGGCAAGGCGTCGGCGGTGATGTACGCTGCCGACCTCACCGAGGAGTACGTGGACTTCAACAAGGGCACCATCGCCGATCCCAGCCAGGCGGGGGCGCTTGGAGGCTGAGCGTCGGCGGCTGGAGTGGGCGTCAGTTTTGGGGATCCCCCGTGAAATCTCCCGGGAGTTCCCGCAGGTTCTGCAGGCCTCGGCCTATTCGCCGGCGGTCTCGTCGGGATCGGTCCGGCGGGGGCGTTCACCGAACAGGGCTGTGCCCACCCGGACGAGCGTGGCACCTTCCTCGATGGCCACCTCGAGGTCGCCACTCATGCCCATGCTGAGGACCGGAAGCGGTGCGCCCAGCAGCTCGGCGCAGCGGTCCCGGAGTTCCCGGAGCCGTCGGAACACCGGTCGGACCCGCTCCGGATCCACGGAATAGGGGGCGATGGTCATGAGGCCGTGGACCTCGAGACGGGACAGGGCGTTGAGCTGGAGGAACTCGGTCAGCAGTCGCTCCGGATTCCAGCCGAACTTGGACGATTCGCCGGCCACGTTCACCTCCAGCAGGATCGGCAGGGATCGGGCCTGCTTGGCCGCCTGCTTCTGCAGCTCCTCGGCCAAGGCCAGTGAATCCACTCCCTGCACGACTTGGAAGAGTCCGACGGCGTCCCGGGCCTTGTTGGACTGCAGGTGCCCGATGAAGTGCCACTCCAGGCGGCCGGGGCACTGGGGAATCTTGATCTTCGCCTCCTGTACACGGTTCTCGCCGAACAGTGTCAATCCCTCGGACGCCGCCTCAGCGACCCTCGACGGTGGTTGGTTTTTGCTCACCGCCATGAGGCGGACCGATTCGGGGGAGCGACCAGAGCGTTCACAGGCCCGCTCGATGCGGCCGCGGATTCGGGCGAGGTTTTCCTGAAGTTCGGACACGGCTTCAGGATACACCAGAATCGGCCATCGCGGGATGGGATTTGTGGGGCTATTTCACGATGGCCGGCAGCGCGGACATCGAGGCGATGGGACAGCGGCCTCCGCTGAGGGGGAAGGTCCGCAGACCGTGGCTGCTGGTGTTGAACAGGGCCGCATCGGGAACCGATCCCCGGACCAATTGGCTCCGGAAGGGGTCGACTCCGGGATGGAGAAATCCGTACGCCATGGCCGTGAGCGTCTGCTCGATCGGGTTGGCCGGCACCAATCCGAGGTTGTCCACGATCTCCAATTGCTCCTCGAAAGACCGGTTTCGGGTCCCCTTGACCACGAAGAAGATCGGGATCTTCCGGGGAGTTTCGATGTCCCTCGTCACGACGCTCTCCAGTCTGAGCAGCCAGGGGATGTCCGCCGCATCCAACGCGTCCCGGTGCAGCGACGCGAAACGGTCCCGGAAGAGGTGGTTCATCGAATCGATGGCATCGAAGTCGCTGATGCCGGCCGGGATCTTGATGTAGAAATATTCAGGGGTGAGCTTGGCCGTATCGAGGATGGCCATCGCTTTCTCCAGCTTCTCGTTTCGGACCGACAGATCCAGGGGGGCCTCCAGGATCTTCTGCCGGGCGTTTCCGGAGAGGCCCTGGAGACAATGGGTCGGCACCTCCTGAACGAGGTGGTCGATCAACTCCACTTTGCCGGTGGGCTTCAGCATCGAAGCCGCAGCGTAGGCGTTCTTCAGCGAGGCCGAATCGGAGGGGTGATCAGACATGGCGACGTCGGTTGTTTCACTGGGTTCAGGGCCGGAACAGGAACCCCGACCGCAACGGCGGTCGAACTCCGGGTGATTGGACTCGGGGGCAACGGTTCCAGGAGCGGCGCGGGGGCGTGCTTGTGTGCGCCGTGTCGAAGCATGGCGTGCGGGCCGAGCTGGAAGCCGGGAATCTGAGGGCGGATGCGCGCGATGGATTCATGGATCCTCTGGATCTGGGCCACGGGGCCGTGGTGGGGCCGTCAAAGGTGTATCGGTGCGATCCACGACGGCCTTGAAGGTTTTTTGGTCCCGGTCCGCGGACTCGCCCCGGGATGGGTTTGTCAGGCTCCACGACCTCGCTCAGACTCCCGGGCATGGAGGAATTGTCGGCCGACATGGTGGTGCTCGGGGGTGGCAGTGCGGGATATGCCGCAGCCAGGACCGCGGTGGCTCAGGGCGCCACGACCCTGGTGATCGACGGGGCCCAGGAACTGGGCGGGCTGTGCATCCTTCGGGGATGCATGCCGACCAAGGCCCTGCTGCACGCGGCGGAACTGCGCCATGGCCTCTCGGAGGGCAAGCCTTGGGGCATCACCGCCGATGGGATCCGGGTCGATCCGAGACAGGTCTTCGCCCGGAAGGACGCGCTCATCGCGGAGTTTGCCAGCTACCGGCGCGGCCAGTTGATGGATGGCCGGTTCGGCCTGATCCGCTCGACGGCGCGTTTCGAGGGGCCGGGTCGCCTGCGGTTGGCCGATGGTCGGTCGGTGACCTGCGCCAGGGCGGTGGTAGCCACCGGTTCTCGGGTCGCCCCGGTGTCCATTCCGGGACTCGCCGAGGTCGGATTCATGACCAGCGACAGCGCCTTGGCCGAGGCCCGCATCCCCGAGTCGTTGATCGTGCTGGGTGGCGGGGCCGTGGCCCTGGAGTTCGCCCAGTTCTACGCCCGCATGGGATGTCGCGTCGCGGTGATCCAGCGGGGACCGCAGCTGCTGTCCGCCTTCGATGCCGATGTCGCCGGCGAACTCGAGAAGGCTTTCCGTCGGGAAGGCATCGAGGTGTTCACCGGGACCCGGCTGGAGCGGGTCGAACGGGTGGGTCCGAGGAAGCGGGTCTGGTTCCGGCAGGGCGAGGAGCTGCGATCCTGGGAAGCGGAGGAGGTGTTCCATGGGTTGGGACGGGTTCCCAACACGGCCGACCTCGGGTTGGAGACGGTGGGCGTGGCGCTGGATCGGGGTCGCATCGTCGCCGATGCCCATCAGCGTACCACCGCGCCCGGGATCTCCGCGGCGGGCGATTGCTGCGGCCCCCACGAAGTCGTCCACCTGGCGGTGCAACAGGGTGAGGTGGCGGCCCACAACCTCCTCAATCCCTCACGGCTCAAGGCGATGGATGATCGACTGCTCCTGTCGGTGGTTTTCACCTCGCCCCAGGTGGCGCAGGTCGGGTTGTCGGAGCAGGGGGCCCGGCGACGGGGCATCGCCTACCGGACGGAGAGCTACCCGTTCAACGACCACGGCAAGTCCATGATCCTCGGAGTCCAGGAGGGTTTCGTGAAGGCGCTGGCCGATCCGCAGACCGGGGAGGTCCTGGGGGCCGCCTGTGTGGGGCCGCAGGCGGGGGAATTGATCCATGAACCCGCCGTCGCGATGGCGGCCCGGATGACCGCGGCCCAATGGGCGGCCGTGCCGCACTACCATCCCACCCTGGCCGAGATCTGGACCTACCCCGCCGAGTCGCTGGCCGAGCCCCCGGCTCCGGTTGCGGCGGGATCCTGAACCCGGCGAGCGGGGCGATCCCCGCTCGGCCTGCGCCCGATCAGACCTTTGAGGCGGCGGCGAATCGGTGGCGGAGGGCCTCGGCCAGGCCGCAGGCGAAGACCATGCCCACCATCATCCCGAGCGTCATGCCGGCGTAGGCGATCAGGAATTGCCAGGGATGGCCCGGGCCCGCCCACCGCAGCATCCACGAGGCGCCTTGGTTCATGCCGGCCGCCATCGAGACGGACAGGGTCGCCGCCACCGCGATGCGGTGCAGATTCCTGGGCCACGCGACGATCGCTCCCATCATGAACGGCAGCCCCGACGCCACCATGGCCACAGTCATCCAGGGGATGCCCCCCGACAGACTGAAGAAGCGGTGGCCAGAGCAGCAGAGGCAGACCCCCTCGCGCACCACCGCGCCGAATCCCGCGTCGGCCCACCAACCCACGAGCATGGCGAGATTGGCAGGGCCGAGCATGCCCCAGACCATGGGCGTCCATTCCGGGGTGCGCGGGGGCGGGGCGGAGGCGCCGGCAGCGCTGGCAGCCTTGCCGGAGAACCAGGCCCCCAGCAGTCCCATCGCCGCGACCAGCGTGCCTTGCACCCAGGAGAGGTTTCCCAGTCCGATCAGCAGCGGTGGTTGCAAGAGGAAACCCAGGCGCAGCATGCCCCGCAGCCTGGGAGTCTGGACACCGGATCCGCCGCTCTCCGCCGGGTGACACGATCCGCCACGCCACGCCCGCCAACCGACGACGGCGCTGCTGCCGGTCATCAGCAAGGCCGCCACCACCGGATGCAGGTGGCCGGTGGCTGCCAGGAGCATGCCCAATGCATTGTAGAAGACGGCGAACCGGAGGTTTCTCCGGATCGAATCCCGGACGCTGCGAGCCAGAGCGATGGCTTCGGGAATCTCCCGCAGATCGCCACCGCATAGCACGACCTCCGCCGTGGCTGCGGCCAAGGGAGCCCCTTCCAGCAGTCCGACCCCGACATCGGCCGCCGCGAGAGCCGGTGCATCGTTCACCCCGTCCCCGATGAACAACACTCGATGACCTTCTTCCCGCCAGCGTTCGATCCGCGCGGCCTTGTCGGTTGGGCTCAGCCCTCCGTTCACGGTGGGCGAATGCGGGGCGCCGCCGGAGGCGTCCAATCCTGTCAGGCCTCCCAGCAGATCCCGGGTCCGTGCGGTGCCATCGCCGGACAACACTCGGGAAGCGACGCCGATCCTCGCGAGGTCCTCCAGGGTGGATGCGGTGGAGGACCGCAGCCGTTCGCGGACCAGCGCCACGGCCACGGGGTGCCCGGAGGCGGAGACCCAGACGCGGCTCCCCTGTCCCTGAAGTCGTGATTCGAGCCCTTCATCGACTCGGGTCTCCCATGCCCAGTCTCGCTGGCCCACCCGCACGCACAGGGCCGGCTCAGCTCCGACACTCACCCATGCCTGCACGCCGCAGGCCGGAACCACCTGGAACCGCTCCACTCGGATCCCCAGGCTCGCGTCGATCTCGCGGCCGTGGAAGGCCCGGGCCACGGGGTGGTGGCTTCGGGATTGGATCTCGGTGAGGACCGAGAGCCACCGGTTCCGGTCCGACTTGTCCCCGACGCTCACCACATCCACCAGGCTCAGCCTCGGCTCTGTCAGCGTCCCCGTCTTGTCGAAGGCCGCGAGCGTCACCGAGGCCAGTCGCTCCAGGGCCCGCGCATCCCGGATCACGAATCCACGGGCGGCCAAGGTGGCCATGCCCTGCCAGAGTCCGAGCGGAGTGGCCAGGCCCAGGGCGCAGGGACAGGCGACCAGCAGGACGGACAATCCATTGAAAAGACCCGCTTCCCAGTCCCCGCGAAAACCCGCCCAGCCGAATGCGGCGAGCGCCGTCACGAGGACCGTCGGCAGGAATGCCCGGGCCAACCGGTCCGCCTGGCCCTGGGCCTCGCTGGAGCCGAGGGTGGAGCGCGATTCCTCGACCTTCCGAATGAGTTGATCGAGGCCTCGGGCGAGGCCGGCGGTCCGGCTTCGGATCACGAATTCGGCGTCCTCGCTGAAGCCGCCCGCCATCACGGGGTCTCCTTCCCGTCGCACGACCGGCTCGGGTTCGCCGGTCAGTGGTGTCTCCCGCACGAACCCCGTTCCTTGCATCACCACGCCATCGACGGGGATGGGCTCGCCGGGCAGCACGCGTATCAGGTCACCCTCGGCGATGTCGCGGATGGGCACCCGGACATCGGGTGGCCCGACCCGGCGCGCCGTGGCGAAGGTGTCGCCGAGGCGACGGGTCTCCGCGAGGGCTTGTTCCCGGGCTCGTGCGGTCAGGGCCTTCCCGGCGCTGTAGACCGTGAGCAGCACGGCCACGACCTCGTAGTACACCGGCCCGGTCCCTCGGAAGCTGGAGAGCAGCGAGGCTCCGAAAGCGCCGAGGACGCCGGAGACGAACAGCAATTCGAGGCCGAAGGCGCGGCGGCAGGCGCAGTCCCAGGTCGCCCGAAGCAACGGCAGGCCGAGCAAACCCAGGACGATCACTGTCAGGACGACGAGGATTGCATGCAGCGCATGGCGCATCGTCCCCTCGGGCTGCGAGAGGTTCAGCGCGAATCCGATCAGCATCGCCTGGCTGGCGATCACCGCTCCGAGGACGATGCGGAACACCCCCTTGCCGGCGCCAGGATCGGTCGCCTCGGGGTCCGCGGGGCGTTCTCCAAGCAGGCGGCACCCGTAGCAGCAGAACCGTGGCGCCTCCGGTCCGTTCGATTCGGCCCTCGGCAACGGCCCCTGGCAATGCGCGCACAGTCGCATCGGCGGAGACTCGTGATGCTCGTGGGAGGATCCTTGCATGGGGTTCGCCTGAGGAAGATCGAGTTCGGCGGCAGGCCTCATCGGCCGGGGCCCGGGCGACCGGGCGGGGGTGTTTCTTGAACGAAGTCGATCGGTCGGTCCAGCAGACGGCGCAGGAGGTCGGATTTCTTGTCGGCGGCGGCCAACTCTTCATCGATGCGCCCGACCGCGGACACCCGGAGTTCAATGCGCCGTTCCCCGAAGCGCACCGACAGGTCGCCCACGGCCTGAAGGTGGCGACGGTCCAATCCGTCGGCGGTCCGCAGGCAGGCGGCCATCCAGTCGATGCGGGCCCGATTGGCCGGGGGAATCCCCTTCAGGTCCTCATGCTCGGGATCCGGCAGGGCCTTCCGATGGTATCGGGCGACGGCGGCGACGCTGCGGACCTCCACCGGCGTCAGCGTGGTCCACGGGAATTCCCGGATGAGTCGAGCCGAGGCCTTGTGGTGCCCACGCCCGTCGCGCCCGGAAACCGACCAACCGATGTCATGCAGCAAAGCCGCGCACTCGAGCAGCCTCCGCTCGCCGGCACCACAACCATGGACGGGACCGAGGTCGTCGAAGAGTCTCAGCGCCAGGCGCGTCACCTGGCGGGCGTGCTGTGGCTCGATCTCGTGCCGGCCGAGGAGGATCTCGGTTTCGTCACTCGGTGATGCAAGATGGAGGGCGTTGGGGATCATGCCCGGGCGTCGAAATGGAACCGGAGCCTGTCGTCGTTGTCGCCCTCCGATTGCGTCGGGCTTCTTTTGCGCTTCCGCGGAGTCGCCCTCATCCCGATTCTTCGCAGCCATGGAGACACCTGACCAGTTGCGTGAACTCTTCCGGATGCAACGGGCCCTCAATGCCCGCATCGGAGTCCACACCGACGCCATGACCGAGGCCGAGAAGACCCAGTGGATCCTGAACTACTGCCGGGCCATGTCGCAGGAGTTGGCCGAGTTGACCGACAGCGTGCCGTGGAAGTGGTGGGCCAAGTACCAGAAGTTCGACGAGCAGAATGCCCGCGTCGAGGTGGTCGACTGCCTGCATTTCCTCATCAGCATGGCCCAGGTCTTGGGCATGAGCGCCGACGATGTCTTCGCGGCGTATGTCAAAAAGAACGAAGTGAACCTGAAGCGTCAGGATTCCGGGTACCAGGCCAAGGATGCCGACGACTCGCGGCACATCTGAGGTCCGCCATCCTCCGAGGTCGGGACCGTTTCCGCCCTCCGGATCCCCACCCACCCGTTTCCCGGAAACAACGATGCCCCTCTCGAGACCTCGCCTCGTCCGAACGGTCCAACGGCCGATTCCCCGCCCCCACCGGGCCGATTTGGCCGGGGTGCTGGTCTCGGAGACCGATCTCCAAAAGCGCATCGCGGCGATGGGCCGGGCGATTTCCAAGGACTATGCCGGCAAGGAGGTCCTCGTCGTTTCGCTCCTCAGCGGCACGGTGCTTTTCCTGGCGGACTTGCTGCGTCGCCTGCCGTTCCCGCTCCGGGTCGATTTCCTGGGGGTGTCCAGCTACGGAGCAGGGACCGAATCCGGCGATCTGGTCTTCACCAAGGAACTCCGGTTGGAGGCCCGGGGAGCCCACGTGCTGGTGGTCGACGACATCCTCGACACGGGCAAGACGCTGCGGGCGGTGACCGCGAAGGTCGCGGCGCTCGGGCCGGCCTCCATCCGCACCTGCGTCCTGCTCGACAAGAGGGAGAGGCGCGTCGGGGTGTTCGAGGCCGACTATGTGGGCTTCCGGATCCCGAACTTGTTCGTGGTGGGATACGGTCTCGATTTCGCGGAGCGCTACCGCAACCTCCCGTTTGTCGGGGTGCTCCGGTCCGGGATGACCGAGGCGGTGGGCCGACCGTTGAGAAAGGGCTCGCGATGACGATCCCGATCACGTTCTGGTCGTACTTCGCCGAGATGGCCGGGAGCGCGGAGACCACCGTCGAGGTGCCCGAGGGGGCCACGGTGGAGACCTTGCTGTGCACCCTGTACCGGGAACGTCCGGCCTTGGCGGGCCTGCGGCGCTCCACCCTGATCGCGGTGGGGGTCGACTATCAGGACGGCGGATATGTTCTCAGACCCGGCGATCGAGTCTCATTGTTCCCACCGGTCCAAGGCGGATGAAACGCGACCTTTCCATCACCACCGAGCCCATCGACGAAGCGAGCCTGATCGGGGCCAGGACCATTTCCTCGGGCATGGGAGCGGCCGTGTCCTTCTCGGGTGTGGTCCGTGGGCGTGAGGGGGATGAACCGATCGCGGCTCTGGACTACAGTTGTTTCGTGCCCATGGCCACGCACCAGTTCCATCGATTGTTCGACCAACTGGAGGCCCGGGGCACGATCGAATCGGTCCGACTGGTCCACCGCATCGGTCGAGTGGCCGTGGGCGAGGCGTCGCTGTGGATCGAAGTCGTCTCCGCCCACCGTGCCGAGGCCTTCGAGGCCTGCCAGTGGGTGATCGACGAGATGAAACGGGTGGTGCCGATCTGGAAGAAGGTCGTGCCGACTTCGGAGGGCGCCACAGGGCCCGCCGGATCAGAGGCTGACCCAGCGTCCTGAGCGACTCGAGCGCAGCACCGCCTCGCACAGGCGAACCTCGTGGTGACCATCGTCGGCCGTGGCGAACAGCACCGGAGTCTTGCGTCCGCTGGCGATGTGTTCGTACACGGCGCGATACTGCATCTTGTGGCTGTCCGGGAACCCCTCGGGATGGCCACCGGGAGTATCGGTGAATCCCGCCACGTCCTCGAGGAACCCGGGCGTCCCCCGCTGGAGGATCTCGTTGGGCCCGTCGCGGCGGCCGACCACGATCTCGTTGGGTTGCTGGAAATCCCAGCGAGCGCTGCCCCGGGTCCCATAGATCTCCAGGGACAAGCTGCATTTCCACCCTGCGGCCACCTGAGAGATCGCCGCATTGGCGTGCACATTCTCGGCGAAGCCGTGATCGGATTTGCCGAAGCGCAGCAGCACGCTGCCGAAATCCTCGGTGTCCACGCGGTAGGGGATCCGTGACTCCGGGTCCGCCTGGGCGAAGGTCTTCAGCGCCCCCTTGGGCCGGTACCGGGTCTTGTGGACGGTCTCGAGGTGCGCGAAGACCCGTTGGGCGCGGCATCCGAGGATGAAGGACACGGCGTCGATCCAATGGGTGCCGATGTCTCCCACGGCTCTGAGCTTGCCTCCCTCGGAGGCCAGCAACCGCCAGTTGAAGTCGGTGTCGTGGAGCAACCAGTCCTGGAAGAAATGCCCATGGATGTGCATGACCTTGCCCAGGTCTCCGCGGGCCACCATCGCCCGCATCTGGAGGATCGCCGGAAAGAATCGGCACATGTAATTGACCGCGAAGACCGGGGCCCCGGGTTTCCTGACCGCTGCCACCACCCGGGCCGTTTCCCGGGAATTCATGCCCAGCGGTTTTTCGCAGACCACGTGCTTGCCGGCGCGCAATGCCTTCAATGATTGCGCCACATGGGCCTTGTTGGGCGAGGTGATGTGGACGACGTCCACATTCGGCGACCGCACCAGCGCATCGACATCGTAGTCGCCATACACCTCCGGGATCCCCCATCGGGCCGCGCATTCGCTGGCGGAGGCCGTGGATCCGCAGATCGCGGTGACCTGGACCCCGAGGCGCTTGAGCGCCTCGATGTGGACGGGGCCGATGAAACCGGTGCCGATGATGCCGGCGCGAAGCGGATGCAAAGGGATCATGGGGGCGGAGTGTGAACTACGGGCAGCTTGTTCTCAAAAGACACGGCAGGGAAGCGCAGACCGGAGGACCCCAAAGCGGTTTGTCGATGACTTCTCACTGGGGCATGTATTGATAAATCAGTAAGAATTCGTCTGACATCGTTGCCTGTGGGCCTGGCGTACCAGCGGATTTGCGCCGGGAATGGTGGTTTTGATGCAATCGAAACGAGGGGCGGCATCCCTTGGGGTGTCTCTTCAGGCTCAAGACGCTACTAATAAGCATTTGACCTCCTTCAACGGATCGCTATAGATCTCCACGTCCGTTTGGAACATGTAGTGTCGGCGTCACGTTGACGGTTTGTGGAGGTCGCTGTAGTCAAGTCCCCGCAATTGAAGTCTGCTGGTGCAGTTTCCCTCACTCGGTTGAAGAGCGGCCAAAAGTCGTATGGATAACAATTCCCGTTTGTTTGTGGGAAACCTGTCCTACCAGACGCAGGAACGTGACCTCCAGGATCACTTTTCGGCGGCCGGTGTGGTCACCAATGTCAACCTGATGCTCGATCGCGTGACCGGAAAGTCCCGCGGTTTCGCGTTCGTCGAGTTCTCGACCCCGGACGAAGCCAATCGCGCTGTGGAAATGTTCCACGGCAAGGATTTGGGCGGCCGTGCGTTGACCGTGAACATCGCCCGTCCTCGTGAAGAGCGTCCTCCCGGTGGTGGCGGCGGCTTCCGTGGCGGTGGTGGTGGTGGCGGCTACCGTGGTGGTGGCGGCGGTGGTGGCGGCGGCGGCTACCGTGGTGGTGGCGGCGGCGGCGGCGGTGGCGGCTGGCGCGGCGATCGCGGCGGCGGCGGCGAGCGCGGCGGTTGGCGCGGAGACCGCGGCGGTGGCGATCGCTACTGATCCGTCCGGGTTCAGGCACTGAACCCAGATTTCGTTTTCACACGGAGCCCGCGATCCATGATCGCGGGCTTTTTCGTGCCGGAATCCCTTGCACTCGAGGTCTTCCCATCGAGCACTGCGTTTCCGGGTTCCAGACCCGTGGACCGCCATCCTGCTGTTTTCCGAGTCTGCGACTTGACGCCCCGGATTCTGTCAGACATCCGTTCCTGACCGGTCACACCGGAAGACTCCCCTCCTGTTCAACACGCCGCACCCCATGGCAGAAGCTCCTGAAATCCCCGACGCGAACGATCCATTCAGCAAGCAAGTCGCCATCACCATCGCTCTGTTGGCGGTGGTGTTGGCTGTCATCGAGAACAAGGGCGACAACGCCAAGACCGATGCCATCATCAAGACCAGCGAGGCGGCCAATCGCTGGGGCTACTATCAGTCCAAGAGCATCAAGCAGAACATCTACGAGACTGAATTGGAGATCCTCTCGCATCTGAAGCCATCGGTCCCCGAGTCCGGGAGTCCGGATCCCGATGCGGTCGCCCGGAAGAAGGCTCTTCAGGCCTCCATGGAAAAGGCAGCCGCGACGGCCAAGCGGTACGATTCCGAGAAAGGGGACATCAAGAAGGAGGCCGAGCAGTTCGAGGCGGCTGCCGAGGCCAATGGGAAGATCAACGACCGCTGCGACCATGCGGCCCTCTCGCTGCAGATCGCGGTGGTGATCTGCTCGGTGGCCATCCTGTCGCGGTGGAAGCTCTTCTGGTACATCGGCCTGGGGCTGGGGGTGGCCGGAGCCCTGATCGGGATCAGTGCGTTCCGTCTCTGACGCCGTGCCCAAGGCTGGACCGTCGGTGTCGCCTCACAGGATGTTCGCGGCCAGTTCAGCCAGTTCGCTGCGCTCGCCGCGTTGCAACTCCACGTGGGCGGCGAGGCTCTGGTCCTTGAATCGGCTGATGATGTAGTTGAAGCCGTTGGAGGCGACATCCACGTAGGGATTGTCGATCTGATACGGGTCTCCCGTGAAGACGATCTTCGTCCCGTGCCCGACCCGAGTGAGGATGGTCTTTGCCTCCAGCGGAGTCAGGTTCTGGGACTCGTCCACGATCATGAACTGGTGGGCGATGCTGCGGCCCCGGATGTAGCTGAGGGCCTCCACCACGATGGTGCCGCTGCGCAGCATGTCGGCCGTCCGGCGATGCTCGTGTCCCATGTTCAGGTCACCCAGCATCTCGAGGGCGTCGTGGATGGGTTGCATCCAGGGCGAGAGTTTCTCGTCGAGCGAACCCGGCAGGAACCCCAGTTCCTTGCCCATGGCTATGGTTGGCCGAGCGACCACCAGGCGACGGAACTCGCGGTCGTTGACCGTCCGCTTGAGGCCCGCGGCCAGGGCCAGGAGCGTCTTGCCGGTGCCCGCCTTGCCCATCAGCGTGACGAGCTTGACGCGCTCGTCGAGCAGCGCGTCCAACGCGAAGTGCTGCTCCCGGTTCTTGGGTCGGATTCCCCAGACGTTCTGGCAGTCCTGCAGCGGGATGAGCTTGGTCCCGGTCGCGTCGACCTTGCAGAGGACCGTTCGCTTGGGGTTCCCCTCTTCGACGAGCGTGCAGTATTCGTTCGGGAAGCGGACCCGCCCCGGTGGCAGCGCCACCTCGCCGTTGAACTTGAGCTCGGCGCTCGCGGCGGCGGGCATCGTCAGCTCGAACATCCCGGTGTAGAGATCCTTGAGATTGACCTGGTCGGTCTCGTAGTCCTCGGCATCCAGGCCATACACATCGGCCTTGAGGCGCAGGTTGATGTCCTTCGTGACCAGGATCGTGGGCCGCGACCGCTGGTGGGTCTGGATCGACAAGGCCTGGGCGAGGATGCGGTTGTCCATGGTGCCGCTGGCCATGACATCACGGGCAGGCCCCTCCTTGGGCGGTGAAAGGAAGACGATCTGCAGTCGTCCGCCATTGGCGAGGGTGACCCCCTTGTTCAGGTTGCCTTCGCGGCGCAGGGCATCCAGGCGGCGCGAGACGGTCCGGGCATTCTGCCCCCGCTCGCTGGTCTCGCGCTTGAACTTGTCGACCTCCTCCAGGACCTCGATCGGGATGAGGACATGGTTGTCCTGGAAGTTCAGCAGCGCGTTCGGGTCGTGCAGCAGCACGTTGGTATCGAGAACGTAGTTCTTGATCCGGGGTTTCCCGGATTCGATTCCGGTCGATGCGGCGTTGCCCCGGGATTTGCGGGGAGTTTTCGCGAGGCCCTTGGCCTTCGCGCCGGTCGGATCCGTGGCGCTATCCAGCACGGATGTGCTTCATGCGGCGGGCTCGCTTCCGGTTCAAGTCGAATCCGTCGAGAGGCCGAAAATGAGGCCGCAAATCGCGTGAAGATTCTGTGACGCAAAAACACCGTCAGACACCCTTTGTCTGAAGAGGGGATTCAGACTGTCGTGCATGAAGATGAATGATCGATTCGAGGCTGAGCGCGGCGAAGTGGTGGAATTGACCCTGGATGGCGGTCGGTTGCCCGAGGGCTTGAGCGAGGGGTTCCAGGTCCGGGTGGTGTGCCGGGTCGAAGGGGAACACCGCCTGGTGGAGCGTGAGGGGCGCGAATGGGTGGTGCCCGTGACGCAGATCCGATTCCGTCGGCGTGCGACCGCGGCCCAGGGCAGCACTGCCGCCTGCGAAACCTGGAATCTGCCGCTGCGCGGGGTGCGCCCGCAGACTCCGACCCAGCGCGGGATCTCCGCGATCAATCCTGGATTCCGCCGTGCGGGTCACTGAGGCAGCCATGGAGTCCGAATCGGTCGGGCCGAGGTCGGGAGATCGGTTCCGCATGGCTCTGTGCATTCTTCCACGTTGCGCGGAGCGGCTCTCCGGCGCGACACTGTGCCTCGCATGTCTGCACAGGTCATCGCCGTCGCCAACCAGAAGGGCGGGGTGGGTAAGACAACCACCAGCATCAATCTCGCCGCAGGCCTCGCCATGCGGGGATACTCGGTGCTGCTGATCGATCTGGACTCGCAGGCCAATGCCACCAGCGGGCTCGGCCTCGAAAAAACGGAGGGTGGCAGCGTGTATCGCCCGCTGCTGGGCCTGGGCAGCCTCGAGGAGCGCATCCGCCCGACGGCCTATCCGAATCTGTCGGTGATCGGCAGCGAACTGGACCTCTGCGGCATCGAAGTCGAATTGGCCCGTGCCGACGAGGCCGTGCTGCGTCTCCGGAAGATCCTGCAACCGCTCAAGGAATCCGGTCGATTCCAGGTCATCGTGCTCGATAGCGCCCCGTCGCTGGGCATCATGACGCTCAATTGCTTCGCCGCGGCCGACCGATTGATCGTGCCGCTCCAGTGCGAATACTACGCTCTGGAAGGCATCGCCATGTTGACCCGCGTGATCAATCAGGTCCGCGAAAACGGCATCAACCCGGGGCTCGAGATCCTCGGGGTGGTGATGACCTTGCTCGACGCCCGGACGCGCCTGGGGCAGAGCGTGGTGGCCGAGGTGCGGCAGCATTTCGGCGACAAGGTGTTCGAGACGGTGATCCCCCGCAGCACCCGGCTCGCCGAGGCGCCCAGCCATGGCAAGCCCATCATGGCCTACGACCCCTACAGCGCCGGGGCGGCCGCCTACGAGGTGTTGGCGGGCGAGGTGGCCCAGAGGCTCGGATTGCCTGCGGCGGCTTGAGCGGCCGTCGGGGCTCGGGATCCACGCGGCCGCCCTGAATCAGTGATCTCCCCAGGGGACAGGCTTCGACCGAAGGGGCGGGCACCCGTTGCGGGAGGCTTCCCTCGGCCGATCCATGCATGGCAATCTGTGGCCATGAGATTCCCCGCCGTGATCCGGAACGCGCGCCTGCTCGCTTGGCTTCCGGTCTTGGTTTCCGTCTTTTTCCGGGGCGTGCCTCTTGAGGCCGCGGAACGTCCCAACATCCTGTTCATCATGACCGATGATCACGCGGCCCACGCGATCAGCGCGTATGGCAGCCGGATCAATCGGACCCCCAATCTCGACCGCCTGGCCGCCCAGGGGTTGCGCCTGGACCGATGCTTCGCCGGCAACTCGATTTGCACGCCGAGCCGGGCGACCCTGCTCACGGGCCAATACAGCCATCGCAATGGCGTGCCCGTGTTCAACGACCTGGATCCTGCCAAGACCACGGTGGCCCACCGTCTGCAACAGGCGGGCTACTACACGGCCATGCTCGGCAAGTGGCACCTGGGCTCCGATCCTCAAGGCTTCGACGACTGGAACATCCTTCCGGGGCAGGGGCGCTACAACGATCCGATCCTGTACGATCGGACCGGCCATCGCATCTACAAGGGCTACGTCACCGACATCATCACCGAGTTGACCCTCGACCTGCTCAAGAACCGGCCGAAGGACAAGCCGTTCTTCCTCATGTGCCACCACAAGGCGCCGCACCGTGAGTGGACGCCCTCCGAGAAGTACCGACGCGAGTTCGCCGGCCGCGAGTTTCCCGAACCGGCGACCTTCCGCGACACCTACGAGGGCCGGGCCGACGCCCTCAAACAGAACCACCAGTCGGTCTTCAAGAACCTCACGCGGCATGACCTCAAGATGGTTCCGCCCGAGGGCTTGGCCGGGCCCGAGCGCCAGCGTTGGTTGGGGCAGGTGCCGACCGAGGTGACGGTCCGCGAGAACGGTCAGGAACGCACCCTGCGCGGGGCCGACCTCGACCGCTGGAAATACAACCGCTACCTGCAGGACTACCTCGGCTGTGTCCAGAGCGTGGACGACAGCGTGGGCCGGTTGCTGGATTGGTTGGACTCCAACGGGCTCAAGGAAAACACGGTGGTGATCTACACCAGCGACCAGGGGTTCTTCCTCGGCGACCACGGGATGTACGACAAGCGCTTCATGTACGAGCCGTCGTTCCGCATGCCCTTCCTGATGCGGTGGCCGGGCCACATCCGGCCGGGGACGGTCAGCGAGGCCCTGGCGGTGAACTGCGATTTCGCGCCGACGTTCCTGGACCTCGCCGGGGCTCCGGTCCCCGCCGACATGCACGGTCGAAGTCTGCGCCCGCTCTTCGAGGGCCAGTCGCCGGCCGGTTGGCGCCAGGAGGTGTACTACCGCTACTACCACGACCCGGGTCACCACAACACCCGCGCCCACTACGGCGTCCGCACGGCCACCCACAAGCTCATCCACTACTGGAAGATCGACCAATGGGAACTCTTCGACCTCGTCCGTGATCCCGACGAGATGAAGAACCTCGCGGGCGACCCGGCGTCGGCGGGCGTGATGGCCGACCTCAAGGCCCGCATCCTGCGGTTGCAGGCCGAATTGGGCGACACCGGCCAGTTCGCCGACAGGATCCCGGCCGACACCGTGGACCGCCGCCCCAGGCAGATGGACCGCAAGCACCCGGACTCGCAGCTCTGAGCCGCGAGGTTCAGAAGCGCGCCGTCAGGGCGATGCGGGCTTGGATGGGCTCCACCGGATGGAAGTGGTGATCGGCGACGCCCATGGCGGGCTCTCCGGGCAGTCGGGACGTGTAGAAGTACGTGATGTCGTCGGCGCGGGTATCCAACGCATTGAAAACGTCGGCCGCCAGTTTCCATCGCGGGTTGAATGCGTATCCGACCTGGAGGTTCAGGATCGCGGTGCCTTGCGACCATTGCTGCGAGTCCTCCGTCAGTGGTCTGGGACCGAAATAGCGACCGCGGATCCCGGCGAAGAATCCTCCGAGGCCCGGCGCGTCATGCAGGGCCAAGCCGGTGCTCACCACTGATTCGATAGCCCCGGGGATGAAGTCGCCGTCCGGTGATTCGTCAGTGTATCGGGCGTGGGACCAGGCGTAGGTCAGGTCGATTTTCAGCCAATCCGTCGCCGCATAGTCGTTGGACCATTCGATCCCGTGGCGGCGGCTTGGTCGTGTCGCATCGGTGTCGCCGGCATCACCGACGAAAACCAGTTCTTGTCGACTCTCCAGCCACCACAAGGTGAGCGTGCTTTGGAGACGGTCGATCGCAAGCGTTCGCAGCCCTGTCTCGGCGCCATGGGTCTGTACCAGTGGTGTCGCCGGGTCGCTCGGGGCGGTGACGCCGCGCGCGTCATTGCTGTGGAACCCCATGCCGGCTCCGAGGTTCCATTCCGTCCGTTCCCAGGGGCCGACGACAAGGCTCGCCTTGGGACTGACAACGGTGGCTTGGGCTGACCGGTCGTCCGTTGCACCGGCGGTATGAACCTGGAAGCGATGATGGTCGAGCCGAATGCCCGACTCGGACCGGATCCGGTCGTTCCATCGTACCTGATTCTGAAGATACGGCGCGAGACTCACCTGACCGACCTCATCGGACCGGACTTTCTCGAGGAAGACCCGCCGCTCGGTATGGTTCAGGGCGACACCGGTGGCGTCACCACGGACCTGAAGCCCCAGGGTGGTGTCGCTGGGACTTCGGAACAGCGACCGCTCCCAGGTGTGGTGGGCCGCAAGGCCGCCATAGCCGCGACGATCCGCCTGCTGGAACTGATCTCCCCGGACGGGGTCTTCGAGGAAATAGGTGAAATTGGAGAACAGGCCGAGGTCGTAATAGACGCCGTAGAGACCGATCTGGCTGTGAGCCTCTCCGGAGTCCCGGTACCACTGCCCGGAGAGGCTGAAGCGTTTGGATTGGCCACCGTCGCTGGGGTCCACGGAACCGAACCGGTCGAGCAGTCCCGATTCGACCGCTCGGAGTGGGACCTGGTCGGTGGAATTCCATCGGCCGACATAGCCCATGGAGGTCAGATCCCAACCGGTGCCGTCCTGCTCCCGGCTGTAGCGGATCAGGGCGTTGACCTTGTTGAAGTCGGCGGGCGTCTGCCAGGGACCATCCTCGTGCCGATACTCTAAGGCGTGGAGCAGGGTGCCCTCGCCGACGCGGGGAGCCGAGGCATAGAGACCTCGCGCATATCCATACTGGCCGCCCTCGGTCTGCAGAAGACTTGAATTTAGCGCCTTCGCGGTCCGCACATGGGCGGAGCCAACGGAGCCGAAATCGCCCACATCGGCATAGTAGGGGCCTTTGCGGTAGTGGATTTGATCCACCAACTCCGGGATCAGAAAATTAAGGTCGGTGTAGCCCTGTCCGTGTGCGTGGGTGGGAAGGTTGATCGGGACGCCGTCCACGAAGGTGGCGAAATCGGTGCCATGATCGAGGTTGAACCCGCGGAGGTAGTATTGGTTGGCCTTTCCGTTGCCACTGTGTTGGGTGGCGACCAGACCCGGGACAGTTTCCATCAACTCCCCGGGCCGGAGAAGAGGTCGGTGTTCGATGGCTTCGCGTCCGATGACCCCCTCGCTCGAGGCCCGGGCTGTCTCAAGCAGCCCATCCGCCCGTCCGGTGATGATCGTCGAGGGCATCATGGATGGCTCGTGCGCCAGCAACACCGAGGCGGGCAGCGTCAGCAAGAGGCATCGAGACTTCGATTCCCTCGGATGGGGCGTCGGGAGACTCCTAGAGCATTTGGGAGTCATGAAAGGACGGGCGAGGAGCTTTCCTCAATCCTTCGGCTCGGGCAGCCAGCAGGCGATGCCGGCGGCCGGGAGGAAGAGGATGGCTGCGTAGAGCAGGGCCTGGCGGACGTCGCCGACCTTCGTGAACAGGCCGAAGAAGACCGTGCCACCCGCAGCGATGAGCCGGCCGATGTTGTAGCAGAAGCCCGCGCCGGTCGTGCGGAGCAGGGTCGGGAAGAGTGGCGGCAGGCACATGGTGAAGAGTCCGAAGACGCCCTGGCACAACCCGATGACGAAGAAGCCGGCGAGCACCACGGTGTGGGTCCGGGCTTCCAGGAAGGTCACCCCCATGGCCGCACCGTATACCAGGCAGAACGAGACCACCGCCTTGCGATAGCCCACGGCCCGCGCCACGGCGGCCGCCGCATAGTTGCCCAGGATGGATCCGGCCATCAGGACCATGAGGGCGATCACGGCCGCCCGGTTCTGGCCTGCCGAAGACAGGTCCCGCACCTCGGGCAGGTCGCGGATGTACTTCTGCTGCCAGAACATGAAGGTCCAGTGTGCCGTCAGCGAGACTCCGCAGATCACCAGGACGATCCAGGTGGTGCGGGCCACCGGTCCTCGGAAGAGGTCGGCCAGGCCCGGAGGTTTCTCCGAACCGGTCCGCGCCGCATGCCATTCGTCCGTCTCCGGCACAGCCCGCCGGATCCACAACACGATGAGGGCCGGGAGGACGCCCACCAGGAAGATGTAGCGTGGCTCGGTGTTCTCGAAGAGGTAGCCGAAGAAGCAGGCCAGCAGCACGCCCATGTTGACAGCCGTCTGGAGGGTCGCCGCGATCCATGGGCGCCAGCGCTTGGGCCAGGTCTCCGACAGCAGCGAGGCCCCCACGGCCCATTCGCCGCCGATGCCCAGCGCCGAGAGGAAGCGGAACACCAGCAGGTGCCACCACTCCGTGGAGACGGCCGAGAGCCCGGTGAAGCCCGCGTAGCACAGGATGGTCAGGCACAGGGCACGGCTCCGGCCCATGAGGTCGCCCACGCGCCCGAAGAAGGCTCCGCCGAGCGCCCAACCGACCAGGAAGGCCGCATTGATGAGCGCGCCTTTTTCGCCCACCTGCTTGTCGGTGCGGGGCAGGGCCAGGAGCTGTGCCACGAACGGCGTCGCGACCAGCGTGTAGATGTGCATGTCCAACCCGTCGAACATCCAGCCGAGCCAGGCGGCCAGGCCGGACTTCTTCTGATGGGAGGTCAGGTCACGGAATGAGGCGGCTTCGGGTGCGGAGGACATGGCGGGACTCGGTCGCGAGTGAACCCCATCCGAACCAGGACTCACAAGCCCGGGTTCAACGGACCGCGATCTTCCGGTCGGTCGATGGGGCTATTTCAGCGCCTCGCATTGTCGGCGCAGCGCCTGGTGCAGGATCCACGCCGTGTCCGGGCCCACCGAGTTCACCTCGCCATAGGGAGCGCCCTGGGCCCCGAAGAGGTGGGGCGGTTCGGTGTCCCATTCCGACTTGGGCAGGATGTAGCCGATCTCGTCGTTGGCGAGGCCGAGCACGAACTTCACCCGCCCGGGCATCAGTTCGCGCAGCGGGGGCACCTCGAGCGGATCGATGTCATAGTCGCCACCCGGGGCCCGCACGATGCCGCCATTGACGATCTCCGGGTACACTTCGCCGGGGATGCACGCCATGGAGACGTCGCCGAGCCGCAGGATGCCCACCTCGGTCCGGAAGTGCAGCCAGCGGCTGTGGCCGCGCTCCAGCAGGCCCAGGAGGGAGGCGGCCATGAAGCCCTTGTTGCGCAGGGGCAGGTCGAGGGTGCGGGCCTCGATGCCGATGGGCATCGTCGCGACGCCGGCATCCTTGGCCGCGGCGATCCGGTCGAGGATGCGCGAGGCGATCTGGTTGCCGACCGCCCGGGTCTTGTCGTGCGAGGGTTCCTTGAAGTCGGTCTTGAGGAACGGGTCGTGCACGGTCACCGAGGGATGCGTGGTCATGAGGCCGCCGACCGCGCCATTCACATACACATGGGTTCCGCCGAGCCCCGGTTTGTGCAGGGTGCTCCCGGATGATGCCGGGAAAATCGGCCGTGATGTCGCGATTGTGGGACCAGGGAGTCTCCGGATGGTTGGCCCAGCCCACCAGCGTTCCGAGGGTCTTTCCCTGCGCCGCATCGATGAAGTGCAGGACGCGCACATCGGGGTCGTATACTTCCGGTTTCCGGGTGTCTGCCACGAGGCCCGCCGGCGACACTGTCAATTCATGCGCCGCCATGCGGGCCGGTTGCAGGGCCTTCACGGCATCCTCGACGACTCCGACGCAGGCGGCGATGACCTGCTCGCGGTAGCGCGGGTTGACCCCGGAATGGAGGGGGTCGGGGCCCCAGAGACCCAGGAGGTCGGGCGTCGAATGGTTGTGGGTCGAACAGACCACCGTGTAGTCGATCTTCAGCTCGGCCGCGATCCGCTTGCGCACGGCGACCACGTCATCATGGAAGAACCCGATGGCATCGATCGACACCAGGGCGATCCGTCGCTGGCCATTGTCGATCACCACGCCGACCGCCTCGAGGTTGTCGTGGATGTTGGTGGCCGAGCGGCCTTGGCTGAATCCCGCCATCCACACCGGTTCGGCCGGATTCTTGAGGTCCGGATTGAGATCGCGCCGGCCGAAGCCGACCTTCAGCGGTCCAGCCGCCTCGGGTGCCACGGGATGAGGATGGTGCAGTTCGACAGAATAGCCGGGTTGGCGATCGCGGGTGACCCAGACAAAACGGGCCAGCACGGCGGCGACCAAGAGGACGACCGAGACCGCCAACCAGCGGAGCAGGCGTTTCCAGAGAGCGGGCTTGGCGGCGGGGCGGGACATGCGAACACGTTACGGGGTGAGCCGTCTGGCGCAATGCATCAGACGGTCCTGCCGGACCGACGGGCATGTCGGGATGGAAACGCGGCTCGCCGGAAGAGTTGCACCGCCGACACCGACGGGTTCAGACGTTGAGCAGCTCTTTGGGGATCTCCACGCGGCCGCCCTTGAGCACCGCTTCCTGGGCCTTGGAGGCCAGGACCACCGCCCGATAACCCACCTCGGCGGTGGCCTCGGGCTTGGTCCCGTCGTTGACGTGCTCCACGAACTTCTCCAGCGCATAGCGCACCGGCGAATCGGTCTCGGAGGCCGCCTCGGCCGGCTTCTTTCCCTGCGCCAGGATCTTGGTCGCGTTGGCCACCAGGGCGATGCCGGAGTCGGTCAGGAAATCCTCCTTGCGGGCGTAGACCTCCCAGCCGAGCAACTCGGCGTCGGATTCCTTGAACATCCAGGCCCGATTGTCGCGGATGAGCACCGCCGCCGAGGCCCCGAAGTAGATGTCGTGCTCGCCCTCGAACGAATTGGCCAGCGTGGCGCTCCAGGAGTGGCGGACGCCGTTGGCGAACTCCACCACCACGTGGACCGTGTCGGCGACCTCGCGGTCGTCCTGCCACTGGGTGATGCCGCCGAAGCCGGTCACCGAGACCGGGGTGCTGCCGAGATACCATCCGGCCGTATCGAGGCTGTGGATGCCGATCTCTCCGACCAACCCGAGCGAGGTCTCCTTGTAGAGACGCCAGTTGAGCGCCTTCTCACGGTCCGGGTTGGGCGAGGCCTTGCGCCAACTGGTCTTCTTGTTCCACTGGCCGCGGCTCATGGCCGGTTTTCCGGTGGCGCCGGTGCGGATGAACTTCAGCACGTGATGGTGCTGAGGGTTTTCACGGGATTGCATCCCGCTCTGGAAGATCTGCTTGGCGGGCAGCGCGGCGGCGGCCTGCGCGATGGCCCGGGCGTCTTCGATGGTGTGCGCGATGGGGGCCTCCAGGTACACGTGCTTGCCCGCCTTCATGGCCGCGAGGGCCAGGTCCTTGTGCTGGTGCGTGGGCGTGGCGATCACGACGGCCTGGACATTCGCGTCGGCCAACAGTTCCTCGGCCGTATTGTAGGCCTTGGCGTTGGGCGCGGCATCGGCAGCCCGCTTGAGTGTCGACTTGTAGTGGTCGCAGATGGCCACCACCGGCGCGTTGGGCAGTTTGTTGAGGTGGGTGATGATGTCGCGCCCTTGCGGTCCCAGGCCGATCACACCGAACTTCACGGGAGGACCCACCGGCTTCTCCTTGTAGTTCGGATCGGCCTTGGGCGGCGGCAGCGTCTTCTCCCCGGCGGCTTTCGCGGCCTCGTCGGCGGTGATGGGCACGGCCCCCATCAGCGCCAGCATGCTGGCCATGGAAGCGCCCTTGAAGAACGTGCGGCGATTGAGGTCCGTTCCGGTCGAGTCGGTCTGCATAGGAGAGAAGTGGCTGGACCTTAAAGAGGTCCTGTCGGGAAGCAAACGGTTCAGAGAGCCCCGAAATTCATTCGTTCTCACGTGAGCTGTCGCATGAATCGGTTCCTGAAATGTCCAACATCGCTGACCCGGTCACGCCGGTTTGGAATTCGCCTTCAACCACGCCCCGTAGTCTCCCTCGCCCATCTCACCGGCAGCCAGCGCCAAGGTGCGAAGCACCACATCGACTTCGGTTGCTGTGAATCGGAATCCGTTGAGTTCCAGAAACAGGACGGCCGCCGCGAATCCGATCCGCTTGTTGCCGTCGAGGAATGGGTGGTTTTTCACCCAGCCGAAACTGTAGCCGGCCGCCAGTTCGAACAGGGAAGGCTTTCCGTAGGTGAACGCGTTCCGGGGTTTGCCCAAGGCGGAATCGAGCAACCCTTCATCCCGGATTCCAGCCAATCCACCGTGCTCGGCCAGCAGGCACTCGTGGAATGCGATCACGACATCCCTGCGGAGCCAGACGGGTTCCTTCATTTGGCCAGTTCCCGAAGGGCGTTGCGGTACCGTTGGGCGATTCCCTCGGCCATCGCCATCTGACGGGTAAACTCGTCGTTGTGGGGCGTCACCCGGTAGCCGCCATCGGGGGATTCCGAGAATACCAGTGTGTCACCTTCGTCGGCCTTGAGGTGCGCCAGCGCCTCCTTTGGCAGCACCAAACCCACCGAATTGCCGACCTTCCGAAGTTTCAGTTCCAGAACCATGGGGCGACCGTAGACACGGGCGTGATCACGTCAAGCGGTGTTGGCCTCCCGAGCCTTGCCTGTTCCTGTCTCCGGTGTACGCGGTGTTCCCTGGGCTTTTATTGGTCGGGGCTGGTGTCTACGTTCACCCGCACGTGGCCGACACCTTGTTCCAGCTCAAATCCGAATATGCTGTCTTTTGGAGGGGATTTCAACGCTATCTTCGG
>CAYLTF010000014.1:0-3707 GCA_964386625.1 uncultured Akkermansia sp. | reverse complement strand
CCGCATCAGGTGCTGCTGGGGGTGACCGGGTCGGGCAAGACCTTCACCATGGCCAACGTGGTGGCGCAGATGGGACGGCCCGCCTTGATCCTGTCGCACAACAAGACCCTGGCCGCCCAGCTTTACGCCGAGTTCAAGAGCTTCTTCCCGGACAACGCGGTCGAGTACTTCGTCAGCTACTTCGACTTCTACCAGCCCGAGGCCTACATCCCACGCACCGACACCTTCATCGAGAAGGACAGCAGCGTGAACGAGGAGATCGAGCGCCTGCGCCTCTCCACCATGAACTCGCTGCTGTCCCGGCGCGATGTGCTGGTGGTCGCCTCGGTGTCGTGCATCTACGGCATCGGCGACCGGCGCGACTACGAGAGCATGGTCATCCCGCTCCGGATCGGGCAGTCGCTCAGCCGCGAGCAACTGCTCGCCCGGTTGGTGGACCTCCAGTATTCGCGCAACGACTTCGACCTCACCCGGGGCAAGTTCCGCGTGCGCGGCGACGTGGTGGAGCTGCACCCGGCCTACACTGAAGACGCCTTGCGCATCGAGTTCTTCGGCGAGGAACTGGAGCGCTTCACCCGGTTCGACCCGCTGACGGGCGACACCCTCGAGTCGCTGCAGGCCGTCAACATCTTCCCCAGCAAGCAGTTCGCCACCCCGCAGGAGAAGATCAACGCCGCCATCCTCTCCATCCGCGAGGAGCTGGGCCTGCGCATCGCCGAGTTCGAGAAGGAGGGCAAGTTGCTCGAGGCACAGCGGATCAAGATGCGCTGCGAGTTCGACCTGGAGCAGTTGCAGGAACTGGGCTTCTGCTCCGGCATCGAGAACTACTCGCGGCACATCTCCGGGCGGCCCAAGGGGTCGCGGCCGGGCACGCTGATGGATTTCTTCCCGGAGGACTACCTGCTGCTCATCGACGAGTCGCACGCCACGTTGCCGCAGGTCGGCGGCATGTACGCCGGCGACATGGCTCGCAAGACGGTGCTGGTGGATCACGGGTTCCGCCTGCCCAGCGCGCTGGACAATCGTCCGCTGAATTTCGAGGAGTTCCGCTCGCTCATGGGGCAGGCGGTGCACATCAGCGCCACCCCGGGTCCGACGGAAATGGGTTGGGCCGGGCCGTCGAACGTGGCGGAGCAAATCGTCCGCCCGACGGGCCTGGTGGACCCGGTGGTGGAGATCAAGCCCCTGAAGGGGCAGATCGACGACTTGCTGCACGAGGCGCGCGCCACCATCGAGCGCGGCGAGCGGGTGCTGGTGACCACCCTGACCAAGCGGACAGCCGAGGAGTTGACCGACTACTTGCGCGACCTGGGCGTGAACGTGCGCTACCTCCACAGCGAGATCGACGCCATCGAGCGGGTGGAGATCCTGCGGGCGCTGCGGCGCGGCGAGTGCGATGTGCTCATCGGCATCAACCTGTTGCGTGAGGGCCTCGACCTCCCGGAGGTCTCCCTGGTGGCCATCCTGGACGCCGACAAGGAGGGCTACTTGCGCAGCACCACGAGCCTCATCCAGACGGCCGGACGCGCGGCCCGCCACCCGAACGGCCGGGTGATCCTGTACGCCGATCACCGGACCCAGAGCATCCAGAAGTTCCTGGCGGTGGCCGATTATCGTCGGCAGAAGCAGTTGGCCTACAACAAGGCCCACAACATCACCCCGCGCAGCGTGAAGCGGAGCATCGAAGAGGGACTCAGCAGCGCGGGCTCCGGCCGTGAGGCCGCGGCGGCGGTGCTGGAGGGCAGCGTCGCCCAGATCGACCTCACCGAGACGATCCGCGAACTCGAAGGCGAGATGATCGAGGCCTCCAACAACCTGGAGTTCGAAAAAGCCGCCCTGCTGCGGGACCAGATCCGTGAACTCAAGAGCCGCCTCAGCGGGGCGGAGACCAAAGCCCCCGGGGCCGGGGCGCGCGCCCGGTCCGATGATGCCAAGGCCCGCCGGAAGGGCAGGGGACGGGGCCGTTGACCGGCCCACCTCTGGCCGTCGGATGGAGGCTCCGGAGCCCGGGCTTTTGCAGGGCGGGTCCCAAAAGAGCCGCCCCGCGCGTGATGAAAGCCTCCCGACCTCAGTTCTTGGCCAAGGCCATCTGGGTCAGGCGGCGGGCGATGAATTCCCGGACCTTGGGGATCTTGCACTCCTTGAGGAGCTCCGCCGCGCGCTCCGCGTCGGTCGAGACCGGGCCTTCGGTGGCGTACCAATAGAGCAGCGGCAGGTTGAAATCGCTCGCGTCTTCGCCATGGCGGAGCAGCGCCTTCAGGATGTCCCAACGCTGGGCCACGGGCACCCGCTGGGCGGCGCTGGCCACGGCCCGGCGGACGACCGGGGAGGGATCCTCGGCGGCGAGTGCGGCCAGGGCCTCGACAGAGCTGCCGGCCAGTTGCTCGAAGGTCGGCTCGGTGAAGAGCATGCCGGAGTGCTCGAAGAAGGTCTGCACCGTCCAGGCACGGATCTGGGGGTCGGGATCGCGGATCCACCGGGCGGCGTCCTCGGGCAGAATACGGCCGGTCAAGTGGAGAGCCCACAGCGCGCGGAGCCTGGAGGGCACATCGCCCGAGCCATCCACCGCGTCATGCAGCGACTCCAAGGCGGGCAGTTTCTCGGCGGCTTTGCGAATGCGGGCGTAGTCGCGGATGCCGGCCGGCAGATCGTCGACCGATTCTTCGGCGCCGGCGGCGGCCACCCGCTCCTGCAGGACGCGCCGGGCGTGGCGGCTGAGCCATTCGTTCTTCGAGCCCACCAGTGAGACCAGTTGCGCCGGGGTCAGCGTCGCGAGGTTGGTGCGCACCACCGGTTGGTTCTGGTAGACGACCTTGTAGATGCGGCCGCTGGAATGGTCATGACCGTCGTCGCGGCCGTGATGGCACTGGTTGGCGTCATACCAGTCGATGATGTAGACGCTGCCGTCCGGATCGAGGCGCTGGTTGAGGGTCTGCGACCAGCGGTCGTTGAAGTTGAGGAAATCAGGGCCGTGCTTGCCGACATAGCCGGAACCGCGGGCCTGGGGGATGTCCATGTTCATGCGCTGGCCATGGATGTTCCCGATGATGAGGTGGTTCCGGTACTGGGCGGGCCAGCTGGTGCCCAGGTAGCAGAGCATCCCAGCGTGAGCATGACCTCCGCCCATGGCGTCGCTGCGTCCGTTGGCCGCATGCGGACCGGCCGCGCCGGCCCAGTGCACGTGGTCGGCATGGGTGCCGATGTCCTCGTAGACGTAGGGGAAGATCGATTTGCGGCTCCGGGCATCCCGGTGCTTGGCGTTCCGCAGGGTTTCCTCGCGGTTGTAGGTGTAGTGCTCGCCGCCCTGGCGCAGGATCCGGGCGCCCTGGATCATGTGGAAGAGGTGGGGGATCACGCACATCTCCGACCACAGGTTGCCGTGCTCATCGAAGTCGATGCCCCACGGATTGCTGCCGCCCTCGGTGAAGATCTCGAAGCGGTGGGTCACCGGGTGGTAGCGCCACACACCCGCATCGACCCATTGCCGATCGGCCTCGCTCGCGCCCGGCTTGCCGACATGCGAGGGGCAGAACACCCCGTGGCATCCGTACAGCCAGCCGTCGGGCCCCCAGTTGAAGGTGTTGAGCGTCTCGTGCGTGTCGGCGGTGTAGTTCCAGCCATCAAGCAGGATCCGCGGGTCGCCGGCCGGTTTCGGGGCGTCGCCGTCGGCGATGGGGATGAACATCAGGTACGGGGCCGCGCCGACC
>CAYLTF010000013.1:37520-48632 GCA_964386625.1 uncultured Akkermansia sp. | reverse complement strand
CTCCAACCCCCTTTCCAGAAACGCCCCATGTCCTACCAGATGTCCGACCTGCTGCAGCTGATGGTCTCCGAAGGCGGAGCCGACCTGCACATCCGGGTGAACATCCCCCCCGTCATCCGCATCCACGGCATCCTCCAGCGCGTCGACGGTCCGCCGTTGCGCCCGGAGGACACCGAGGAGTTGATGCGCTCCATCACCTCGGAAGACCACATCCAGCAGATCCGCGAGAAGGGCGGCGCCGACTTCGGGTTCGCCTTCGGCGAGATGGCCCGCTTCCGTGTCAGCGCCTTCAAGGAGAAGGGCAACTTCGCCCTCGTCCTCCGGCAGATCCCCTCGAAGCTGCTCACGATGGAGCAGATCGGCATCCCGACCAGCGTCCGCACCCTCATCAACAAGCCCCGTGGCCTGGTGCTGGTGGTGGGTCCGACCGGCTCGGGCAAGACCACGACGCTGGCCTCGCTCCTGAACATCCTCAACGAGGAGAAGGATGAGGCCCACATCATCACCATCGAGGACCCCATCGAGTACTACCACAAGCACAAGAAGGCGGTGGTGACCCAGCGGGAGGTCAATGTCGATGTGCCCACCTTCGCGGAAGCCCTGCGACGCGCGCTCCGCCAAGACCCCGACATCATCCTGGTCGGCGAGCTCCGCGATCTCGAGACGATGGAAGCGGCGATCACCGCGGCCGAGACCGGTCACTTGGTGTTCGGCACCCTCCACACCACCGGTGCGGCCAAGACGATCGACCGTATCGTCAACGCCTTCCCCCAGAACCAGCAGGAGACCATCCGCATCCAGCTCTCCACGGTGCTCCAGGGCGTGATCTCCCAGCTGCTCGTGCCCCGGATCGACAAGCCGGGCCGCGTGGCCGTGTTCGAGATCATGATCAACACCCCTTCGGTGGCGGCGCTGATCCGCGACAACAAGACCTTCCGCATCCAGTCCGACATCCAGACGGGCTCGAAGTACGGCATGGTCACGCTGGACGGCTTCCTCCTCGACAAGTGGCAGGCCGGGATGATCTCCGAAGAAGACGTGATCACCAAGGCACTGGACCCGATGACCATCACCCAGAAGCTGGACGAACTCCGCGCCGCCAAGGCCGAGACCCAGGCCCGCAAGTAACCGCACCGATCCCCCACCCCCATGGCCGAAGCAATCTCCCATCCGCTCATCGCGCTCGTCCGAGAGCGCGGGTTCCTGGACGCCCTGCAGATCGAGGAGATCGGCCAGGAGGTGCAGCGCAGCGGCAAGCCGGTGGTCCAAATCCTCCAGGACTACGGGCTGCTCGATCTGGACTCCATCCTCCAGATCATGGCCGACCACCTCGGCACGATGGTGGTCACCCTCGAGCCCGACACCATCCCCCCCGAGGCCATCGCCGCCATCCCCAACGAGACGGCCCGCATGTACCAGGTGGTGCCGGTGGCGCTTTACGGCGACACGCTCCAGATCGCCCTGGCCGACCCGCTCAATCCCCAGACGATGGATGAGCTCGGGTTCTCCCTGAAGCATTCGCTCCAGGTCGTGGTGGCCAACCCGGCCGAGGTCTCCGCCTGCATCGAGAAGTTCTACCCGGCCCAGGCCGACCTCGGCTACGCCCAATTGCTCAAGGAACTGGGCGGCGACGGCGAGGCCACCAAGGACGACGACGCCCCCAAGGGCATGTCCATCTCCATGGACGACGCCGTCAACGACGTCCCCGTGGTGAAGTTCGTGAACCTGGTGCTCATGCAGGCCGTGCAGGACCGGGCCTCCGACATCCATTTCGAGCCCTTCGAAGACCAGTTCAAGATCCGCTACCGTGTCGACGGCGCGCTCTACGAGATGGCCCCGCCGCCCAAGCATCTTTCGACGCCGGTCACCTCGCGTCTGAAGATCATGGCCAACCTGAACATCTCCGAGAAGCGCCTGCCGCAGGACGGGCGCATCAGCACGGTGATCGCCGGGAAACAGGTCGACCTGCGTATCTCCACGCTGCCGACGGCCTTCGGCGAATCGGTCGTGCTCCGCGTGCTCGACCGGGGCGCGGTCCAGCTCGAGCTCAAGACCCTCGGTCTGCCCAAGGATGGTTACGATTTCATCGTCGAGACCATCAACCAGCCCAACGGCATCTTCACGGTCACCGGGCCCACGGGCTGCGGCAAGACGACGACCCTCTACTCCTGCCTGCGGCACATCAACCAGATCGACACCAAGCTGCTCACCGTCGAGGACCCGGTCGAGTTCGACATCGAGGGCATCATGCAGGTCCAGGTCAACGACTCGGCCGGCATGACCTTCGCGAAGGCGCTCCGGGCGTTCCTTCGCCAGGATCCCGACATCATCATGCTCGGTGAAATCCGCGACCTCGAGACGGCGCAAATCGCCGTCCAGGCCTCGCTGACCGGTCACTTGGTGCTCTCCACCCTGCACACCAACGACGCGGCTGGCGCCGTCACCCGTATGGTCGACATGGGTGTCGAGCCCTTCCTGATCTCGTCGACCCTCTTGGCCGTGCTCGCCCAGCGTCTGGTGCGCCGCATCTGCCCGAATTGCCGCACGCCGTTCGAGCCGAGCGAGACCCAGTTGCAGAACATGAACCTGTCGGCGCACGACATCGGCGACAAGATGTTCTACTACGGCCGCGGTTGCCCCAACTGCAACGACACCGGGTATCGCGGGCGCAAGGGCATCTACGAGCTCCTGGCCGTGTCCGATGCGATCCGCAACCTCATCAACGACCGGGCTCCGACCGTCGTGGTCCGCCAGAAAGCCATCGAGCTGGGCATGGTAACCTTGCGTGAGGATGGCCTCCGCGGTATCTACGCCGGCGAGACCACCGTCGAAGAAGTCCTGAAGTACACCTGATTCCGTCCGGAGATTCCGACGACACCGATTTCACGAGGATACCGATATGGCCAAATTCAACTACGTTGCCATGGACAGCAGTGGCAAGGAGACCAAGGGTGTCCTCGAGGTGGGCAGCCAGGCCGAGGCGCTCAACCGCCTGAAGGAGATGGGGTTCCTGCCGACCAAGGTCACCGAGGCGGCCGCTCCCAAATCCGACGCCAAGGGTGGCAAGGGTGGGGCCGCGGCCGGCGCCAAGGGCCAGAAGAAGGGCGCGGGCCAGATCAACATCAAGATCCCGGGGTTCGGCGGCAAGGTGAAGGCCAAGGTGCTCACCACCTTCACCCGTCAGCTGGCCACCCTGGTCGAGGCGGGCCTGCCGCTGCTGCGCGGCCTGCGTGTGCTCGAGAAGCAGGAGCGCAACCCGACCCTCAAGAAGATCCTGGGCGACCTGTCGCTTTCCATCGAAGGCGGATCCACCTTCTCCGAGGGCCTTGCCCAGCATCCCAAGGTCTTCAATCGCCTGTTCGTGAACATGGTCAAGGCGGGCGAACTGGGCGGTGTGCTCGAGGTCGTGCTCAAGCGCTTGGCCGAGTTCATGGAGAAGGCCGAGAAGATCAAGGGCAAGGTGGTCGCGGCCATGTTCTACCCCATCGCGGTCATGGTGGTGGCGGTCGGCATCGTGGCGCTGCTGATGATCGTCGTGGTGCCCAAGTTCAAGATGATCTTCGCCGACCTGCTCGGCGGTGACGCCGGCATGCCGGAGTTCACCCTGTTCGTGCTCAAGATCTCCGAGACCCTCAAGGAGAACACCGTGATCTTCCCGGACTGGTTCTTCGGCGGCATGCCGTTCCCGGGTCAGGTGGTCTGGGGCATCGTGGGCTTCGTCGTCGCCTTCAAGTTCGCCATCAAGACCAAGAAGGGCCTGTGGTACTTCGACAAGTTCAAGCTGAACATGCCGGCGCTGGGCCCGGTCATCAGCAAGGTGGCCATCGCCCGCTTCACCCGGACGCTGGGCACCCTGGTCCAGTCCGGTGTGCCCATCCTCCAGGCCCTCAACATCGTCCGCGAAACGGCGGGCAACGTGGTGGTGGCCAAGGCGGTGCAAGACATCCACGAATCGGTCAAGGAGGGCGAGACGATCACCGCCCCTCTGGAGAAGTCCGGCGTGTTCCCTCCGATGGTCGTGTCGATGGTGGACGTCGGCGAGCAGACCGGTGCTCTGCCGGAGATGCTCCTGAAGATCTCAGACAACTACGATGAAGAGGTCGACAACGCCGTCTCGGCCATGACCTCGCTGTTGGAGCCGATCATGATCGTCTTCCTGGCGGTGGTCGTCGGTTCCATCGTCATCGCGATGTTCCTGCCGCTCATCAAACTGATGGAAACCCTCGGCGGCGACGCCGGCGGTGGTGGCGGCGACTAGAATTCGTCTTCCTGGGGCCATCGGCGTGTGCCGGTGGCCCTTTTTTTCAAGATCGGAAGGGCGGCTTGACCGGCTTGCTGCGCAGGTGTAAATACAAAGTAGTTACATTGAATGCGCATCGGCCATACTCGGATGGACTGATTGGGGAACTGAATGGAGTTCGATTGGAACAACCTGCCGTTCGAACTCGACGGCTCGATTGCGACCTCGGCCATCGAAGAATCGTTCGAGGACCCGTTTGCCATCCGGTTGCTGCCCGATTCCGCCCGCTTCGGGGTCCAGGCGCGGTTCTTCAACCTCGGCAAATCGGCCGCGGGGCAGGGGCTCTTCAGCGTGTACCGCACCAACGGCAAGGTGATCCGCGTCATCCTGTCACGGCCGTTCAGCGAGACCGAGGCCTACTTCTACCAACGGCGGATGAGTCAATCGCTCGCATCCTAGCCCGGCCTGCCCACCTTTCCTGGGATCGTGTCCATGAATCTTCAGACCATCCAGTCGTGGGACGACGTCCCGCTCTTCGACAGCGAGCAGGCCGAGGCCGATTTCTGGGCGGAGAACCAGGTCGATCCGCGGCTCATGGAACTCTCGGCCACCGCCGGTTCCGAGCAGTCCGAATCGGTCACCATCACGCTGCGGATGGATCCCCGGATGCTCAGCCGGATCAAGCGCTTGGCCCGGTCCCGGTTCCTCAACTACCAGAGCATGATCAAACAATGGTTGAGCGAGCGCATGGAAAAGGAATTGAAGGACCGATGATCCTTCGGGAAAGTCGTCGCTCCCGTGTGAACCCATGAGATCCCGCAGTCCATCCCATCCGTGCCCGTCGGCCCAGGTCCGCCGGGTGGCTGCGTTCACCCTGCTCGAACTGCTGGTGGTGATGTCCATCATCGGCATCCTCGCGGGCATGGTCGTGGGGCTGGCACCGGCCGCGGCCACCAAGATGAAGGAGGCGCGGGTGCGCACCGAGCTTCAGCAGCTCGTCACGCTCATCGAGGCCTACAAGGCCCGCTTCGGGGTGTATCCGCCCGACGGCGTCCAGCGGGTCGCGGTTGCCGGCCAAGGCTTCCAGACCCTGTCCAACCCGGCGCTCAGCCCGCTCTTCTACGAGCTCTCGGGTGTCTACCTGACCAACGCCAACAGCGTGGACGGATATTTCATCCCCCGGGCCGATGCCGATGATGGCGACGGGATTCGCTCCTCCGAGTTGCAGACCTGGTTCGGTCGCGAGGGCATCCTCAATGCCAAGCCTCACGAGTTGCGCAACCGCCTCTTTGTCACCGACTTCAAGGAAGGCCAGTACGCCGAGGTCTTCCGCAGCCGCACCGACGCCGGCTACGCCGACATCGAGGTGTTGGCCGTGGGTTTCTCCTCCGACGCCTCCGGCAAGCGGGCCAATGGCCTGGCTTGGCCGAACAACCGCACCGACCACCCGGTGCCCACCAACAAGGGGCTCAATCCTTGGCGCTACGTCTCCACCAATCCGACCAACAATCCCGGAGGCTTCGACCTGTGGGCCGAGATCCCCGTCGGTCGCGACCGGGTGAAGGTCATCGGCAACTGGAAGGAATCCAACTAGTCGCCCCATCGAAGCCCTGGCACCCCTCTTTTCCCATTTCCATCCGCGCGACAGTCCACCCATGAAGACCCGAACGACCCTCCAACGCCGGAGCGCCTTCACGCTCATCGAACTCCTCGTTGTCATCGCCATCATCGGCATCCTTGCGGCCATGTTGCTGCCGGCCATCGCGTCGGCGACCACCAAGGCCAAGTCGGCCAAGGCGAAGGTCGAGGTCACGGGGATCGTGGGTGCCATCAATTCCTATCAGGCCGACTATTCCCGGCTGCCCGCCACGAAGCGGACCCGCGATGCCCACGGGTTGCCCACCCGGCCGGCGACCGCGCCCGACTGGATCTTCGGCAATGCGAACACGCCCGACGCCAAGGGCATCCTGCCCACCCCGACGGTCGCCACCAAGACCGGCTACCAGCAGGTCCGCGACCAGGGCAACAGCGGTCGTGACGCCAACAATTCCGAGGTGATCGCCATCCTCACGGCGCAGAGCGTGCCCGATGTCCAGGGCGGCACGGCCGATGCGGTCAACCTGAACCACAACCAGAATCCCAAGCGCACGGTGTACCTGGCCACCAAGGCCGTCGGTCGCAACCAGCCCAATGGTGTCGATGACCTCGGCGTGTATCGCGACCCGTGGGGCCACCCCTACATCGTCATCCTCGACCTCGACTACGACAGCCGGGTGCTGAGCCCGTTCCCGCTGGTCGCCCCGGGTCGCCCGGCCCAGCCCCGCTACATCCCGGGCAATGCCCTGGTCATGTCCCTCGGTCCGGACGGCAAGGCGGACTTCACCGCCGACCAGGATCATCCGAACAACCGCGACAACGTCTACAGCTGGAAGTAATCGCCCGGCCTGATCCGCTTCGGCGGCCATCTCACCCCACCATGACGCTCCCAGGACCCATCGGCCGTACGGCACCACCGGCAACCCGCCGGCGCGCCATGGCCTTCACCCTCCTCGAGCTGCTCGTGGTGGTGGCGGTGATCGGCCTCCTGGCCGGCATCACGGCTCCGGCGATCCGAGGCATGGTGCAGGGCAAGACCCTGTCCAGCGGACACCGCCAGCTGACCGACGACCTCAATCGGGCCCGTCAGGAAGCGTTGCGTCTGCGGACCACCGTCTATGTGGTCTTCGCCCCGACCAACGTCTGGCAGTCCCGCCTCGCCCTCGACACCCAGATCGACTCGATGATCGCGGGCCAGCTGGCCCCGCAGCGGTTCCGCGAGCAGGCCCTGCGCAGTTTCACCAACATCGCCCTGGGGGTGTTCCACTCGTATGCCCTGCTGGTCGAGCGTGAGATCGGCGCGCAGCCCGGCCGCAACCACACCCGCTACCTCGGGCCCGGGTGGCAGACCCTTCCCGATGGCGTGATCCTCTCGCCCAGGTTGTTCCAGCCGGCACCCATGACTCCGACCGACCGCCGCGACCTGGTGATCCACGAGTTGCCCCAGCGTCCGTTCCGGTTCCCCTTGGCTGAATTCCCGGGCGACACACTGCCGGCCATCCCGATGCGGTTCGTCGCCTTCGGTCCCGACGGTCGCCTGGCCGTCGACGAGATGAACCAGTTCTGGGTCCTCAATGGACGGCCGGAGCTGCGGTTGCCTCCCCTGTCCGAGCTCACCCTGGGAGTGGGGCAGGGCAGCGTCTTCATCGCGCGGGACGCCGCCGGCCGCATCGATCCGACGGTCGTGCCCGACGCCATCGAGACCCCGCGCGACAACGCCACCAACAACCGGGTGATCATCTCCAGCCTCACCGGCCGCTCCCGGATCCTCAAACCCGTCCTCCGCTGATGAGAATCCCCGGCCCACGTCACTTGCCCGAACCGCCGCGGCTGCGGACCCCTGGAGTCCCCGCCCGACCCGTGCGTGCGGAATCGGCCTTCACCATGATCGAGATCGCCCTGTGCATCGCCGTGGTGGCGATCGCCATGGTGGCCATCATCGGCGTGCTCCCGGCGGGACTCAATGTCCAGAAGCAGAACCGCGAGGAATCCCTCCTGACCCAGGATGCGGAGTTGCTCCTCAACGCCCTGCGCGGCGGCCAGACCCGTCTGCAAGACCTGCTCAACTACGCCGATCGCGTGACGCTGGTCCGCCAATACCGCGACCGTGCGCCCTCCCGCACCAATCACTTCCATGGTCCCATGGTCCAGGGAACGCCGGCCGGTTCCGACCCGCTGGTCGACGCTTTCCAGGTGTTGGGCCTCATCAGTCGCCCCAAGTTCACCCAGGAGGCCTCTTCGGTCAGTCGGGGCACTCCGGTGACGGTCACCAACATCGTCCGCCTGGAGATGCGCTCGATGAGCGGATCGATGGCCGACCATCCCGTCATCCGCAAGGGGGAACGTCGCACCAGCCCCAACGACACCCGCATCGACTTCGCCTTCCGATACCTGGTCACCCTTGAGACGGTGACACGCCAGCCCGTGCTGGTGCCGGGGGCCACCCAGTTGCCCTCCGATGCCATGGCCGGCACCGTCTCCGAGGTCCGCATGATCCTGGAGTGGCCGCTCCAGCGCACCGGCACCGATCCGAACCAGTATCGCCTCGGACTCAACCGCCGGGAATTCCGAACCGAGGTGCTGGGCCAGCCGACGCGCCTGCGCGGCAACGTCCCCCAAGACCTCAACTATTTCGGGGACATCGTCTATCCGTTCAATCCGGTCCCGGACAATCCAGGGCCCAACGTCGTCCACTTCTACCGGTTTCCGCCGGGTGCCCTGTGATCCTATGAACCTTTCCCTCGTTCAGGCGGGCACTTCGATGCGTACCGATCTCCGGACTCCGCGGCGTCGGCACGGAGGCTTCTCCCTGTTGGAGTTGATGATCGCCGTGGGCCTGCTCACGGTCATCATCATCGCGCTCTATGCGATGTTCGACCAGACCCAGAAGGCCTTCCGCCAGAGCCTGAACCAGGCCGACCTGTCCGAGGGTGGTCGCTCGGCGCTCGACCTCATGGTGCGCAACCTGGAGCGGGCCGCCTCGCCCCAGGTCGACGACGCATTGCACCTGGTGGTCCATCCCGCCGATGCCACGGGCTACGAACTGGTGTTTCCCGGCGAGGCCGCCCAGGCCAACCGGACCCAGCCGCTGCGCTTCGACGAACTGTTCTTCACCTATCCGGCCGGTGGCGGTCGGTGGCATGTGGCGGGCCTGTTCATCGGCACCCTGGACGCGGGGCCGGTGGTCAGCGGTCCGGTCGCGGGCCTGGGTTCCCTCTACCTGTACGATGAGGCCCTGCCGAACTCGAATCTGGTGCAAGTCCTGGATGGTCAGGGGCGCCTGGGTGCCCGCCTGCGGGATCTCGCCTCGCCGGCCTCTGTCCCGCCGTATCGCCTGAGCGGCACCCCGGCCATGCGCACCAACCTGATCACGGGCCGCCTGTGGATCCCCGCCTATCCGGCGGGCGAAACCAAGGAGGCTCGCCGCGACGCGGTCAAGCTGCTGGAAGGCGTGCTTCAATGCCGCATCACCGCCTTCGATGCCGATGGGCGTCCCTTCGATGCCGATCACCCGGTGCGCTTCGATGTGAATTTCCCCAGGGTCGGCGTGAACACCAACGTGCCCCGGCATTTCCCGCTCACCCCGGTCGCCTGGCGGGCGCAGGAAACCAACCGCGTGGGCAACGTCTCCCGACCGCTGCCCATCGAGGTGATCAACGTCAACGCCGACACCGCCCAAGTCAGCGCCTTCTTCCGGGGCCAGAACCTTCCGGCCTCCATCGAGATCGAGATCACCCTGCTGGACGGCAAGCAGTTGGATCAGTTCCGTGCCCTGCCGGACAACCTCCAGGCCAGAAACCGGTGGCTGGCGAACAACGCCGGCGCCCTCCAGACCCTCCGCCAGCGGGTCGTCCTCCGCACCGCGCCCCAATGAAACGCCTTTCCCCCCAATCCAGCCGGCGCGGTGTGGCGCTGGTCATCACCCTGATCATGCTGTCGGTGGTGACCATCACCGCCGTCGCCTTCCTGACGGTCGCCCGGCGCGAACGGGCCGCCGTGGCCGCGGCCGGCGAACAGGCCGATGCCCGCATCGCCGCCGATGCCGCGCTCAATCGCGCCCGCGCCCGGATCCTGTCCCAGATCGCCTCGTCGGGACTCCGGGAGGCGCCGACGCTGTTCGTCTCCACCAATTTCATCGCGCCGTTCTACATTCCCGGTCGGACGACCGCAGGCCTGGGATTGCCGCTCGGAACGGCCCAGTCCAACGCCTGGTACTCGGCCCTGGCGAACGTCTCCTACCTGTATCAGGGGCGTCCGTTCGACCTCAACAACACGGCCGAGATCCTCGAGTACCGGCGGATGCTGGCCAACCTGTACTACGACCCGCGCGTGCCCGTGGTGGCTCGCACCGGACGGATGGACACCCGCGCCGACGCCTTCGAAGATCGCTTCTACCTCGACCTCAACCGCAACGGCCGCTTCGACACCAATGGATACATCCTGCAGCGCAACGCTCAGGGCGGCCCGATCGGCACCAACCGGGTCTGGCATGTGGGTGACCCGGAGTGGATCGGTGTCTTGGCCGACCCCGACCGTCCGCATTCCGGCAACAACCGGTTCCTCTACCGCATCGCCTACATGGTGGTCCCGGCCGACCAGACCGTGGACCTCAACCATGCCCACAACCAGGCACGCAATCCGGATGACGCGACGGCCAGTCGCTTCTTCCGCAACCAGGGCGTGGCTCCTTGGGAACTCAACTTGGCCGGTCTGTTCCGCGACCTGAACACCAACCTCTGGCAGACGTATTCCTATTCCACCAATGGAGCCAACGCCGGCCTCACCTTCGAGCATGCCCTCAACCTGTGGGCCAACCGGAGGGTGGCGACGGTCACCGGTCGCGCGACCGCGCAGGACATCCTCACCGAGGATTCCCGGCCGCAGTTGGGTGTCGCTGGGGACACGACCGCCGCCGCCCGCGTCCTGCCGCTCAATGGCGTGGATGACCTCTCCGACGGCCCGCTGTTCCTCAGTCTTGCCCAGGTGCGCAATCCGCGCCTGTTGACCGATGGCGACAATGTCACCCGCCGTTGGTCCGGCGGCGATGTCGCCAACCCCTACCTCACCCCGTTCCCGCTCCTCAGCGATCCGGACTTGCTGCCCTCCCAGGCCACCGGGGTGATCTGGACCAACCTCGACACCCGTCGCAATCCGCTCGCCCCGAGCGTGTTGTCGGTCCAGCAGGCCTTCAATGCCACCTACGACGCCTACACCTTCTACCGGCTTCTCGGGTCGTTGGGCACCGACAGTTCCGACGGCCGCATCGAAGTCGGCGT
>CAYLTF010000013.1:20323-37420 GCA_964386625.1 uncultured Akkermansia sp. | reverse complement strand
GTTACTGGGTGACCAACGCTGTGGGTTCTGGTGGCCGCAATCAGGCGGTTTCCCTCACCAACCACACCTGGTCGGCCAAGCTCCACCGGTTGCTCCAACTCGCCGCCAACATCCACGAGGTCCGGACCAACATCGTCGGCGGACTCAATTCAGAACCCTTCCCGCCGCATGTCTATCGTCCGACCTTCTACCGTGAGGAGCAGGACGATCCGCGGAACCCGGGCCGGAAACTCTCCGTCGTACGACTGGCGGGGTTGGAAGAGGTGACCAATGCGGTCACCCAGGTGCTCAACACCGCCTGGACCAACTGGATGGATTTCGAGAATCCGGTCGATGTGGCCAACCTGAGCGTGGATCCCTCGGCGCCCACTCGGACCAACGTCTTCGGTGTTCCGTATCTCGTGGGCACCAAGCAGAACCAGACCGGGCCGAACGCGCTGGGTCTGCCCAAGTTCAACGAGGCCTTCTGGCAGACGCGGGTCCGCACGGGTCGCCGCTTGTTGCTGGAGCGCCAGCCCAACGGAGCCGTGCGTCCCACCAATGAGACGACCTTGAGCGCCCTCGGTGTGGTGAAGTACGGCCAATACACCTTCCAAGTCATCAACAACGCCGGGGTCGAGGGCTGGAATTCCTACCTGCAGGCCTTCCCGGCCAACCGGCCGTTGCGGCTCATCGCCACCAACTGGACCGAGGTGTGTCTCTACGATGCCAACCTCGCCACCGCTGCGCAGCCCCTGGGTCAACCGCTCTTCATCCCGCAACCGGTCAACCCGAACCTGCCGCTGAGCGTCCAGAATCCCATGGTCTTCAACCGGACCAACTATGCGGTCCAGGTGGGCAATGTGGTCCGCATCGGCACCGGCAACACCGGATACAAGGCCCGTTGGGATGCCCAGGAGTACATCCCGGCGCTCAACACCAACACCGCCTTCGGGTTGGTCTACAACCCGGTGCTTGGCCGGATCTTCCCCCTCACCGAGACGAACAATCCCTTGTCCATGTTCCCCATGCCGGGAACTCGCCCCGACCGTCTGCTGCCCAAGCTGACTCTGGCGGTCACCAACCGGTTGGTCTTCGCCATCGTGGACGACAGCTTCGTGCCTCCGCGCTTGCTCGACTTCGTCAATCTCAAGAGCGGCACCCTCGAGAGCAATTTGCTCGAGAACCTCATGTACACCGCCAACGGGACGCTGCCCGGCAACTCGGGCGATGCCGGTATCGACCTCGGTTTCGACAACACCGGCGGCAATCTCGGAGGTGGAGCCGGTTCGGTGCGTCCCCTCCGCATGGCGGAACTGTGGCAGACCAATTTCCTGGCCGGTCGGGTGATTCCCCTGGGTTTCGAGAACCAGTTCTCGGCCTCGTTGAATCCCCAGCGGGTCCTCCAGTTCTGGGAAGCTCCCGTGGTGCCCGGGGTCGTGACGACCGGAGATCCCCGACTCGACGCCAGCCTGGGCCTCCGTGCCTTCCTCTATGGCATCAACTCGGTGCCGCGCAGCGCCCAGGTGGTGGCCCGCCGCGAGCTCGACCGCCTCCTGGCCTCCGGTGGCAACATCAACGGCAACCGGATCCAGGTGGGCTTCAACCCGGTGGGAGAGATTCATCTCACCGACCGCCGCATGGCCAATGACCCTCAGGTCCACTACACGAAGGAGGATCTCCAGCCGGGTGGCGTGGTGTACACGCATCCGGAGGGTTACTGGAAGTTCTACGCCGACGTCTACCATGACCGTCGTCCCGAGATGTTCCAGGGTCTCCAGTTGGATCCGGCCATCTCCGAGAGCCGCATCGCCGAACCCAGTGGCGATTATCTGGTCACCATCGTGAACCGGACGAACCGGGTGGCGGCCCCGTTCAAGGTCATCAACGCCTACGCTCCGTGGGGTGGTTCCGCCAATCTGGGCACCGGAATCCCTTCACCTGCGCTCGCGGTGGACATGGCCTTCAAGGACCCCTTGGTGACCAACAGTGCCTCGTGGTCTTTCCCGACCCCCACCAACGCGTTCGCCTCCATCGGTCAGCTCGGTCGCATCCATCGCGGGACGCCCTGGCAGACCGTGTATTTGAAGAGTTCAGTCGCCAACATCGAGGCCGACGGCGAGGGACACATCGCGGATCGTCATCACTGGAAATGGTGGTCCGGCAGCTATGGCACCCACCCGACCAACGACTGGGCTCTCCTCGACACCTTCTCGACCGCCCTCACCGAGAATGCGGCGCGGGGTCAGGTCGGCATCAATCAGACCAACCTCGCGGCCTGGTCGGCGATCCTGTCGGGCGTTCCGGTCCTGCGCCGCCTCGGCTCCGACGGCACGAATCTCGTGGCCACCGTGTTGGACCCCGCCTCGGGCAACGGTGCGTCATTCCTGCAGAAGATCGTCGCGGGTCACACCAACAACGGGGTCGTGCGGCGCGGGATCGTGTCGGGCTTCGTCCACACCAACGGATGGCCGGGCGACCCGCTGATCAATGTCACCGGGCCCGATGGTCAGACCCTGACCGTTCCCAAGCCGCGCCGATCCCTGCCGCGATTCCGGTCGGTGGGTGAGATCTGTGCGGTGGAGACTCTCTCCGTGGGTTCTCCCCTGCTGGAGAACGTGGAATACGACGAATCCAATCCGGGTCGCACCTTCCGCCCCGTCCCGGACGAGGTCGTCGAGCGCATCCCCCAGCAGATCCTCTCGCTGCTGAAGGCCGAGGAACCGCGGTATGTCGTCTATTCCTGGGCGCAGACCCTGAAGCCGGCCCCCGGCGCGGTTGTCACCGCCCCGGGACCGTTCTTCGGCCTGGCCACCAACTACGTCGTCACCGGCGAATTCGCCACCAAGACCGTGCTGCGCTTCGAGGGTTCCCTCTCCACGAACGCCCCGGTCACCCAAACCCTGCGCTCGGTGGTCGAGGACCACCGCGTGCTGACCACGGATTGAACGCCGTCACCCCGTTTTCGTCATGCGCCCGTCTCGAAGCCTGATTGTCGCCATCGCTCTGGCGGTGGGTTCCCTGGGGCTGTACCGCTGGGTACGGCCGCCGGCCGCGGACTCCCGCACCTCGGCCGCCGGGCTCACCGCGACGCCCGCCGGTCCCGACATGGCCTCGGCCTTCGGCCGTTCCATGGCCGTCTCCGCGCACGCCGCCGCCAAGCGGTTGCCCGTGCGCACGCTGGCCGCCGGCCAGCGTCCGGCTCCCCAGGATGTCGACTTCCCGTGGCGCGCCCGCAACACCTCCAAGACGGTGGATCAATTGCGCTCCGACCCGCGGGCGCTGGTCCTCCGCAACGCCCTGATCGACACCCGCACGGGGGAGCCGTTGCCGCTGCCGGAGTCCCTCGTGGCCGGTCCCGAGCCCGGGTTCCACATCGTCCAGTTCTCGCATGAACCCGATGCGGAGTCCCGCCGTCGCCTCGAGGAGCAGCGCCTCCAGATCGTCTCGTACCTGCCCGTCAACGCCTTCCTCGTGAAGGGCTCCGACGAGTCGGTCGAGCGTCTGGCCCTCGATGCCGACATCGCCTCGGTCTCCCCGTGGCATCCGGCCTTCAAGCTCGAGCCCGAGCTGTTGACCCGCGCCATCGATGGTCGGCCGCTCGAGTCGGGTGACCGGCTCATGCTTTCGCTGTCCGACCCCGATGCGCTCCCGCGCCTCGAATCGCTCGGGGTCCGCGAGGTGACCCGTCAGCGCAGCCCCTTCGGCACCCTGGTCACGGTCGACGTGCCCCCGGACGCGCTGGTGTCCCTGGCCCGATCGCCCGAGGTGCACCTCATCGAGAAGGCCCACCGCCGCGAACTGCTCAACGACCGTTCCGCCTACCTGCTCGGCAGCGCCACCGATGTCACCAACACGGCCTCGTACCGTGGGCTCACCGGCAGCAACGTGGTGGTCAACGTCAACGATTCGGGCATCGACTGGACCCATCCCGACCTCACCACCAACCGGGTCTTCACCGTCGGTTCGCAGACCAACCTGCTGACCGACCGCGACGGGCATGGCACCCACGTGGCCGGGACCATCGCCGGCAGCGGAGTCCGTTCGCTGGAGATCGAAGGTCCCGCCCAGGGTTCGGTCACCAACGCCCAGTTCCGCGGGCTCGCCCCCAATGCCAAGCTCTTCGTGCTGCCGATCGATCTCCAGACCGGCCCGACGATCTCCGACGCCTTCCTCCAGGAACAGGCCGCGATGACCAACGCCCTGATCTCCAACAACAGTTGGGGCTACACCGGCGCCTACGAGTACAATTCGATCTCGGCCAGCTACGATGCCGCCTCCCGAGACGCGCTCCCTGAGACCTCCGGCGAGCAGCCGGTGCTTTTCGTCTTCGCCGCCGGCAACTCCGGACAAGGCGGCAACAACGGTGTGGGTGGATTGCGCGGTTCCGTCACCGTGCCGGGCAATGCCAAGAACGTCATCACCGTCGGTGCGCTGGAGAGCAAGCGCAACCTCACCAATGCCGTCGTGACGGACGACGAGGGGAACGTGATCTGGGCCGGTGGCCGGCAGTTCCGTGAGCCCGGCACCAACGCCGAGCTGACCACCAACCTGGTCCTCCGCGCCGCGACCGACACCGACACCGAGGTGGCCAATTTCTCCAGCCGCGGCAACGTGGGCATCGGCATCGAGGGCAGCTACGGGCGCTTCAAGCCCGACGTGGTGGCCCCCGGCTCGCAGATCCTTTCGGCGCGCTCCGCCCAGTGGAAGCTCGAGGACGAGTACGACACCAATTCGGTGCAGTACGCCGTGTTCGATGAACTGAACCGCCCGGTGTCCCCCTGGTACCGGTTCCTGTCCGGCACCAGCATGGCGGCGCCCGCCGTGTCCGGCCTGCTGGCCCAGATCCAGGAGTTCTGGCACCGCCCGGGCATCACGTTGCCGCGGTACATCGAGGCGGCCGCCTACAAGGCGCTGGTCATCAACAGCGCCCGCCCTTCCGCCGAGCTGTACGCGCCGAATTTCCGCTCGGTCATGAACTATGCGGGATGGGGGCAGCCCAGTTTGCCTCGCGCCCTGGACAGCGGTGTTCGTCTGACGCGCGCCGATGGTGCGATCGTGGAACTGGCGGGCTTCGCCGGAGAACTGACCACGGGAGCCAGCCAATCGCTGCGACTCAAGCTCACCACCAACGAGGTGGCCTCGACCGGGGCCTTCCACTTCACGCTGGTCTGGACCGATCCGCCGGGCAACCCCGCGGCCGGCCTCAAGCTGGTGAACGACCTGGATCTGATCGTCTCCAACACGGTCACCGGCGAGGTGTTCGTGGGCAACGACCTGGCCCGCACGGGATTCACCGCGCCGCGTCCGGGGACCAACGCCTTCGAGGTCGTGGAGGCCGGGGTGACGAACTCGATCTTCGATTCGGTGAACAACGTCGAGCGAGTGGTGCTCGAGCCGCCGCTGGCCAGCGAGTACATCATCCAGGTCGTGGCACGCCGCGTGAACGTGAACGCCCTGGCCTCGCGTGAGGTCCAGAACCTCCAGAACCGGACGAACATCGTCCAGGACTTCGTGGTGGCCCTGTCATCGGATGCGGCGACGGCCGACACCATCGTGGCCACGGCCGAGTATGTCACCGGCACCGGTGGGGCTTTCGGCGCGATCCAGCCGCCGGCGGTTTCTGTGGTCGCCACCAATGGCATCCCCGTCTCCGCATCACGGGTCGGCGCCCAGTCGCCGCTGGTCGGGGGAGCCCCGGGTCAGGCCGCCCAGTGGCACTTCTTCGTCTTCACCAATCTTTTCAACGCCGAGGCCGCCGCGGCCACCGGCTTGACCAATGGCCGATTCGTCGAGTTCGTCATCTCCTCCGCGGCCAATCTGTCGCGTCCGCGCGGGCCGGGAGGGTCGGAGGGACGGCTTCGGGACCGCGTGCTTGGCCCCGATCTCGATCTTTACATGTCGACCGACCCCGGTTTGACCAACCTCCAGGCCTCGGCCTTGGCTTCGGCCTACCGCTCCACTCAGCAAGGGTTCGAGGAGCGCATCGAGATCACCAACGCACCGGCCAACGGTGAAGTGTACTACATCGGCGTGAAAGCCGAGGACCAGCAGGCCGGAGAATTCGAGTTGGTGGTCCGCAGCAGCGACAGGCCATTCCACATCCTGGGAGCCAATGGCTACAGCCTGCTCATGACCCCGGTCGGCGGGGGTCGGGTGATCCCCGACGGCAGCCCCGACGCCCCCGGTGTGGTCCGCTATTTCGGCACGGGGCCGTCGGGCATCACCCGGAACGTGACCTTCATCCAGTCCCTTCTTCACGACAATTATTTCGATCTCCAGGGCACGCTGCTCCACGCGGGCTTCGGGGTGACCATCAACAACCGTCGATCGATCCGGGATTACGGAACCGGCCTCACCGCCGTCTCCGGTCCGGTCATGGGTCTCTACGACGACATCCCCGGTCTCCGCTTCCGCGGCGGTCAACCCACCGACGGTCCCAGCACCACCCTCCTCGACTTCTCCGGCCTCGGCAGCATGGGGTCCTGGAACTATCTCCTGCAGGACGACGTGCTCGGCGGTTCGGGATCCCTGACCTCGGTGGAAGTCCAGGTGCAGCCCCAGGTGCTGCCCGCCTTCGATCAGCGGGTCTTCGAGAATCTCTGCCTCGGCCCGGGTGCCTACGATTTCCGCCTTCGCATCGTGCCGCCGGATGCCAGCCGGCTGATCATCGAGGTGACCAACATGGTCCCCGCCAATCTGCCTCTCGAGGTGTACATCCGACGCGAAGCCTTCCCCGACCCTGACAATCCGGACGCCAATGACCGGGTCGCGACGCTCCTGGGCCCCGGACTCATCAGCATCTCGGTGCGCGATGTCCCTGCGCTGCAGGCCGGCACGTATTTCGTGCTCTTCCACAATCCTTCGGCCGTGGATCTCTGCTTCGACGTGGCGATCTACGGCGAGCGCAACCTGTCCTCGAAGTTCACCCGGACCATCGAAGGCCGCTCGGCCTCGCTGGCCGATGTCGCCCGCACCGTCGCCACGGTCCAGGTCGATGACGCGCGGCCGGTGTCGGATGTCCAGGTCGGCGTCCGTGCCGAGCATGCCCGGGTCTCCGACCTGGCGTTGCGGTTGGTGACCCCGGGCGGCGCCAGCGCATTGCTCTTCGAGAACCGCGGCCTCACGACCACCAACGGTCTGGGAGGGGTGCTGGTGACCAGCAACTACCAGCATGTCGCCTTGTCGCTCGACCGTGCCGGTGGCGTGGCCCGCATCTATTTCAACGGGGAAGTGGTGGCGGAGCAGGCGGTGCGACTCTCCGCCAGCAACGCCCCGACTTCGTTCCACCTCGGCGCGTTGGGTTCGGCCAACCTGCCGGGCAGCCCGATCCAGTTGGATGATTTCGGTCTGTGGCGACGATCGCTCCGCGAGGCGGAAATCCGCCGGATCTACGACGAGGGCACCTTCGGCCGTGCCAAGGCCACCAACCTGGCCAGTGCCGGCTTGGCCGCGCTGTGGCCGCTGGACCGTTTCGGCGTCGACACGATCGCCGGCCAGACGATCAGCAGCGTGGGCACCACCGTGGCCGGCCAGATGAATTTCGGTGTTCGCCAGCCGGGGACCGGGACGGGGGCCATCTCGACCGATTCGCGCATCCGCGACATCGGCAACCTGCCCGGCCTCACGCTCGAGGGCTGGATCAAGCCTGTCTCGGGCAATGAACGCCTGATCGTCGGGGGATGGTATGATGCCGCCAACAGGCGGACCGGCCCGGCGTTGCTGGTCGGTCAACCGGCTCCGCTGGGCAACGGCCCCGGTTCGCTGAGCGCCATCTTCCTCGACGAGGCGGGCAATCGGGTGGTGTTGAGTTCACGTGCCGGGGTGTTCCCCGCCGGCGGCGTGGTCACCAACCGGGCCTTCGCCCTCTTCGGAGACAGCACCAACGGGGTCTACACGCCGATCAAGTTCGCCGTGCCTCCCTATCTGAGCCGCATCGAGCCCCAGGTCCTGTATTCCAACGACTGGGAAACGGTGACCTCCGGCGATTATGTGCCGGGCACCAACAGCCTCGAGGGATGGATCGTGCTGACCAACCGCGTCTCGATCCTGGCCGGCGGTGCCGAGGGTCAGGTCCTCGACCTGCGCAATGCCGCAGTGGAGCGCCAGTACGACCTGAACATCGGCCAGGCTTACCGGATGACCTTCACCAGCCGGAAGTCGCCCGCGGCCAAGACCGCCGTCAACGCCCAGGTCTGGGTCGACGGCGGCAGCATCCTCCGCGTCGACAGCACGCCGGGCTGGGTCACCAACACCGCGTCGTTCGTGGCCAAGTCGTCCCGCACGGCCATCGGCTTCGTGGCCACGTCGCCCCCGGCCTCCGACACCAACTTCCCGTCGGGGCTCGAGATCGGGCAAGTGCTGCTCGATCAGGATGGCGCGCCCCTGGTGTACCAGCCCGAGGAGCCGTTGCGGCCCCTCATGGGGCAACCGGGCACGGGTCTGTGGCAGCTTCAGGCGACCGACGCCCGTGGCGGCGAGGCGGGTCTCCTGGTCGATTGGCAGTTGCGCTTCACCTTCATGCCGACCAATCCGCCGACCTTCCGGCTGACCAACGGCATCGCCTTCACGACCAACATCGTGGGCGAAGACATCCGCTACTTCGTGGTCGATGTGCCGCTGGAGGCCGAGCGGGCCACCAACACCCTGGTGAACTTCTCCGGGCCGCCGCTCTCGCTGCTCTACAGCGCGTCGGGACTGCCCGATCCCACCGAATCTGACACGGTGACGGTGGTCTCCGGGCTCACGGCGGGTTCGGCGTTCGCCGGTTCCCTCGACAACAACCTGCCGCCCCTGCTGCCTCGCGGACAACGCTACTACCTGGCGGTGCGCGGCGCCGGAGGCACCTCGTCCAACGAGTTCTCCATCCAGGCCGACTTCGGGGTTCGCATCACACCCCTCACCAACCGGGTGGCCCTCCGGGTCACCAACACGGCTCCGATCCTGCAGGAGTACTATTCCTATCAGGTTCCCGCCAGCAATGTGCTGGGAGTGACCTTCACGGTCTCAGGGATGACGAACGATGTGGACCTCTACGCCATCCGGGCGCCGAAGTTGCCCGGCAACGGACAATTCGATTACGCCTCGGCCACGCCGGGTGGCACCAACGAGACGGTGGTCATCCATCTCGACAGCCAACCGGTGCCCCTGGCGCCCGGTCTCTGGTACCTCGCCGTCACCAACACCTCCGGCATCCCCGGCACCTCGTATACCATCCAGGTCACCGAGCAGCGTGGGCGGATCCAGGAGTTGAAGGCGGGGCAGACGATCTCGGCGAACCACCCGGGCACCGAGGACGACTACTACTATGTGACGCTTCCGGTCGACGCCTCGGCGCTGCGGGTGCGGACCCGCGGGGCGACCGAGGATCTCATCCTCGGTGCGCGCAGTCGGCTCCCGGTGCCGACCCCGACCAACTTCGAGTACCAGAGCGACAAGGCCGGTTCCGGTGACGAAGACCTCCTCGTGACCACCAATTCGACCCCGGTGCCCCTGGCCGGCGGTCGGTGGTACTTCGCGGTCTCCAGCGTGGATGGCCTTGCGACTCCCTACACGATCTCGGCCGACCTGCGGTTGGCGGGGGCGGTGTTCCAGACCCTCACCAACGAACTCTGGTTCGAGGCGGTGACCACCAATGGGCCGGTGGATCTCGAGTTTGTCTTCCCCAATCCGGGTGATGTGCCCGCCATTTCGTTCGAGCTCGACCGGTTGACCGGCGAGGCCGACATGGCGGTGAGTCCGGGCGAACCGTTGCCCCTGTCGCCGGTCTCGTTCGGCAATGTGCAGCCGGGCACTCAATCGGAGCAGGTCACCGTGTTGGCGGGTCGCGACCTGCCCACCCTGGGTGGCGACTGGTATGTCCGAGTGCGCATCCCGACCAACGGTCCCGTGAGTTTCCGGGTCCGGGCGAGCCTCAACCGACCGCCGGTCTTCACTCCCGTCGGCACCCGACGCGTGACCGAAGGTCTGCGACTGACGTTCAATCTCAAAGCGACCGATCCCGATCCGTTCACCCAGTTCATCACCTATGGCCTGGTGGAGGGTCCGGCGGGACTCACCGTCAGCACCAATGGTGTGGTCACCTGGCAGCCCACCGAAGCCCAGGGACCGAGCACGAATCAGGTTCTGGTCTTTGCGAGCGACGGGGCCGTCTCCGTCACCAACCAGTTCGACATCATCGTCCGCGAACAGAACCAGCCGCCCGTCTGGACCAACCCGGGGACCCGCAGGGTCACGGAAGGATTGGCGACGTCGTTCCAGTTGATCGCCACCGACTCCGACCTGCCGGTGCAATCCCTGGTGTTCGGGCTGGTCCAGGGCCCTGAGGGATTGACCGTCAGCACCAACGGCGTGGTCGATTGGCAGCCGACCGAAGCCCAGGGGCCGAGCACCAACCGGGTGACGGTCACCGTGAGCGACGGAGTGGTTTCGGTGCCGCAGGAATTCGACATCGTGGTCCGCGAATCGAACCGGCTGCCGGTCTGGGTGACCCTCGTCACCACACGACGCGTGGCCGAGGGGTCTCTGTTGACCTTCGCGGTGCAGGCGACCGACAGCGATCTTCCGCCGCAACCGTTGACCTACCGTCTGGTGAGTGGCCCGACCGGCATGGTGGTCACGACCAACGGTGTGGTGTCATGGACCCCCACCGAAGCGCAGGGTCCGAGCACGAATCGGGTGCGCATCGGCGTTGGCGACGGTGTTGGCAACATCTCCCAGGAGTTCGAAGTGATCGTGGCCGAGCGCAACCTGGCGCCGGTCTGGACCGATCCTGGAAGCATCGAGGTGGCGACCGGTCAGTCCTTGTCGCTCGCCTTGAAGGCGACGGATGCCGACCTGCCCGCCCAGACCTTGCGGTACACGCTGGATCAAGGCCCTGTGGGCCTGACCGTGGCGACCAACGGATTGCTGTCGTGGACTCCCACCGAAGCGCAGGGTCCCAGCACCAACCGGGTGAGGGTGAGCGTGAGCGACGGGGTGGTCTCCGTGGCGCAGGAGTTCAACGTCGTGGTCACCACCACGGTCATTCCGACGGCTCGGTTGGCTCTTGTGCGGACGTCCACCGGCGGCTTCGAGATCGAGTTCACCGGCCCGTTCGGATCGCAGTACATCCTCGAGCAGGCACAGACGCTCACGGGATCGTGGGCAGCTGTCCCCGATGTCCAAAAGCCGCTCACCACCACCGGTGTCACCAACACCCTGCGGGTCGCCTTGCCTGCCTCGACGAGCCCTTCGGGTTTCTACCGGTTCTCCAAGCCCTAGTTCCCGGGAACCGGACCGGCGTGAAGGATCCCGCCGCTCTTCCATCGTGCGAAATGCTTCGCGATGGGGCGGCGGGGTCTGCTAGTCTCTGCTCCTGCGAATGAGCACGAAGCTGTTTTCCGAACTCGGTCTGTCCGAAGAGATCCTCAAGGCCGTCCAACGACTGGGGTTCGAGCAGGCCTCGCCGATCCAGGCCGAGGCCATCCCCGTCCTGATGACGGGCAAAGACATTGTCGGGCAGTCCCAGACCGGTTCGGGCAAGACCGCGGCTTTCGCGATCCCCGCCATCGAGCGGATGGACCCCAAGGCCTCCGGTCCCCAGGTGCTGATCCTCTGCCCGACCCGCGAGTTGGCCATCCAGGTCAGTGAAGAGGTGCACAAGCTCGCGTTCTTCAAGCGAGGTGTGAAGCCCTTGCCGATCTATGGTGGCCAGAGCTACGAGCGCCAATTCTCCGGCCTGCGCGCCGGGGCCAATGTCATCATCGGCACCCCGGGTCGGATCATCGACCACATCGACCGCAAGACTTTGCAGCTCGGCGGCATCAAGACCGTCATCCTCGATGAGGCCGACGAGATGCTGAACATGGGGTTCCGCGACGACATCGAGAAGATCCTTTCGTCCACGCCGACCGAGCGTCAGACGGTGATGTTCTCGGCGACCGTGCCGCGCCCGATCGAGGAGCTCATCGCCCGCTACACCCGGCAACCGGTGCGGGTGCGCATCGAGGCCAAGGCCCTGACCGTGCCGACCATCGAGCAGGTCTATTTCGAGGTGGATCGTCGCTGGAAGTTCGAGGCCCTGACCCGGCTCATCGACCTGCATGACGTGACGTTGGGCATCATCTTCGCCAACACCCAGCGGGTGGTGAATGAGCTCACCGAGGAGCTCATCGGAGCCGGCTACACCGCCGACTGCATCCATGGCGGCATGCCCCAAGCCTCGCGCGACCGGGTGATGAGCAAGTTCCGCTCGGGCGGGCTTCGGTTCCTCGTGGCCACCGACGTGGCGGCCCGCGGTATCGATGTCGACGACATCCAGGTCGTGTTCAATTTCGACCTGCCCTACGACGCTGAAGATTACGTGCACCGCATCGGTCGCACGGGCCGGGCCGGGCGCAGCGGCATGGCCATCTCCTTCGCCAGCGGTCGCGAGGTGTTCCTGATCCGCGACATCGAGCGCTTCACCCGCCAGCGGATGCGTCGTGGCGAGATCCCCAGCATGGGCGAGATCGAGGACGCCCGTCGCGACCAGTTCCTCAAGACCCTCCGCGAGACCCTTCAGGCCGGGGATTTCCGTCACTACGATCACGTGATCGAGGCGCTTCTCGAGGAAGGGTTCGATTCCCTCGATGTGGCCAGCGCCGCCATCCATCGGTTGCTGAGCAAGCCCGGCGAGGAGGCTTCCAAATCGGTCAAGCCGACGAAGCCTGCGACCGGCGCTCCGGCGCCGGCTCTTGAGACTCCCTCCGCGGCTTCGGTCCCGACCGCCGTGGCTCCTGTTCCGCGGGTGGCCAAGGCCGCGCCTGTGGCACCGATGGCCTCGAGAACCGCTCCCAATCCAGAACCGCAGGCGCGCCGATTCGAGCCTCGCGTCGAGACCGCTCGTCCCGAGCGTGCCCAGGCCCCGCAGTCACCGCCCGCTCGGCCGATCAAAGCGGTTGTCTCGCCTTCCGCCTCCGTTCCCCCCGCTGTTCCCTCCGCGGTCCCATTCGTCCCGCCCACGGTCCCCAAGACCGAGGGAGTGATCGCGCCTGCGGCCCCGACCGTCGCCCGCCCCAAGGCTTCGAAGGGGGGCGCGGAATCGCCGGTGCCCGCCGTGCCGCCGACGCCGAAGGCCCCGAAAGCTCCCAAGGTCACCCAGGAGCCGGTCGTGCCGACACCCGCGGTCGCCCCGCGGCCGAACGAGGCCGAAGCGGTCGACTCCAAGTCGCCGGCTCCGGCCGGGTCGGTGGGGATCACCCGTCTTTGGATCAGCGCTGGCGAAGAGCAGGGGGCGACCGTGGATGCCGTGCGCGACTTCATCCTGGGCACCACCGGAGAGCCCGCCGCCTCGGTGGGGCGCATCGACATCCGCGAACGCCACACCTTCGTGGATGTTCCCGGTGATCGGGCGGCCTCCTTCGTCTCGCGACTCAAGCGGGCCGAGTTCGCCGGCAAGCGCATCAAGGCGAAGGTGGCCTGATCTTGGTCAGGCTGGGGCACGATGGCCCTGGCCCACGGGTCCAGCCCGGGCGGCGTTGCCTCTCCTGGGTTGTCCGGCATGGGGCCTCCCCGCGGTCGGATCCCGAGCCGCGCATCGCCGGGTGTCTCTCCGGGCTTGGGTGACCCCATGTCCTGACGTAGCGTCGCCGGCATGAACGTCACGCTCCGCGGTCGGCGACAGCATCACCGCACGGTCTCCTTCGACCCCATGGCCAATGCGGTGGTGCTCATCGAGCAGCGCTTGCTTCCCCACGAGTTCCGCCTGGTCAAGACCCGCGACTATCGCGAGACGGCCGAGGCCATCACCACCATGGTGGTCCGCGGTGCCGGAGCCATCGGGGCGACGGCGGCCTTCGGGTTGGCCCAGGGAGCCCGTGCGTTCAAGGGCACCGGTCTCGACCGGTTCGAAGCCCACCTCGAGAAGGTCTACCAGACCCTGAAGCACGCACGGCCCACCGCGGTCGATCCGGTCAACGCCATGAATGCGATCCGGGAGGAGATGACGCTCGGGGACACGGTCTCCGAGAGGCAGGACATCGCCTTCGCCGCCGCGTCCCGATTCGCCGAGGAGGATGTCGAGCATTGCCGCGCGCTCGGCGAACACGGGGCGCCGCTGATCCGGGACGGCATGCGGGTGCTCACCCACTGCAATGCGGGTTGGCTCGCCTTCGTGGACATCGGCACGGCCACCGCCCCGATCTACGCGGCCCAGGCCGCGGGTCGAAAGTTCCACGTGTACTGCGATGAGACCCGGCCGCGGTGCCAGGGAGCCTCGCTCACCGCCTGGGAACTGGCCCAGCAGGGGGTCTCCCACCAGATCATCGCCGACTCGGCCGCCGGGTTCCTGATGAGCCGGGGGGAGATCGACCTGGTCATCGTCGGCAGCGACCGTGTCCTGGGCAGGACCGGCGAGGTCGCCAACAAGATCGGCACCTACACCAAGGCGGTGTTGGCCCACCGGCATGGCATCCCGTTCTACGTGGCCATCCCGCTCTCCACCATCGACTGGGAGCTCGCCTCCGGACTGGAGATCCCCATCGAGGACCGTTCCGAAGACGAGGTGCTCGGGGCCTGGGGCGTCCTCCCTGGCAAAGGCGGGAAGGCCGGAAAGCGGGCCTATGTGCGGATCGCCAACCCCACCAGCACCGCCCGCAACCCGGGCTTCGATGTCACCCCGCCGGAACTCATCACGGGGATCATCACGCCCCACGGCATCCTCAAGCCCAAGGCCCTGGCCAAGCTGCGGGGCAAACGCTGACGCGCCGCGGTGGCGGCCATCGGGAGCGGTTGCGTCGTCGTGAGGTTCAAAGCCGGGGCGGGGCCGGCAAGACGGGCTTCGCCCCGGGGAACACCCCTCGGGTCTGCAGTGTCCGACGCCACACGCGCCCGTCGGCCAGGAGGTACAACTGGTTTCGTACGGGCCCGCCGAAGGTCACGCCCCCGACGGTGGTGATGCGCCGGGGCGGAAGGAGGATCCCGTTGACGCGACCCGCCTGGTCGAAGACCTGCACGCCCATCGGGGTGGCCGCGTAGAGGCGGCCCGCCGTGTCGACACACAGGCCGCCCACGCCGGAGCCCACGGCATCATCGGGCAGGTGGAGGTGGAAGTAGGGCTGTTCCAGGGTCGGCACTCCGTCGCCGCCGACCTGGAAGCTGGTGATGAGCTGGCGCTGCCGATCAGCCACGTACAGCAGGGTCTGATCGGGCGACAGGCACAGGGCCGACGGGGTCGAAAACCCGGTGAGCGGGAGGCGACGACCGCCCCCGGCGGGCTCCCGGTGCGACAGTCCGCGGCCGCCGGAATCCAGCCGATAGGCGTGCCCGTCGGCCCGGGTCACCGAGGCGGTGGTCGGCGTCGAGAAGACCCGTTTCAGGCGTCGGCCCTCGGGGCTGCTCCGCGGGACTTCCTGGGGGGCATCGAGGCGGAGGAATCCCCGCCCGGTCTCCGCGAAGACCGAGCCGTCGGCGTCGGCCCACAATTGCCGCACCGGTGCTTCGGTGGTCGCCACCGCAGACCACGCCTCGCCTCTGGCCAAGACCTCGCGGACCAGGGGCTGACGCGAGCCTTGGCCCGCGGTCACGGGCTTCGGGTATTCCTTCCAGAGCCAGCGCAGCGCGTCCGGGAAGATGCTCCCGGCCTGGTGGCTGTCATGCCCGCCGGTGCCCCAGGCCTTCTCGAGTTCGTAGCCCGAGAACTCCAGGGCGCTGTGCATGTCGAGATTGGCGATCCACCAATTGCCCCCGTAGATGTTCTGGTCGTTGGATCCATCTTGCAGGAAGACCCGCAACGGCTTGGGCTCGGTCTTGCGGATCAGGATCGGGTAGGCGTTCCCGCCCCGCAGTCCGACATAGGTGCCGATGGTGCTGAAGACGCGCCGGAACAGGTCGGGGCGTTCCCAGGCCGCGGTGAAGGCGGCGATGGCCCCGCTCGAGGCCCCGGCGATCGCCCGTCCGTCCGGGTCGTCGGTGAAGGCCACGGTCTTGCGGACCTCCGGCAGGAACTCCTCGGCGAGGAAGCGCGCGTAGCGGTCGCCCAGCCCGTCGTATTCGTAGCTGCGGTTGTAGCGCGGCAAGGCGTTGGTTCCCTGAGCCGAGGGCACCACCCCGGGGTTCACGAACACCCCGACGGTCACCGGCATCTCGCCGCGCGCGATCAGGTTGTCGAAGACGATCGGCGCCCGCCATGACCCGTTGGTGGACACGTAGCCCCCGCCGTCCTGGAAGACCATCAGGCAGGCCGGCTTGTCGGGGGTGTACTGCTTCGGCACATAGACCCAGTAGTCGCGCCGCGTCCCCGGGAAGAGACTCTTGTCCGTCGCCGTGAAGACGTGCCGGGTCACCGTGCCGTGGGGCACCGATGGGTTGAACTGCGAGTCTGGACCGAGGCGGTATTCGCTGGGCTGCGCCCCGGCCATCGAGGCGAAGGCCATGGTCATCATCATCGCGATCCAGAGCGTCGCTCGGGGGCCCCGGCACCTGTGGGAGATCATGGTCCGGAGGCTGCCTCAATCCTCCGGTGCAGGCTAGACACGACGATCGCTCGGGTCATGACTCCGTGGAAGTGCCCCCTCCACATCCGCCTGCCTAGGGTGATCCCGCAGGGCCTGTCAGCCGGCCCGATGCGTCGGCACCCGTCGGGTTTCCGTGCCGATGTCGTTTCGCCCGGCGATCGTGCCAAGCCCCGATCCCCAACCCCAACAGCACGCCCCCGGTGATCACCATGCAGGCCGGGGCCAACCAGGCATCCGGTGGCATGGAGCCTCCCGACGATCGCAGCTCGAGGGTGCCCGCGAGGGTCTCACCTTGCCCCGGGAAAGGCGCGGTGGCGGTCTCCCGGCCATCCCGGTCGATGAGCTGCGAGATGCCTGAACTGGCGACCCGGAAGATCGGTACGCCGTATTCGGCCGCTCGGAGCACCGCCATGCGGGCATTGAGCCCGTGTTCGTGGGCCCCCCAATGCTCGACATCCATGGTGGGGATCAGGAGACCGACGGCTCCCTGGCGGATCAGCGCGTCCATGACCTGCCGGTAGCTTGCGTCGTAGCAGATGGCGATGCCCAGGCGGCCCCACGGTGATTCCCAGACGGCCTGCGAGGGGGCTGGTTCCCCGTCGTCGAAGAACTGGATGGGTCTCGACTTGGCCTGCTGGAAAAC
>CAYLTF010000013.1:5308-20223 GCA_964386625.1 uncultured Akkermansia sp. | reverse complement strand
TCGATCGGTTGCTTCCCTCCGACCACCAGCCATTTGCGGTTCCTTCGGCACCAGTTCTTCAGTGCCTGGGTCGGGGGTCCCTCCAGTGTGTATTCGCTGACCATCAGCAACTCGGCCTCGGGATGCGACCGGACCAGTCCATCAAGGCCCTGCAGCAAGTCCGGGAGCGCCGGGAACTCGAACTGGATGCCCGCCACCGGAAGGCGACGGACCTCGGTCTCATCGCGACGGCTCGGCCACAGTGCCGCTCCCAGGAACACGGCGCAGGCGATCGCCAGACTGGCTCCCGCTCGACGGCGGTAGTTGGTTTCAACGGTCTGCAGCAGTGTCACCCCCTGGGCAGCGACCCAGGCCAGGCCGAATCCGAGCCCGTAGATTCCCAGGCGTTGCAGGACTTGCGGTGCCAGCCCGACAGGCCAGCACCCTCCGGCCGTGAACCAGGCGAAGCGCAGCCACCACACCTCGCTGCGCAGGTATTCGATGCCGCACCAAAGCACCGGCATCAGGAGCGCTGCCCAGCCAGTGCCCCACCGGACCTCGACGCGGTTCACCATCAGGAGGAAGCCCCCGTGGAACAGCGACAGAACGCACCACAGGGGGATGGCGGCCGCATGGAAGAGGTTCCACAAGAAGATCATCTGCGGGACGTACACCCCGAAGCCGACCGCCATGCCCGTGTAGAATGCCTGGCGCGGCGTGGCCAAGCGTCGGAGTTCGAACAGACACCCCAGGTGGCCGACGACCAGCCAAGCCCAGGCCGGGAACAGGAAGGCCGCATGGAACAGGCCGACCGCACCCAGGGACAGGAGAGTCGCGGGAAGGGGCTTCAGGGATGAGGTCCGGGTCACGATCAGGTCGGATGGGTTTCGGGGGTGCGGATCCGGGAGGATGCGTCAACGATCGATCCGGTGCGGCCTTCAGGCAAGGGGGCCGGATCACGCGAGCGTCCATCCCGTGATCCGTGGTAGGCGGGCTCGGCGTCGAAGAAGATCTCAGTTGATGCCGGATCGGATCTTCGGATCGATGGCTCCGATGTCGCCGGTCGACAGGCGTTGCACCAGGATCCGGTAGTCGAAGGTGATGTCGTCGTCCGCCTTGAGGTAGTCGTCGGTGACCGACAGCACACTCTTCCCCTGACTGCGCGAAAGCGAGATGCTGGGAAACTCGGTCACGCCAGTGTGGTTGTCCGAAGGCAGGAACACCAATCCCAGAAGGGTGTGGTCGGGGTCGCCCAGTATGAATTGGATCACGATGGATCCCTTGAAATCCTTCGGAGGGGCGACCACGAGCGATTCACCATCGCCCGTGAAGATGCCCGCGGGTTGATCTTTAGGAGATGGCAAGAGCGTCAGTTTGGCCCCGGTGTAGGGGGGCGAGGCGATGGGCCCGGACAGCGGCGTGAAGGCGATGCCCGTGATGGTGATGGTTGCGGTGTAGGTGGTTGTCTCTGTCATGGTCTGAGGGTTGTCGGGGGTGAGGACCGGGGAGAAAAACACGTCATGGATCCAGGCCGAGTGTCGCGGCGGTCCGAGGGTCGAACGGGTGGTAGCCGAAGCGTCTCAGGCGTTCGATCAGTGGTTGTGCCGATCGGGCTTCGCCATTCAGCACCTGGGCTTGTGCCAGCGGATCGAGAATGCGCCAGTCGTTCGGGAACCGCTTCAGTCGGGCGAGTTGTGTCTCGATCAATCGCTGCAACCGACGGTCGGCCGACTCCTTCTCCGAGGATCCCGATTCCAATCGGGCCAGCAGGAGTTGGGTGAGAGCGGATTCCCAATGATCCCAGATCTCCGCTCCATCCTGGGTCGTGAGTCGGTGGAGAATCGATTCCGACCGTGCAGCCAGTCGCTGCGCTTCGAAGGGTGCCGTCTCGACCAGCATCTGGGCCCCGAGTCTCAAGGCCTTGGCGAAGTCCGACTGGATCCGGGTGGATCCCGCCTCGGTCTCGGCCATCGCCCTGAGTCGGGTGTGTGACGAGTCCAGGATGGCCCGTGCCGCGGCTCGTTCGTTTCGGGTCATCAACCACTCGGCCCGGATGAGCGCCACGCCCAACGCGAAGCCTTGCCACAGTTGGTTGTCCGGGTCCGCGGTCACGAGTTCGTCGAGGATGGCCTGCGCCTGGTCCAGGGCTTCCATCGCCTCGGACCTTCGTCCCATCAGCGACAGGACCAATCCTTTCATGGACTGGTATCGCGCCCATCTGAGTTTCAGGGTCGAGTCGTTGCGGTGGACTGCCCTCAAGGCTTCGACGCGGGCGATGCTGGTCTGCCGATGCGCCAAGGCCATCGGGTACCGGCCTTCGGCTTCATCCACCTTGGACAACCAGATGTCGGCCTCCTCCAGGTCGAACGACAGGTCGGGGTCGCCGGGTCTCGATGCGGCCTTGGCGGCGAGTTGTGCCTGTTCACTCAGGAACCCCGACCGGGCCGCATCCATGTTTCCTCGATCGAACTCGAGCACCGCGAGGTTGTGGGCGCTGGAGATCTGTTCCGCCTGCGCCCGATCGCTGGGGCCTTCGAGGACTCCGAGGGCGATGGTGGAATCCCGGTAACGGCCCAACCAGGTGTGCGCGAGCGCGAGGTCACCTTGATTGCGCGCCGTCACTCCCAGCCAGTACTCGGTCTGCGCGCGCTCGAAGAGGAAGTCGGCGTTCCGGGGTTGGCGGCGCACGAGGTCCGAGGCCCGGCGGTGGGCCGATTCGAACGCGACCGTGGCGTCGGCGTAGCGCGCCTGATCGAGCCGGATCTCGCCGACTTGGGCCAGTGTCTGGCAGTGGCGTGCGAGGCTCGTGTCGGACACATCGCGTGGATCGAGGGCCTCGAAGTGGGCCAGGGCCTTGTCGCCCACGGCATCGAGCAGTCCCAGTCGCCCGATCCGGGTCAGTTCGGTCCGGAAGCCTCCCAGCATGAACCCGAGGAGTTCCTCGGCCTGGTCCTGACGTCGGCGGGCGTCGTCGCGGGCCTTCATCTCGGCGAGGGTGGCCTCCCGCGCGGCGTCCCGCTCCGCCTTGGCCTTGTCCTCCGCCCGTCGGGCACGGACCGACTGGAGTGTGGCGACGAGCAGTCCGAGGAACAGCGACAGGGTCACCGCGATGGCGCTGGCGCAGGCGAGGCGATGACGGGCGATGAAGCGTTGGATGCGGTACGTGAGTTCTGGGGGTCTCGCGAGCACCGGCTCCCTCTGCAGATGCCGTCTCAGGTCGTCCGCGAGCTCGTTGGCCGTCCCGTAGCGGCGATCCCGATCCTTCTCGAGACAACGCATCACGATGCAGTCGAGATCGCCCTCCAGCACCGACTGGAGGAGTCGGGCGGTCGAGTTGCGCAGTCCGGCGACGCGGGTCTTCTCGCCTTCCTCCAATGAGGCGATGCGACTGGAAGGGCGGGGCGGGTCGACTTCGCGGATGATGCGGCGCATCCCGTCGATGCCGGCCTGCGACAGGACCCCGGTCTCATGCGGAGGACTGCCAGTGAGCAGTTCGTAGAGGACGACCCCCAGGGAATAGACGTCGGTGCGGGTGTCGATGTCGGAGCCACGCCCCTCGGCCTGCTCCGGGCTCATGTAGGCGGGGGTGCCCATGAACAACCCCTGGTTTGTGATCAGTGTCTCCTCGGTGAGTCGGCCAAGGGTCGCCTTGGCGATGCCGAAATCGATCACCTTGGGCGCGGGAATGCCGTCGTGCATCACCACGAGGATGTTCGATGGCTTGATGTCGCGGTGGATCACCCCCTTCTGGTGGGCGTGTTGCACGGCCAGGCAGACCCGGGAGAACAGCTCCAGCCGGGCCTGCGTTGAGAGACGGTGGCTCTCGCAGAATCGCGTGATGGGAAGACCATCCACGAATTCCATCACGAAATACGGGCTGCCGGCCTCGGTCGTGCCGGCGTCGAAGACTCGCGCGATGCCCGGGTGATCCATCATCGCCAGCGCCTGCCGCTCGGCCTCGAAGCGCGCCACCACCTGTTCGGTGTCGAGCCCCATGCGGATCACCTTGAGGGCCACCTGCCGCCGCACCGGTTCGAGTTGCCCGGCCAGGTACACGATGCCGCAGCCCCCCGCCCCGAGTCTTCGGATCAGACGGTAGTGGCCGATCAGGTCTCCGGGAACCTTCTCTGCGGGAGTCGCCGCGGGGCGCTTGACGAGGGGAGCCTCGAGGAAGCTCTCGGAAGCTTCGAACGCCTTGAGCAGCGCCTCGATGCGGGCCCGTTGATCCGGGGCACCCGCGCAGGCACGGTCCAAGAGCGACGCGCGCTCGCCGGGTGGCGACTCCAGTGCAGAGGCGAAGATCTCGTCGTCAGTCGTCATCGGATCCCGGGAAGCGCGATCCATCGGGGTGTTGGCGCACGATGCGGTTCATTCGCCCCGGAGCCGTTGCATCTCGTTGAACAGCCAGGCTCGTGCATAGGCCCAGTCCCGTTTGGCGGTCCGGTGCGAGATGTCGAGGGTGTCGGCCGCCTCCTCCAGTGTGAGGCCGACGAAGTACTTCAGTTTGACCAGTCCGGCCTTCCGTGCGTCGTGCAGGGCGAATCGGTCGAGAGCCTCGTCCATCATGAGCAAGGTCGTCTCGTCGACGTCGTCGGCCGCGATGTCGAACCCCGTGGCATCGGCGCTGACCCGTGCGAAGCGACCGCCATGCCGGAGGGAACGCTTGCGTCGGGCATTGTCGACGAGGATGCGGCGCATGCTCTCGGCAGCCGCGGCGAAGTAGTGGGCCCGGTTCTTCCAACGGGGTTGATCGTCCCCGCCGAGTCTCAGCCAGACCTCGTGCACCAGCGCTGTCGGACCGAGAGTCTGACCAGGGCTCTCCCGGGCCAGCTTCGAGGCGGCCAGTTTCCGCAGTTCCCCGTACACCAGTTCCAACAATCGCTCAGGAGTCTCCGGGTCATCGGGTGCGTCGCGATCAAAGGACGTGGGGACATCAGGGGAACTCATGGATCAAACATTCGATGCGCGGGTTCGATGGATATCCATCCGTTAAGGCGATTACAGTGGTCAAGCAAATGGTCAAAAAACGGATACAAACGAAATGAATGAATCATGAACCATGATCAAAAACAGTCCTGGATCGAGCACGGATCGTCCGGTGATGCCTGTGATCCGGATCGCATCGTTCCAACGGGCCTGAGTCCATCGGGTCGGTCATTCCAGGGCGGAGCACTGGGCCTCAGCGGGCCACACCCGGTCGACGATGTCGCGGACGGTCCACCGGCGGTGAGGGTTCTGAATTCCTGGGGCGGTTCCCTTGCCGGACCGTGCTTTTCAGGGTTGGCATCCCCATCGGCGAGTCCAGAATCCACGGCATTCCATGAACGCTCGCGCTTTCCGGCCGCTGGCCCGCTGGGTCGTCCTCGCTGCATTGGGTTGCGCTCCGGTGGGGGTCGCGATGGCCGCCGCCGCGTCGACGACCTCGGCTCCTGCAGGGGCCGTGCAGTTCAACCGCGACATCCGGCCGATCCTCTCGGAGCACTGCTTCTCCTGCCATGGCCCCGATGTCCAGAAGATGAAGGGTGGCCTGCGCCTGGACCTCCGCGAGGCGGCGCTCCAGCCGGCCAAGTCGGGCAAGACCGCCATCGTGCCGGGCGATGTCGCCGCCAGCGAACTGGTGCATCGGCTCCTCACCACCGACGCCGACGAGTTGATGCCGCCGCCCGAGGCGCACAAGCCGCTCAAGCCCGAGCAGAAGGCGCTCCTCCAGCGCTGGATCGCCGAGGGGGCCGGATACCAGGGCCATTGGGCCTACCAGCCTTTGGTTCGTCCGGGCCTGCCGTCGGGGGGCGATGGCGAGGGCGGCATCGATCGCCTGGTCCGTGTCCATTTGGAGTCGGTGGGATTGAAGCCGTCACCCGAGGCCGATCGCCGCACGCTGGCCCGACGGTTGAGCCTCGACCTGACCGGCCTGCCGGCGACCCCGGAGTCGGTGGCCGCCTTCGAGGCCGACACCGCTCCCGGTGCCTATGAGCGCCTGGTCGATCGCCTCATGGCCACGCCCCAGTATGGCGAGCGCATGGCCATCGGTTGGCTCGACGTGGTGCGCTTCGCCGACACCATCGGGTACCACTCCGACAATCCCCGGAACATCTGGCCCTACCGTGACTACGTCATCCGGTCCTTCAACGCCAACAAGCCCTTCGACCAGTTCACCCGCGAACAGTTGGCCGGCGACCTGTTGCCGAGCCCCTCGATGGAGGCCCGCATCGCCTCGGGCTTCAATCGCCTGCTCTTGACCACCGAGGAGGGGGGAGCGCAGGAGAAGGACTACGAGTCGCGCTACCTCACCGACCGAGTCCGTGCCGTGGGCACGGTCTGGATGGGGCAGACCATCGGCTGCGCCCAGTGCCACGACCACAAGTTCGATCCCATCACGACCCGTGATTTCTATGCGATGGGCGCCTTCTTCGCGGATGTGAAGGAGACGATCATCGGCCGCCGTGAAGACGGCATGCTCGTGCCCACCGAATCGCAGGCGCGGGAACTGGCCCGCCTGACCTCCGAGGCCCAGCGCCTCAAGGAGCGCCTCGAGGGGCCCCACCCCGAGCTGGAGGCATCGCTGGGGCGTTGGCGCCAGGACCGGTTGCAGGCCCTGAGGTCGGATGCGCTCTGGACGGCGGCGACCCCGGCCTCCGCCGAATCCGCCGGGGGCGCGACGGTCGCCGTCCGCGAAGACCGCTCGGTGCTCGTCGGCGGCAAGACCCCGGACACCGACAGCACGACCGTCCGATTCGCCGGGTTGCCGGAGCGGGTGGTCGGGGTGCGCCTGGAGGTGCTGCCTGACAAATCCCTGCCGTCGCAGGGCCCGGGCCGTGCGGGCAACGGCAACTTCGTGCTGACCGAGGTGGTGGCCCGCGTGGTCCGCGATGGGGCGCCGGCCCGCGAACTGGCCTTCGAGTCGGCCTGGGCCAGCCACGAGCAGACCGTGTCGGCCGAGAAGAATCCCTACGGCAAGTGGTCGGCCGCGTCGGTGATCGACCGCGATGCGCGCGGTTCCTTCGCCGGCTGGGCCATCCTGCCCGAGGCCGGCAAGCCTTCGCAGTTGCGCCTGCGCCTGCGCGAGCCGCTGACCTTGGCGGCCGGCGAGCGCCTGGAGGTCGAGTTGCAGCAGAAGCACGGGCACGGCCACCACACGCTCGGGTGCTTCCGCGTGGGCGTGGCGACCGATCCGGCCGCGCTGGTGCCGCCCGCCGTGCCGATGCCCACCGGGGAGCTGGCGGAGCTGATCCGGGTCGACCCGGCCCGGCGCACGACGGAGCAGACGGCCAAGCTGTGGGCCGAGTTCCGGGCCGTGGCCCCGGAATTGGCGGAACTGCGTGGCCAGCGGGCCGCAGCCGACAAGGCCCGGTCCGACTTCGAGGGCACCCTCCCTCGGACCCTCGTGACCGAGCGTGCCGAGAAGCCCCGGACCGTCCGGGTGCTGCCCCGAGGCAATTGGCTCATCGAGACCGGCGACATCATGGAACCGGCCATCCCCGCCCAGTTCCGCACGGCCGCCCGGAAGGGAACCGATCGCCGGCTCAATCGCCTGGACCTGGCCGACTGGTTGGTGTCGCCGGAGAACCCGTTGACCGCCCGCGTGGTGGTCAATCGCCTCTGGCGTCAGTTCTTCGGGACAGGCCTCTCCAAGGTGCTCGACGACTTCGGCGCCCAGGGCGAACCGCCGCGCCACCCGGAACTGCTCGATTGGCTGGCTGCCGAGTTCCGTGACAGCGGTTGGGACGTGAAGCACCTGGTCCGCCTGATGGTCACCAGTCGCACCTACCGGCAATCCTCCAGCGCCCCGCGTGAACTCCTGGCCCGCGACCCCGACAACCGGGAACTGGCCCGCCAGGGACGCTGGCGCATCGAGGCCGAGTTGGTCCGCGATTCGGCGTTGCAGCTTTCCGGACTGCTGGTGCCCCAGATCGGCGGCCCGAGCGTGCGTCCGTACCAGCCCGACGGGTACTGGGAGAACCTCAACTTCCCGCAGCGCGGCTACGACGCCAGCAACGGTGCCGACCAGTACCGTCGCGGCCTCTACACCTGGTGGCAGCGCTCGTATGTGCACCCGAGCATGCTGGCCTTCGATGCCGCCACCCGCGAGGAATGCGCCGCCGAACGCAATCGCTCCAACATCCCGCAGCAGGCCCTGGTGCTGCTCAACGACCCGAGCTACGTCGAGGCGGCCCGGAGCTTCGCCGCGCGCATCCTCCGCGAGTGTGGTGGCGACGACACCGCCCGCCTCACCTGGGCCTGGCGCCAAGCCTTGGCCCGCACCCCGGCCGACTCCGAGATGGCCGCGCTCCGCCGCCTCCTCGAGGCCCAGCGCGCCGCCTTCGCCAAGGACCCCGAGGCCGCCTCGCAATTCACCCGGACCGGCAAGGCCCCCGTGCCCGCCGGCCTCGATCCCGTCCAGTGGGCGGCCTGGACCGATGTGGCCCGGGCCCTCCTCAACCTCCACGAGACCATCACCCGTTCCTGACCATGAACCCCTCCCCGGAGATCCGTCAGTTCCTTCAGCAGCAGCAGACCCGGCGCGTGTTCCTGGGTCGGGCCTCCCAGGGCCTCGGTGCCCTGGCCCTGGGTTCGATCCTGCAGCCTCGGATCCTTCAGGCCGCCGCGACCCGTGCGGTCCAGGGCGCGGTGAATCCGCTCCATTTTCCGGCCAAGGCGCGCCGGGTGATCTGGCTCAGCATGGCCGGCGGGCCGTCGCACCTGGAGACCTTCGATCCCAAGCCCAAGCTGGTCGAGATGCACGGCAAGCCCATGCCCGAGTCGTTCACCCAGGGCAAGCAGATCGCCCAGCTCCAGGGGCAGAAGCTGGTCTGCTACGGGCCGCAGCTGCCCTTCCAGCGCTTCGGCAAGTCGGGGATCGAGCTGTGCTCGCTCTTCACCCACCTGGGTTCCGTGGCCGACGAGATCTGCTGGGTGCGCTCGATGACGAGCGAAGCCATCAACCACGATCCGGCCCACATGTTCATGAACACGGGCTCGCAGATCGCCGGACGGCCGAGCATGGGTTCGTGGGTGACCTACGGGCTGGGTTCCGAGGCCGAGAACCTGCCGGGCTTCGTGGTGCTCACCTCCCTGGGGCGCGGCGGCCAGAACCAACCGATCGCCGCCCGGCAGTGGGCGCCGGGCATGTTGCCCAGCCGGTTCCAGGGGGTGCACCTGCGCGGCAAGGGCGACCCGGTGATGTACCTGGGCGCACCGGCCGGCGTGACGCGCGAGCGGCAGCACGAGGTGGTGCGGACCATCAACGAGCTCAACCGCCAGCACGACGCGGTGGTCGACGATCCCGAGATCGCGACGCGGATCGCGCAGTACGAGATGGCCTTCCAGATGCAGGCGAGCGTGCCGGAGCTGATGGACACGGGCAGCGAGCCGGCCTCCATCCAGACGCTCTACGGGTGCAAGCCCGGTGACGGGTCCTTCGCCTCGAACTGCCTCCTGGCCCGGCGCCTGGCCGAGCGCGGGGTGCGCTTCATCCAGCTCTACCACAAGGACTGGGACCACCACGGCGAGGTGAAGCAGGGCGTCGAGTTCAAGGCGGCCGAGATCGACCGAGCCTGCATGGCGCTGATCACCGACCTGAAGCAGCGCGACATGCTGAAGGACACGCTGATCGTCTGGGCCGGCGAGTTTGGTCGCACCCCGATGAGCCAGGGCGGCAGCGGACGCGACCATCACAACGCCGGGTTCACCATCTGGATGTGCGGCGGCGGGATCCGTCCCGGGATGGTCTACGGAGCGACCGACGAGTTGGGCTACGCGGCGGTGGATTCGCCGGTGGATGTGCACGACATCCACGCGACGCTGCTGCGCCAGCTCGGCATCGACCACACGCGATTGTCGGTGAAGTTCCAGGGCCTGGACGTGCGCCTGACCGGCATCGCCGGCCGGGTGATCCAGGACATCATCTGAGCGTCGAGGACGTCTTCAGCCCGGCCGCGAAGAGCCGGGTGCCGGTGGCGACATAGAGCGTGCCGTTGGCGGCCACCGCGGTGGCGCTGATGGGCGAACCGAGCGCGACCTTGCCGAGCAGCAGCTTTTCGCGGCTCAGGGCGAAGGTCCAGAATCCGCCGCGTCGCGTGCCGATGTACACCTTGCCGTCGGCGATCATCGGCGAGGCCCAGACCTCGCCGTCGAGTTCATGGGTCCACAGGCCTTGGCCGGTGGCGGCATCGATGCAGTGCAGGTTGCGCATCGAGTCGGCGCAGAAGACCAGGCCGTTGGCCACCGCGGGGGTGCTCATGGTGTGGCGACCCAGGAGATACGACCACCGCGTGTTGGAGGCGCTGACATCGCCCCGTCCGGCGAGGCTCACGCAGCGGACCCAGGCCTCGTTCTTGCCCCAGAACCAATCGCCCCCGCCGGCGACGTACATCCGGTCTCCCAGGGCGACGGGCATGCCGTAGATGTTGCTGGGGCCTTCCCGGCGGTTGTTGAGGAAGCTGCCGACGTTGGTCTTGGGGCCGCTGGGATCGAAGTCGAAGCGCCAGGGGTTGTTGAGGATCGCCGGTTCGCTGGACGGGCCCCCGGGGCGGTACGGGTCGAATCCATAGACGACGCCGTCGCCGCCGGCGAAGAGGATGCGGGGTTGTCCCTGGATCATCGCCAGCGACGGGGACGACCAGGTGCAATGGAAGATCCGGGGAGCGATGCCGAGCCCATCGTGGGCGACCCAGCGGCCGGTGCGCTTGTCGAGGACCACCAGGCTGGGGGCCTTGGGGGTGCGGATCACGCGGTGGGTGTTGTCCACTCCGGTCCCGCTGTTGATGTAGAGGTAGTCGCCGTGGATGAGGATGGAGCTGTGGGCTCCGTCGTGGGACCAGATGCCCGCCTGCCGGGTGAGGTCGAAGGACCAGAGGATGTCGGCGTCGGGCGCGGCCGCGGGCACCGGCACGGGCAGGGCGTTGGTGCCCCGGAGGTTGAGGTAGGCGGCTTCTTCGAGGAAGGGGCCCTGGTTGCCGTTGGCCTGTCCCCGGAGGTCGAGGCATTGGACGACGCCCCGGTTGTCGACGAGGTAGACGCGGTCGCCCTCGACGGTGACGGGCGAGGCCATGCCGGTCTTGGGCCAGTCGTGGTAGATGTCTTCCTCGCGCTTGGGCACGGCCAGTTGCCACTCGAGGGCTCCGGTGGCCTCGGAGAGGCAGAGCATGACGCCGCGATCCCCTTTGCGCCGGGGGTCGCGGGGGAGTTCGTTGTTGGTGCCGATGAAGACGCGGCCGCGGGCGATCACCGGAGTCGAGTGGGATTCGGTGCCCTGGGCCCCGAGTGGGACGCTCCAGCGGACATGGGCCCCGGTGGCGGGATCGAAGGTGGCCGGCAGATTGACCTCGGGCGAGGTCATGTTCCGGGACCAGGCCTCACCGAACTGGGGGCGATCGGCAGCCTGGAGGGGCAGCAAGGCCGCGAGGGTGATGAGCGCGCAGGCACGGGAAAACATGGCGCTGAATCTAAGCCGCCGCTGCTGCCGACGGAACTTCTATCGAATGGGCTCCGCGAGACCCGGGCGTTCGCACGCAGGGAAGCTCGGGGGAGGATGGAGCTTTCGCGCGGTGCGCGAGGGGAGAGGGTTTGATCGCTTCCAGAGCGTGCTTCAGCCCGGATCTCGCTCCGCTGCGGGGTGCAGTGGGGGAGGGCGCGAGACCCGGGCGTTCGCACGCAGGGAAGCTCGGGGGAGGATGGAGCTTTCGCGCGGTGCGCGAGGGGAGAGGGTTTGATCGCTTCCAGAGCGTGCTTCAGCCCGGATCTCGCTCCGCTGCGGGGTGGGCAATGGGTTTGGGGGGTAGCCAGATTTGGCACCGAGAGGCTTTTCGGTGTTGGGTTTTGAGGTGGGTGGCAGTTTTTTTCGGGTCGTGAAAGAAATCGGTCGAGTGCCGCGAATCACCCTCTGAAAATGAAATCCATCGACCTCGTTGGACCGTGGCAATACGTCCTCGACCAATCCCTGCAGCCGTTCCTCCGGCTGACCTTCCCTTGGATCGCTGTGCTGATCGATTGGAACGTCCCCCCGATATCTCTCGACAAGGAATTGGAGGAAATCTTGCCCAAGGCCCGACAGGACTCTGAAGGCTTCGATAGGCTGATCCAGTTTCGCCTCATCAGCGCGAAGGATGCAGGCTTGTTGATCCACTTCGAGTTCACCAATTCACCGGATCAAAACCTCCACGCCCGTCTCAATGACCGTTGCCAACACATCTTCGATCGTTTCGGGCTGAGTGTGACGCACGTGACTGTTCTGGCCGGTGTGGATTGACCGCGGGTCCGGGTGGAGCTCGGGCTTGGGATCAAGAGATCGTCGGCGTGATGCCCTCAATCGCTGCCGGTCCAAACGGGATCGGGCCGCATAGGCACCCGCAGCGTCCGGCTTCACATCCACCGTCACTGTCACGTGACGATCGTCTTTCCCTGCCTCCTTCTCGGCAGCTCCGATGGCCTGGAGCAGGTTGTCGCGCGTGCACGGTCGCATGCTGGGAGCAGTCAGCTCCTTCAAGCGGTTCAGAAGATGGCGCAGTTGGCGGGGGCGCATGGCCCGTTCCTTGGCGATGCGATCCCTGCTTCGAGCCCGGACGTGGGTCTCACGTTCTTGGGTCAGCAGCTTCACCTCCACGCCTTCCCGAGCCTGCTGCCAAGGGCGATTGGCCAGATCGGCCTCCAGCCTGTTCAGTCGACCCTTCGGCGTGCCCACCAGAGAGGCCTTGGCTGGATCGCTGCGCTTTATCTTCTCGAGCACCTCTTCGGTCGGAATGCCACGGTCCATGAGCCAGAGGCGGCGGGCCTTGCCGTACTGGCGTTCGATGCGGCCGATTAAGTGCCGCCAGGTCTGGTTGTCGATGGTGTTGCCCGGCAACACCTCGTAGGCCAGAGCGAAACCCTCTGGGGTGAAGACCAGGGCGATGACAACCTGAACGCAATCGCGTCGGTGGTCGCGGGATTAGCCATATCGGCGCTTGTCATCCGCCGGGAACGGCGGATCGCTCTCGAAGTAGGTGCTGGTCAGGTCGCAGAGCAACACCTCGTGGGTTGCGTTGAAAAGGTCCCGCCATCGATTGTGGAGGTGGGAAAACAGCGCCTCCTTGTGATCGAGCAGGCGGTCACGGCAGCGGTAGAGGTTGTCCTTGGCGGCCAAGGCGAAATCACCACCCGGGAGATCGGCCGGCGCCGTGTGGTCGAACCAATGGCGATGCAGATGCCATCCGCTGCCCGGCTCGATGAGCCTATAGGCGACCAGTACGATGAGGACGGTTTCCCAGTGGGCGCCTTTGCGGGATGAGCCCCGATAGGCCGACCGATCGGAATCAGGCCGAAGCTCGCGCCAGAGTTCGAGCGCGAGCCAACAGGCCCCCCACTGGCGTGGACGTCGCATGGAGAAGGCATCGAGACGAACGGAGGCTCCATGCTCGCCAGCATGTCCGGGCAATGGGCGGTTGGCCGGGTAGCGGGCCAGCGGGCGTTCGGCGGAGTGCGGCTCGTCGAAGAGGGGGATGTCTTTTCCCGCGAGGCGAGTTGGGAATCGTTGATCTCGCCTACATCAAGGACTCGGCGTTGGACAGGGCCTCGGTAAGTACGGCGACTTTCCACGATGCTCCCATATCGGTGGATCATTCCGTCCTTCTTGCGTCGATGGCAGCGCAAGAACAAGGGCCGACATCCAATCCAAAAATCCCGGAGCTGAGACAAAGGAATATGTCTGCACCGCAGAGAAAATCGCTGATCGAGGCGGTCCAAAAAGTTGTTTTTCCACAGAAAAACGCCTGTCGATCGGCTTAAAACAGCGAAAACCGCTGCCCGAATGCGAAAATCCGGCCAGGTGGACTACTCAACGGCCACGCTGACAGAATGGGGCAGAGGTCGCTGGAAGCGTTTGTGGTTCGGGCAATAATTGCCATCGGCTCGAGATCGATTTCTGGCAAGTCGATGCCGGTATGCCCCGGGAGCTCACCCCACCCGGCGGTAAACCTCTTCGACCCAGCCGCGGCGCACCCAGCATAATTCTCGTGAGATCTTTACCAATCCAGCGGTTGTGGACGCCAACTCCGGTACCCATGGGGGAGCCTTGCCCTCAATCGGGCTGAAGGCTTCCTGATTGATGCTGAAGAGAAGCCCTCCGGGATGGAGGCGATCAGCCGCTAGCCGCAGGTAATCGCGGACGCTCTCGACGGGCATTTCTGGGAAACTGTCCTGATTGAAGATCGCGTTGAACCGCTGTTCACCGAACTGCTTCTGGGAATGGACTGGCATGATCCAAGTGCGCCGTCCTTTGAAGCTTCTTTCACGCTGAAAGTCGGAGTAGAGGCCAACCTGGTCACGGCCCAGGGCGTTGCCGAGGAACCATCCCTGGTAGACATTGGTCAGGGCGAGATCGAGGATCACGTATCGCGAGGGAGACCTCAGCTTTTGCAACCAATGGCAGGCTCCCCCAAACCCCGCCCCGATCTCCATGATGTCGGGTGATTCCGGAGCCGAATGCCGCTGAAGGTGCCCATGGAGTCGATGGGCTGCATACAGATGGCCCGGTGTTTGCATGTCCAGTAGGCGGCCTCCCACCTCGATGCCGTAGGCGCCGGCGATCCGTGGGAAGTCGATCCGGAGACCCAGCTTGCGCTCAACGGCGGTCAGCAGGGCCTCAGGTCCGTCTCGAAGAGCATGGCCGATCTCGCCTTGTTCCGGACATTCTGTGCGCACTACACCCAGAGACTCGGCCAATCCCGTCAACTGAGACAGAATAAGATAGGATGCGAACCGTGAACCCTGAGCTATTCCAAGATCGCCGTAGCCTATGCCCCATAGCGTGGGCGAAGGAAACATCCTCTCCAGGAACGCGAGAAGGGCTTCCGGATCGCGGCTGCGGAGGGCCTTAAGGACCGCAGGCGCATTGCGGTCGATGATCGTGGACCAGAGCGGACTGTAATTCCGGTTGGAGGGATCCAGTCCTTGGCCGGCGT
>CAYLTF010000013.1:0-5298 GCA_964386625.1 uncultured Akkermansia sp. | reverse complement strand
CCAGATCCTCGGCGAGGGCTCTTCGTGCTGCCGGGTCGAGTCCCTCTGAGGAATCTGGCGTCGTCAATGGCAGATTGGGCGCCGGAGATCTGCACCAGAACCACTCTGGCCTGTTGAACATGTCACGATTGGACAACCGATGAATCCGGTTGCCGTACAGGCATCGGAGTAGTGCTCGATGGAAAAGGAACGCGGCATTGTTGCGGCTGAGTTGCCGCAGTAGGAGCACAAGTGAGGGCATACGCATCGACCGCGAGTTTTCCAATCGCGCCTGAGCCCGCCCTCGATCGAGGGCCGCAGGGGCTCAGGAACCACGGAAAAGATGAGGTTCTCGGGGCTCGGTTGGACCGTCAAACGCCAACTTGTCAGCCATCGGTTGATCCCTCGGGCGCGATCCCTTGTTTCTGAGGTGTTGCGGATGGTCACTCTGCCTTCGGTGGAATGAGCGAGGGTGTAGTTCACCGCGACTCCGGGGTTGATCTCCGGCTCGGTAGTGCTCTTTGCAACAAGGGCTGCTGCCCTGTGCTTCAGGATCTCTGATCTAGAGTGGCCTCGCCGCGGTTCCATATGTCAGGTCTCCAAAAGCCATCACCACCATGCGAACCTAGGTCGGACCGATTCCGTGGGATCGGTCGTGCGGTCACCGCAATAGCGCGGTTGTTCGCGCGTCACTGAACTCAGAATCGTCCACCCCTCGCCATCGCCTCGTCTTGCGAAGGAATTTGACCGAACATGCCTGTCCTGCTGATTGAATCTCACCGGTTTGAAAATCCGATGATGGGTGCCCGTGAAGCTGAAATGCATCGACAGGTGTTTTCCAGAATTTGTTCGTATCCATCCGAAAAGCCGAGGTCGGGCGGGGCTGGCGGGTGCCGCTGGGCTTTTGGGCTTGGTACAGGTAGGGTTTTCCGATGATCCGTTTCGGCTCGCTGGAGCTGAAGTCCAACCTCTTCCTGTCGCCGCTGGCCGGCTACACGAACCTGCCGTTCCGCCTGGTGGCACGCGAGATCGGGGGGCTCGATCTGGCGACGACCGACCTGGTCAACGCACGGTCGCTCATCGAGGAGAATCCCAAGGCCTTCAAGCTCATCGAGACGAACGAGCGGGATCGCCCCTTGGCCGTGCAGCTGTTCGGTTCGGTGCCCGAGGAGATGCGCGATGCGGCGCTCATGCTCCAGGAGCGCGGGGTCAGCGCCATCGACATCAACATGGGCTGCCCGGTGCGCAAGGTGTGTCGGGTGGGTGGTGGCTCGGCGATGATGGTCGAGCATGAACGCACGCAGCACCTGGTGCGGACGATGGTGGATGCGCTGCGGATCCCGGTGACGGCCAAGATGCGCCTCGGTTGGGATGACGACAACCTGACCGCCCCGGATCTGGTCCGGGCGCTCGAAGACGCGGGCATCGCCGGGGTGTTCATCCATGGGCGGACCCGGGAGCAGGGATTCTCGGGCACGGTGAATCTCGCGGGCATCCGCAAGGTGGTGGAGGCGGCGCGGTCCATCCCGGTGATCGGCAATGGCGACGTGACGACGCCCGAGGCCGCGGTGCGCATGAAGTCCGAGACGGGGTGCGCGGGCGTGAGCGTGGGCCGCGGGGCTTTCTACGATCCGTGGATCTTCGTGCGGACGCAGGCGTTGATGCAGACCGGCGTCCTGCCGCCGGAGCCGGGCATCCACGACCGGGTCCGCGTGATGTCGCGCCACCTCGACCTGATGGTGGAGGTCTTCGGGGAGCGGCACGGTTGCGTCATGTTCCGCAAGATCGGGCCCTGGTATGCCAAGCGCTTCGGCCCGGCCAACGAGTTCAGCAAGAAGATCGTGCGACTCGAGTCCCGGGCCCAGTACCTCGAGATCGTCGACGGCTATCTGCGCTGGCGTCGGCAGTTCTGCGACGAGTCGGGCCAGTTGCTGCCCCGCTACCAGTTGGCGCCCATGGTGGCCAGTTTCATGCGCGAAGGGGCGGGATCCGACGAGCCGGCCAGCGTGCGTCGCGAAGCCATCCCGGTGCCCAAGGGGCCCGTCGAGGTGTGGTGACCCAGGCCTGGCGAACGGGTGACCGGAGTTCCAGCGAACGCCTGCTCGCGATCTCCGCGGATTCGAGGCGGTGATGGGCCTGCCCGGGTTCCGGTGGATGTCCGGCCTCTCCCGAGATTTTCTGCCGTTCAGCCGCGCTTCTCGGCGACGACCCAGGCGTTGAAGAGGCCGTATTTCAGCGGGGAGCAGTTGAGGAGCAGGTCGATCCAGCCCGGCACGGTGCGGTCGGTGCAGGCGACCTCCAGCAAACGGCACCCGTTGCGTTCCAGGAAGAACCCCAGGTCGAGGGCGTTGGTGCAGACGATGGCGTCGTCGTCGGGGGTGAACGGTTCCTTGATGATGGGGGTCATCCGCTCGAAGCGGACCCTGTCGGGCGCGGTGCGCATCCGGCTTCGGCGTTCCAGCAGCCCCTGCAGGTTGCGCCACTTGTTGACGATGCCCCGCATCCGCGGATGGTAATCGCGCCAACCGAGGAACCGCAGGAAATTGGGGCTGCTCAGGATGATGCGCCCGCCCGGGGCGCACACGCGAACCGCCTCGGCGATGAAGGCCTCCGGATCCTGCACGTGCTCGACCACGTTCAGCGCGCCGACCCGCTGGAAATACCCGTCCGGGTAGGGGAGCCGGTTGCCGTCGTAAAGCAGGCAGCGTTCGGTGAAGGCGCGGGTGCGCTCGATGTTCGGCGCGGAGACATCCACGCCGTGCGCCTCGAAACCTTCCCGCGTGAGTTGGGCCACGACCTGGCCGACACCGCACCCGATGTCGAGCAACCGGTCGCCTGGCGTCGTCGGCCGGAGCGCGCGGGTGAACTTGGCGTAGAAGGCCGCATCCCAGTTGGCCAGGATGTCGGCATAGGCCGCGTCGTCGCGGACGTGGTCGAGGTGGCTGGGCGTCGGGGCCATGGTCAGTCGGCGCTGGAAGACTTCGGAGCGAGGACGAGGATGCCCACCATCAACAGCCCCACGACGACCGCCGCGAGGCTGACCCAGAGGGCCTGATGGGGCGGGTCGAAGCGGTACTCGACGGTGTGTTCGCCGGCGGCGACCGGCACGCCCCGCATGAGGAAGTTCGCCCGCAGCAAGGCCGTCGGCTGGCCGTCGATCGTCACCTTCCAGTCCGGGTGCCAGCGATCGTTGAGCAGCAGGATGCCAGGCGCGGCGGAACGGGTCTTCACGGTGATGCGCTTGGGCGCGTAGGAGGTGATGGTCGCCTCCGCCGGCGCCGCGTTGGTGGCCGGGGTCATCCCGCTGACCGCCTCCGAGACCAGCACCTGAAGCGCTGGATCGAAGTCGGGGGCCCGCAACCGTTGCAGCACCCGCGCGTCGTCGAGACCGGCCTGCCAGTCGGTGTAGAATTTCGCCCGCGGGAGAGTGCCGGTGAACTCGAGCACGGCGAAGGGCCCCGTCTCCGACGCGGTGGCCGTGAGCAGTTGCACCAGGTCCGCGGTGGCGGTGGAGGCGTCCGGGGGGGTGACCCCGGGTTTGAGGCCGAGCCCGAAGGGCATCTTCACCCGGATGCGCTTCTGGACGGGATCCACCATGCCGTTGAGCTGATCCACCGCGTCTTTCGATCCGAGAATGTACCGCGTGTTGGTCAGCTGCCAGAGCCGGGCCACCAGCGGCAGGTTGTTCTGGTTCTCCATCAGGCCCAGCGCCCCGAAGTAGGCGGTCTCCAGTTCAGGCACACGCGGCATCTGCGAGATGTCCAGCGACTGGATGTTGAAGTACTGGTACTGGTTCTCCAGCCACTCCTTCTGCAGGTAGGTCCATGAGAGCGCGGCGTCGCCCCCGACCAGCGGGCCCTGTCGGTGCGGGTCGAGGAACGCGGTCACCCGTTGCTCCCAGGGTTTCTCCTTGAGCAGGTCGAACACCGGGTTGGTCTGATAGCGAGTGACCCAATCGTAGTATTTCACCCAGGGCGTGTTGGCCCGGTAGAGGTCGCAGACCAGCACCACGCCCAGCAGCGCCCAGCCCATCCGGGCACGGGTGCCATGGAAGAATCCGGTGATCATCCCGACCACCAGGGCCAGGGAAATTGCGAACACCCCCAAGGCCTTCCACACCTCGCCGATGGAGAACTCGGCGGTGGCCGGGGGGCCCATGTGGAATTCGATGCCGCGCAGGTAGGTCTTCAAGTCGGAGGCGTTGCCCGAATATTGCAAGGCAGCCACCAGGGCGATGGCGAAGGCGGCCAGCGAGCCGAAGACCCATTTCACCTCGCCCGTGGGGGCGGTTTGTCTCCAGGCCGAGAACCGATCCTTCCATGAGCCCAGGGTGTCCCGCCCCGAGGCCAGGCTCCCGCGTGCGATGGCCTCCAGGCCGTAGGCGAAGAGGATCCAGAGACCGAGGTGCATCACATGCAGGAATTTGGACGGGATGCGGATGGTCGAGAGGTAGGGGATCGAGAAGAAGATGCGGTAGAACGGTGCGAAGTGCCCCCACGCCAGCGCCAGGGATCCCACCGCCACGGCGGTCCAGAACCACACCATCCGTCGCTCCTGCTCCGAGAACGGGGACTGTTTCTTGCGGATCGCGGAGGCCGCCGCATAGCTGGCCACCAGCACCACCAGGACTCCCGCGTATTCGCCGGCCCCGCTCCAGCGCCCCTTGGCCGTGCCGTCGAATCCCACCGCGCCCCAGTAGGCGCCGCCGTCCGGGCTGTCCATGCGGTAGCCGAAGAGTCCCGGCACGACGATCCGCAGCGACTCGACCGGCGGCAGGCTGATCGCCGTGGCGAACTGCCAGCGCTGGGCCTCACTCTCGCGGGTCTGGGACATGCCCGAGACTCCCACGATCTGGGTGCTCACGAGGGCGTGGATGGCGTGGGCGGCGATCCAGCCGGCGAAGAACACGACCACCCCGAGGCGCATTGCGGCGTTCCATAGCCGGCGAGGTGCCTCGGTGCCCTCCGTCCAGGACTGCCAGACCAGGAAGGCGGCCACGTACAGGCTGAGGATGGCGCCGATGTCGCCGCCTTCGCTGACGTTCAGGCCTGTCGCCAGGCCGGCGGTCGCCAATGCGAGCCAGCGACGCCATCCCGAGTCGCGACCGGCCAGCGCCGCCAGGGCCAGCAGTGTGAATCCGAGCGAGAACGCCTTGGCCGGCAGGCCCCAGCAGGCGTACGAGACCGGATTCGAGGCGAGGGCCGCGGCGATCCCGGACAGGATGGAGACTTCGTTGCGGAACCCAAGACGGCGGGCCAGGAACCAGCAGCTCAACCCCAGGAAGACCAGCGACAGCGGCACGTAGAACTTGGCCACGAA
>CAYLTF010000012.1:46575-52115 GCA_964386625.1 uncultured Akkermansia sp. | reverse complement strand
GTGACGGGCAACCTGTACCGGCCCAAGAAGACCTCCGGCGGCAAGGTCCCCGGTGTCTTGTTCGCCCATGGTCACTGGGCCGATGCGCGATTGTCGCAGGCCACCGAAGCGGAACTGCGCCAGGAGATCGCCACCGGTCAGGAGCGCTTCACCGAGGGTGGCAAGAGCCGGTTCCAATCGATGTGCGTCCAATTGGCGCGGATGGGCTGTGTCGTCTGGCAGTGGGACATGCTGGGCGATTCCGACTCGCAGCAGATCTCCCGGCAGGTGGTGCACCACTTCGCCCAGCAGCGGCCCGAGATGAACACGACGGAGAATTGGGGTCTCTACAGCCCGCAGGCCGAGGCGCACCTCCAGAGCATCATGGGCCTCCAGACCTGGAACGCGGTGCGATCGCTCGACTTCCTGCTCGATCTGCCCGAGGTCGACCCGCAGCGCGTGGCCATCACCGGGGCCAGCGGGGGCGGCACCCAGACCATGCTGCTGGCGGCCATCGATCCGAGGGTCACCTTGTCGTTCCCAGCGGTGATGGTCAGCACGGCCATGCAGGGTGGCTGCACCTGCGAGAACGCCAGTCTCCTGCGGGTGAGCACGGGCAATGTCGAGTTCGCAGGGCTCTTCGCCCCAAAACCCCAGGGCATGACGACGGCCAATGACTGGACCAAGGAGATGTCGACCAAGGGGTTTCCGGAACTCCAGCGGCTGTACGGCCTGCTCGGGGCCCCCGACCGGGTGATGCTCCATCGCGGGGAGCATTTCCCCCACAACTACAATGCGGTCTCCCGTACGGCGTTCTACAACTGGATCAATCGGCATTTCAAACTCGGACAGCAGGAGCCGGTGCTGGAACGCGATTACACCGTGTCGTCTCGGCAGGAACTCAGCGTCTGGGATGGGGATCATCCGGCGCCCAAGGCGGCAGACCCGGACTTCGAGCGGGGCCTGCTGAAATTGTGGACGACGGACGCCGACCAGCAGTTTGCCGCTCTGGCCTCGAGCTCCCCGGACCAGTACCGCCAGGTGCTCCAAGCCGGCTGGGATGTGGTCTTGGATGCCCGCGAACCGGTGGCGCCGGGTTCGGTGGTCTGGGACCAGAAAGACAAGCAGGACAAGGGAACGTGGATCCAGATGGCCGGACTGCTCCGCAACGGATCCCGCCGCGAAGAAATCCCGGTCGTCTTCTGCCACCCGAAGCAATGGAACGGAAAGACGGTGATTTGGCTGACGGCCGATGGGAAATCGGGTCTGTACACCGCGGAAGGCAACTTGGTTCCGGGCGTGCAGCAGCTGGTGGATGGCGGTGTGACGGTGATGGGGGTGGATCTCCTGCATCAGGGCGAGTCTTCGATCGACGGTCAGCGACTCACCCGGACGCCCCGGGTCAAGAATCCCCGCGAGGCCGCCGCCTACACCTTCGGGTACAACCCGGCCGTCTTCGTCCACCGGGTGCACGATGTCCTCACGGCCGTGCAGTACATCCGAGGCCATGAGAAGGCCTCGAGCCAGGTCTCGCTCATCGCCCTCGACGCCACTGCGCCCATCGCCGCCGCGGCCCGGGCACAATCAGGCAAGGGATTGGACCGTGTGGCCTTGCACCTTGGCGGGTTCCGCTTCGGGAAGGTGCTGGATCTCCATTCGCCGGATTTCCTGCCGGGAGGCGCCAAGTATGCCGATGTGGACGGCCTGATCGCCCTGGGGCATTCCGAGCTCCGGCGTCTGGATACCGCCGATGCGACGGCCGCGGCCACCTGGGTGCTCCGTTGAGCCGGGAGCTGTCCGCGGGTCGCTGCGGCAAAAAACCGCAGGGTGTCTGGGCCTCAAGTCGGCAGGAACGGTTGACTGCGGTCGCCGAGCCGTGATCCCTTGAACGCACTGTGCGGCGACGTTGGTGCCAATGGGTGACGATCGGGCTCGTGGGGATTTCCCTCGGGTTCCAATGGACCCTGCTCCAATCGGTCGCCTGGACGGTGATGCTGCTCGACCGCAGTGCCGAGATGGGGTGGGTCCAGGCCTTGGAGACCACCTTCGACGGTCAACACCCTTGTGCCCTGTGCAAGGTGGTCCGCAAGGGCCGCGACACCCAACAGCAACAGCAGACGGTGGTCCTTTCGCTGGCCAAGGTCGACATGGTGGCCGCCGACGAGACGTTCGAATTGGCTGCGCCTTCCACGCTCTGCATCGGGCGCATTCCCGCGATAGACGAACGCGCGGCGTTCAAAGCGTTTCCTCCGCCCTGGCAGCCGCCACGGCAGGCCTGATCGCGGTGTTCTCCAGGGGTTTCGGGTCGCATCCCGGAACCTTCCTCCGTTCGACCCTCGACTCCGATCCGTGAACCGGTGACGTGGTCCACTCGGGTCGATCTGCAGGATTCCAGGGCATCACCGTGCCTCTTCCCGATGACGTCGGCTGCACCTCCCCTCCGGCAAGGTGCGGTCCTTTCCCGGGAACCCCGTCCGGAAACAACTCTGTCCATCGTCCGCGATTTCGTTCCATGAACCGTTCATTTTCCGCCGCTTCCGTCTCGTCGTGTGTCAGTGCCGTTTTGGGGGCCTCCGTGCTCCAGGCCGCCGAATCCCCTACGCTGCCCAAGGTCCTCATCGAAGGACAAACCGAGCCCACTCTCACCGTCCCGTCGATCTCCGCCGCCGCAGCCGCCTTGGCGCAGGTGCCTGGAGGCACCACGCTGGTCGACGGCGACGCGGTCCGCCAGGGGCGGGCCTCCACGCTGCGCGATGCCTTGGACTTCACCACCGGCGTGTATGTGCAGTCGCGCTTCGGGGCCGAAGAGGCCCGCATTTCGATCCGGGGATCCGGCCTCCAGCGGACCTTCCATGGGCGTGGCCTCAAGATCCTGCAGGACGGGGTGCCCCTGAACCTCGCCGACGGCGGGGTGGACATGCAGTCCATCGAACCGCTGGCCACCCGCTACATCGAGGTGTGGCGCGGTGCGAATGCCCTTCGGTACGGCGGCACGACGCTTGGAGGCGCGGTGAATTTCGTGAGCCCCACCGGCCGCGACGCCAGCCCGTTTCAATCCCGCCTCGAGCTCGGTTCGTTTGGCTACCTGCGAGGGCAGGTCAGCAGCGGCTTCGCGTCGGGTCCTGCCGACTACTACGCCAGCCTCACGCACTTCATCCAGGACGGGTATCGCCAGCACGCCTCGCAGGAGGCCGACCGCGCCCTGGCCAATGTCGGCTACCGGATCTCGGATCGACTGGAGAACCGACTGTGGTTCACCGCCGTGCGGACCGATTCGCAGCTGCCGGGATCCTTGTCGCTGAGCAACGCCTTGAACAATCCTCGGTTGGGCAGCTTCGCCGGCGACCAGAAGCGCGACTACTCGCTGTACCGAGTGAGCGACCGCCTGGCCTGGACCTCGGACCAGACCCAGGCGCAGTTCTCGGGATTCTGGAGCTACAAGGATCTCGATCACCCCATCTTCCAGGTGCTGGACCAGAACTCCAACGACCTCGGACTGGATGCGCGCCTGGTCCACTCGGGTGAGATCGCCGGAAGGGACAACCGCTTCACCGCCGGGTTTGCGCCCGTCTACGGCTGGGTCGAGGACAACCGCTTCGTGAACGGGGTCTTCGCCGGCCGTCCGCGTCGGGGCGCCAAGACGGCCGAGAGCACCCAGACCTCGATGAACCTCGACACCTACCTCGAGGACACCCTGAGTCTCGGAGACCGTTGGAGCCTGGTGGCGGGAACGTCCATCTCCTACGCCCGGCGCGAATTTGCCGACCGGTTCCTGTCGGATGGCGACCAGACCGACACCCAGGATTACCTCGGCATCAATCCCAAGGTCGGGGCCATCTGGCAGGCGACGCCGGAGGTGCAGGTCTTCGGCAACGTCAGCCGCAACTTCGAGCCACCGACCTTCGGCGAACTGAGCCGTCCCGCCACCCCAGGCGCGACCAATGGCTTGGTCCAGCTCAATGCGCAGACGGGCACCACGGTGGAAGTCGGCACCCGCGGCAAGGCCGGGCGCTTCGACTGGGATGCATCGTTGTACCAGGCTTGGATCGAGGACGAGTTGCTCAGCTTGCAAGTGGGGAATTTCAACCCACCCATCACCCAGACGCTCAACGCTGGCCGGACGATCCACCGGGGAATCGAACTGGGCGCCGGATGGCGGATCGTCGACGGAGTGTTGTCCGCGGGCACCGAGGGCAAGACCGACGGTATTCGCCTCCAGGGCAACTACCTGCTGAACGAGTTCCGTTTCGACGGGGATGCCGTGTATGGCGACAACCGGTTGCCCGGGGTTCCACGGCATTACCTGCGCGGCGAGTTGCGGTACGACCACCCGTGCGGATTCTACTTCGGCCCGAACGTCGAATGGGCCCCGGAATCCTACGCCATCGATCTGGCCAACACCCGAGCGGCCAACGCCCCGGGCTATGCGATCCTCGGGCTACGGGCCGGCTACCAGACACGGCGGGGTGTTTCGCTGTTCTTCGATGCGCGCAACCTCACCGACGAGGCCTACGTCGCCACCACCGGTGTGCTGAATCGGGCCACACCGGCCAGTGCCGCCTACAACCCCGGGGACGGTCGCTCGTTCTTCGGTGGCGTGGAGATTCGATTCTGAACGTTCCGCATCCCCGTGCTTCTTCGCTCTCCATGAACACCAAGACACTTCGGCAACTGCATCGCTGGCTCGGGTTGGCCTTCAGCCTGAGCGCGCTGTTGGCCTCCTTCAGCGGCGTGCTCCACCAGGTGATGACCTGGACCCAGGATCCGCCGCCCAAGGCGATTCCCAGCGGCCCGGAGGTGCCGGTGGACACCGTTCGCATCCCGCTGACGCAGGCCGTCCAGGCCGTGCCGACGGCGTCGGGTGGGGTGCGGGCGGTGAACCTGAGGATGATCGCCGGTGAGCCGACCTATGTGGTTTGGACTCGGGAGGCCAAGGCCCCGGTCTACGTCAGCGGCACGACTGGCAAGGTGGTGCCTGACCGCGATGAGGTGTTCGCCGGAGAGATTGCCACCCGGTTCCTGGGCGGTGCCCCCGTGCGCAAGGCCGCGGTGCTGACCGCCTTCGACTCCGAATACCTGCCCATCTTCCGCATCCTCCCTGTCTACCGGATGGAGACGGGGGATGGGGCGGGCACCCGGGTGTATGTCAGCACCATGACCGAGAGCGTCACGCGGTTCACTGATCACCGCCGGCAGTGGGAGGCCAACGTCTTCAGCTACTTGCACAAGCTCTCATTCATCCCGAACAAGGTCGTGCGCGACGGCGTGCTGGTGGTGGGCACGGCTGGCATCTTCGTGCTGAGCCTCGCCGGGGTGGTGCTGTTTTTCATGACTCGTCCGCGAGCTCGACCCATTCCTGGGGCCGGTTCCAATGTCGGTTCTGGACCAGTCCAAGAGGCGAACCATGGCCGCGAACGGTGATCCCGGCCCCTCGATTCCGGTCGTTGCCGCCGGGGTGCCTCCGGTGGTGATCGAAGGAGACCCTGCTCGTACTGCGTGGGTGTTGCGGGCCCTGGAAGATCGTGGCCTCCGTGTGCTGAGGTGGCGGCCTCCTGGGATTC
>CAYLTF010000012.1:15689-46475 GCA_964386625.1 uncultured Akkermansia sp. | reverse complement strand
CCGATGCATCCGGAAAAGGATTCCGCGGCCGTGTCCGGCCAGTCTCTGGAGGGGTTGGAGTGGGCGTACATCCAGAGGGTGCTGAGTGAATGTGGAGGCAACATTTCGGCCACCGCCCGCCGCCTGGGCATCCACCGGCGATCGCTCCAGCGCAAACTCGGGAAAGTCCCGCCGTCGCGCTGAGCCGCCATCCGCCTCGGTTGCTGCCGCTGCGTTCATCGACCCACCGGGTGCGATCAGTGCGACCGGCCCCGTCGCGGCCGACGCCGCAATCGGAATCCGAACAGGCTGGGGGGATGGGAGTGCAGATACAGTGTGGGCGTGCCGCCGAACACACCGAAGAACGACAGCCAGATGGCTCCGCGTGAGGTTCGCGGCCGGTAGACCAGGCAAGCGATCAGGCCAACGATCGCCAGCAGCAATCCTCCGAGAACAAGGGCGACGAGAACGCGTTCGCCGAGGGTGCGGATCGCCTCCAGGATCGGGTCGTGCAGGGGGACGGTCAGAGCCTGTTCATGCAACCAGGTTCGCATTCGCTGCAGGACGGATGAATCAAGATCGGCTAACACGGCGGCACCTCTTCCGGTGGATCATTTGACGGAAGTGAACATGGGAGTCCGATCCGAAAACCTCAATCGGAAGTTGCCCAACCACAACGAGAGCCATCCCTCGGAACCGCTGTCTCAGGAACCGCCCATGGGTCGTGATTCGGTAGGTCGACCACTTGGGACTGGGTTTACAAGTCTTTCACCAAGTTGAGGTATCCGCCATGACCGGTGGCAAACTGACGGAAGCCGAATCGGGTATACAGGCCGATGGCGGTGTGATTCTCGGGATGGACCCCGAGTGACACCCGCGGAAACCGTTTGGAAGCGGCGGCCAGATACCGGGTCAGCAAGAGGGTGCCTAGACCTCTGCGCTGAAAGGCCGGGAACACGGCGATTCCCATCTGAGGAGTGTGCTCGTCGTAGAAGGCACCTCCTTGCAGCGGAGGCAGCAGCAACCGGCTCAGAATGCCTCCTGCGACGGAACCCTCCGGCGAAATGGCCAGAAAACCGAGATCGTTGACGTTGGATCCCCAGTTCTCGACATAGGCGGCGATGTACGGGTTCGACAGAACGGACTTCGGACGTCTTGGGCCGGTGGGCGGATCCCACAGCGCCTCGTAAAGCAAATCCCAGAGAATCGGCTGATCGGTTGCTGCGACCTCGCGAATGGAGTGGGTCATGGAGTTCAGGTATGGCTCCAACGACCCAGCTCACCTACACGGAGGGCTATTGGATGCCACGAATGATGGAGTCAGTTGCCGCGAAGGAGGAAGGCGCATCTTCCACATCATCCAGTGACGCCATCGCAAGATCGGGGATCGCGTCCGGAGGTCCCGTTAAGGAAGGATGACGGCACAGCGGCGGTACTACCGGGGACTAGGCAACGGGACCGCGCCGGTTGCCTTGAGGGGGATCGCGCCGAGGTCGATGGGGCCGGAGTCGCGTGGCACGGTCACAGAGATGGGGGTTGTCGGTTCCAGGAGTCTGGGCACGTCTCCAATGAACTGCCCAAGGATCGGTCGACGAACCCACTTAGCCTGGAGTTGGTAGGTGCCCGATTCCACAGCGTCGATGGCAAAGGCGCCCGTGCCATCGACGACGGCCGGCAGAATACGCGCGCGTCGTTCTGGTCCTGAGGTTGCCTGGCGCCCCAAGATAGAACCCGAAGGCTCCGGTGAGGGTCCCGCACCCAACAGGGCGACCGCCCAAACGCAGTCCGGTTGAAGTTTGAAGCCGGCGGGAGGTGTAAGGCGGCCAGTCACCCGAGTGCTTCCGCCCAAGGTCACCTCCTTGGTTTCATCCGGCTTCACGGTGAGTACCACGGATCGACTCTCGTAACCCACGCTCGTTGTTCCGGATTGTTCGACGATACGCTGCTCCACTCGGATGGGACCGGCCGGAACCTTTGCAAACTCGAATCTTCCCTCGGGGTCGGTCTGCGTCGTGAAGTCCAAACCGAAGGTAATCTGCCCCTCGTTCCGATCACCAAGTACGACAACCTTGCCTGCGAGTTTTCCTGGAGTTCCAAGAACCCGGCCTTGGATCCGTCCCCAGGGCACCAACGGCAGGACCGGGTCTGATTTCAGTCGCGCCCACAAAGTCTCGGCGAAGCCCAAGGTCCCACGGGATCCGGCCGCGACGATGCGCTCCACCATTGGGTCCTTCTGGAGTTTTACGCGCCCCTCCTCGTCTGTTTGGACCATGACGTTGAGGCCTGGGGTTCCGAACTGCGTCAGCCCATCAGGGCCCAAGACGACCCGGGTGCCCGGCGTCACCAATCCGATCGAAGCGTGTGGTGCAGGCCGTCCACCCGCATCGACGACTGTCACTTCGACGGTCTCTGATCGTTCCAGCGAGACATCCAGGGTCACCTCGCCTTCGTCATACCGAATGGGGCGGCTGATGTACGGTTGGTAGCCTTCGGCCTCGATGCGAACCATCAACTCATCCAAGCCACCGATGACCTGCTCCTCCAACGTATGGCGGAATCGACCTCCAGAAAAATGGGGTGAAAAACGATCAATACCGCTGACCTCGATGTTGGTCTTGCCGGAGTGCAGATCAAACGAAGGCCAACCCATGGCGAGGCGAAAGCGGGGAATCGGGCCCCCACTATCGGCGTCGGTCACTGAGCCCTGGAGTACCAACGCTGGGTTCAGGATGACGTCGTGTTCCGTGTCGTCCGCCAGCACGGGCAGGTCGTTCCTGCGCATGAATCCGGCGGCCGCGATGTCAAACTCATGGGTTCCCGCAGGGGCACTCTCCCAAACGACCCGGCCCTCGGCGTCGGTGCGACCTTCGAACGAGGCTTGCACCGATGTTGCCATTTGCAGCAGGTCGCCAATGGCAGGTGGGGGAGGAGGCGGCCGTCTCAGCCAGACGTAGGCGCTTTGAACGGGCGCGCCGTTGGTATCCACCACCCGGATCCGCAAAGGAACACCCTTGGCGAGAACGACTTGGAATGGCTCGTTGCGGTCGTTGAGCACGACCGGGAGGGTTTTGGCAGCAAATCCAGGAGCCTCCGCCGTCAACACGGTCGACCCTGTGGGTCCACTTTGGATTTGGAATCTGCCTTCGCCATCAGTCCGGGTCTCGGCGCTTCCGACAAAGTTCCGATGGCCCAACAGGACCCGCGCCCCAGCGATGGGCGAACCAACTTCATCGATGACCACACCTCCCACCGATGAGGCGGATTTCAAGCGAAAGACATGTTTCAAATCCCGGAGTTCCAGCACGAACGCATCATGATCGAGTCCGAGCCCTAGATTCCCATCCGACTCGGAAGGTTGGAACTGCGGATGGAAGGCGCGCCCACTGATCAATGAGAGCATCGATGCCGCGATCCGTTGGATTCTCCATTGGCCATGTAGGTCGGTGGTGGTTTTGATTGAACCGAACTCATGGCTCGCCTCGGAGGTTCGCAGCGCGGCCAACTCCTGGTGTCCCCAACTCACGGTTGCACCGGCAACAGGTTTCCCGGTGGGATCCAAAACTTTGCCTCCGATGAGGATAGCCCGTTCGAGCAGGGCCCGACGCCGTTCCGGGATCCGGTCACCTTTTGCCGGATCCCAGGTGAAGCGGGTGTCAGCGAAGCCTTCCAAGACCGAAGTCAGTTGCAGGTGTGTGGTGCCGGGAACGATCCGGATCGTGGCCTCACCGTTCGTTGAAGCGATGAATTCGGCCGAGGTGAAATGGTCGCCTTCATAACCGCGGTAAACGACCCTCACATCCGGCACAGGTTCGCCGCTGTCCTTGGTCACGAACGACAAGATCAGTTCGGGTCCATCCAGCGGTTTGCTTGATTTGGCTGCCTCGTCTTTCGCGCCGGTGCTGGATGCACCGCCCGTCGGGGCATTCTTTGGACTGGATCCGGCTCTCCCCGAACTGCGTGGACCAGAAGATCCCGCCGTCTGGGCGACGGAATCAGCACGGGCGCTGTTCGACCGGCTCCGGTCGGATTGGAGGTTCGTCCACATCAGTCCACCAATGCCCACCAACAACAGCACCGCCACGCCCCAGGACCAACGCAGGCGCAAGGGCATGGAGATGGTGGAGGCCGCGCCGGATGGCCGCAGCGCAGATCGGGTGCCCCGCAGGATGCCTTCGGTGATCGACGGTGGCGTGGAAGTGACGGCATGGGCTTCCAGCACCAGTGCGAGGCCAGCGGCCGTCGAGGTGATGCCACGTTGGGCCAAGAACCCTCCCAATCGGTCCAGAGCCCGCTCAACCCTCATGCGGGCCGCATTCTCTCCGATGCCCAGGTGCGCACCGATTTCCGAATAGCCGCGACGCTCGAAGCACCGCAGGAGCACCGCCTCGCGTTCACCGTCGTTCAACGCGTGCATCGCCTCGTCCAACAGCGGGCGAAGTCTGTTCCAATCCGGCTCCGGGCCCGGGGTGAGGTCGGAGACGTTCATGGAGAGGGCGGTTTGTTCGCGTTGGGTTCGGCGGGCTTCGGTTCTGCGGTGGGCGGTGGCGGCATGCCGTACGGCCGTGTAGAGCCAACCGGTCAGGGTGGTATGCTTCTGCAGTTGAGGGGCTTTGCGGGCCAGGTCGATGAAGACTGTCTGTGCGATGTCTTGAGCCGCCTGAGGGTCTGGGCCGGCTTGTCGCAGCGCCGCCGAGTGGACGAGATCGACATGCCGGCGCAGCAACTCTTCGAACGCCGGCTCATCGGATTTCTTCGCAAATCGCCTGAGGAGTTCTTGATCTGATTCACCCATACCGATCTCCAACTGCCGCCGATCCGAAAACCGCACAGAAAGATTTCGTCAACCCGGAGATCTGGCTCTGGCCCGCGGGTGGAGCAAGTCGGCAATGCTGACCGATTTTGTCGGTTCAGTGCGAGAGGCCCCTGTCGTTCAGGTCATATCCGACCCGCCTCGCGCAACTCGGCTGAAAACCGCCCAGGGCTGCGGAGGCTGAGGCTGTAGACTTGATCGCCAACCGATCTCTGGAAATCCGCCTCATCGAGAGTCAACAGAAGGTCGGCTCGCGCACCGATCGCCGAAAGAAGGACCGGACGATCCTTGCTTTTGTGGAAGACCAGGGCCTGGTGAAAGGAAAGCTCGACCCGTACCAATGTCACGCGAGGTGCCAGTGTCTTGTGCCAGCATGAAGAGGCCCCGGCCCCGAGTTTGTGGAGGTTTCTTTTGGTTTCCTCGAGGCAATAGGTGGAGGAAAGCAATTCCCAGCCTTGTTCCTCGGCGTTTTCAAACAGGAAGCGCGAAGCCCCGCGTGCGGAACCGGCGGCAGCAAGGAGCACGCTGGTGTCCAAGAAGAGTCTCACTTCCGGGGTTTGGCGCCGTATTTTGATCGAGACTTGTTTTGAAATGCCGCCATTTCCGCTTCATCGCGGGATATCCATTGGTCCAACTGCTTTCGGGAAATCTCACGAACGGGGACGGCCGCAGCGGGTTGCAGGAAGAGCCCGCCGTCGCGCTCCTCGACGAGGATCAGCGGGTTTTCCAGGTCATCAAGGCCCAGCCTCCGCCGGAGGTCCGGAGGGAGGGTGAGTCCCCCACGCTTGGTCATGGGCAAGATCATCGACATGCGGCAATGCTGCATTGCCGCAATGGCGTTGGCAAGTGGCCGCGACCGATCCTTGATGCGTCTGGAGGATCCGGAAGCGATCGGTTGGCATGCCCGTTCGGTGGCGGGCTCGGGTGGGCATCTTGCGCTTTGCTCCGCGCCTCAATTACCCGCGGTCTGGCGGGCGGGCGTGAGGGGGACGGGGTAGAGGATGACTTCCAGCGCCCCGGAGGCAGGGTCGAAGGCGCGGACGATGCCTTCGAAGCCCGCGGTGTAGAGGCGCTGGCCGTCGGGTGAGAAGCGCAAGGCGAAGATCGGCCCGGCGTGGCCCTTGAGGGTGGCCCGGCGCTTTCCCGTGGCCGTCTCGTACACACGGACTTCGGTGCCGGTGCCGCCGGCGGCCAACAGGGTGCCGTCGGGACTGAAGGCGACCGCATGCACCGGCCCGGGTTGGCGTTCGTATTCGCGCACGAGGTTCACGTCGTTGTTGCCGGCGGTGCGGTCCTGGTTTTCCTTGGCCCGGTAGACCCGCAGTCCGCCCTCGGCCCCGCCATAGGCCGCCGAGTCTTCGCGAGGATGGCGCACCATGCAGTCGATGGGTTCGAGCAGCTTGTTGACGTCGTCGATGAACTGGCCGCTGGCGGCATCGATGAGTTTCATGGCGCGGTCGCGGCTGGCGCTGAGCAGGCGGCCGCCATCCAGGAGCCAGGTGGTGCGGAAGACCCAGTCGCCGTGGTTGTCGAACTTCACCAGTTCCTTGCCGTCGGAAACACGGGTCACCCGCACGCTCTTGTCGGCACCGCCGGTGGCGACCCGGGTGCCGTCGGGCGACCAGGACAGACCGAACACCGAATCGGTGGTCAGCCGAAAACCCTGGCTCTGGCGGGCGTCGGCGACGTTCCAGATCTGGATCTCGCCGAATCGGGCCGGGGCTCCACCACTGATGCCCAGCGATTTGCCATCGGGCGAGAAGGCGACCGACTCGATGCGCGGCGATTCGCCGACGAGGCGGCCGGCGATCGACCAGTTGTCGGTGTCGAGCAGCAGCACCTCATGGTAGCCGGCCACCGCGAGACGCTGGCCGTCGGGGGAGACGTCGAGGGTGCTGATGACCGGGGGCAGCGCGTAGGTCGGCGGCTCCTTGAGCTTCGTCGAGTAGGCGTCGACCGGGGTGTCATCCTTGGCTCCCTCTTGGATCCAGCGGGTGATGAGCGCCACCTCCTGCGAGGAAAGCGCGTCGCCCTCCTTGGGCATGTCGGGCTCCTTGCCCGTGATGGAGGCGATGAGCAACGACTTGGCCGGATCGCCGGCGACGAAGTTCGGCCCCTGCTTTCCCGGCTTCATCAGGCCGGCGAAGGTCGAGGTGTCGACCTCGCCCTTGAGCTTGTTGGGGTTGTGGCACCCGTTGCAGGAGCGTTTGAAGATCGGCGTGACATCGCGCCACCACGACACGGGCTTCTCGGCGGCTGAGACAGCGCCCGAGGCAAGCGTCGAGGTCAGGCAAGCCGCCCAGAGCACTTTGGACGTCCGGAGTTGGGGAACGACGGGGCGGCCTAGGCACGCACTGCGGGAGAGGTAAGCGATCAAGGAGGTCATGGCTTGGCCTTTTCGGCAGTGGGTTTCGATGCAGCGGGCTTGGCGGTGGCCTGTGCCGGTTTGGGCTCCTGGGGAGCGGGCTTCGGGGAATGGGTCTTCGATGACTCCGCCTTGGGAGCCTCGGACTCGGGTGCGGTGAGGGTCAGGTGGATGGGTTGGGTCTTCTGACGCCAGACCCGGTCCTGATGCGTGGCGCTGGCGGCCACCCGGAATTGGTGCTCCTTGCCGGTCTCGGCCTTGGGCGAAACCTTGAGTTGGATGGTCGCCTCGTTCTTGTTGGTTCGGATGGGTGACAGCGTGGCCACAACGCCCTGGGGCAGATCCTCCAGACGCAGGTCGATTTCGCCGCTCACGCCGCGCCGGTCGACCTTCACCACGAATTGGGTCTGGTTCGCCTCGGAAGCGGTGCCCTCGGGCAGGGCCACGGCCGAGAGTCGGACGGGGTCGGTGCGGAAGAAGGGGGAACCGGGCAGCATGGCGGTCAGGAACATGGGGATGGGCTGCACGGTCAGCGGCACCGGGGCAGGCGCATGGATGACCGCGGTGCGCCCCTTCACGGTGGCCTCGGCGCGGACCATCACGGGGCGGATGCCCGTCTCGGCATTCTGGGCCACCTGCAAGTTCAGTCGAGCGCGGGCCTGGCCCGGAGGCACGGTGACGGCGGGGATCGAGACTCCCGGGAGGTCTTCGGCCAGGATCCGCACCTCGCCGTCGAATCCATCCCGACGCTGGACCCGGACCTCGAGCCCCGTCGTGGAGTTCTGTTCGGCCAACAGGCTGGAGGGCGCGACGCTCAAGTCGAACGGAGTTCCGGGCAGCACCGTCAGCCAGGCCATTTCGGAGAAGGTGGCCGGATGCGTCACCACTTTGCCCTGGTGGTCGCCCAGGGCTGCGGCCTTGAGCGGTGCATGACCCAGGGCGGCATCGGCGTTGGCCGAGATCACCCACCATCCCACCGAGGTGCCTTGCCCCAGGATGAGCGGCGGTGCCCAGACGCCCGGAGGCAGGCCGTCGGCTTCGACGCGAACCAAGCCGTCGAATCCGTGCCGTCGATCCACTTCGCATCGCAAGGCCACCGAGCCACCTTGGGTGACCCGGAAACGACCGCCCCCGATGCGGAGCCCGAAGTCGGGCGTTCGGTCCACCGGTTTCAGGGTCAAGCGGTATCCGAAGCGGTCGCCGCCGCGCTGGGTGAGGTCGCGCAGGCTCAGTCGGTATTCCGCGTCCTTTTTGGCGTCGAACTCGATGCGGGCATCCGGGCCGGAGGCGTCGTCGTTGCGCTGGAGCACCGTGCCGTGGGTATCCGAGAGGGTCAGGAGCGCATCCAGGCGCGAACCAAACGAGCGGGCCTGAACTTCCACGACCCAACGCTGGTCGGCCGGGGCTTTGAAGCGGAACACGTCCACGTCTTTCTCGGCACCGATCCGGCCTTGGACCACCCGTGGCAGGGTGAGCGACTGGGCCTGTTCTGCGGTGTTGTTGGGTTCGGTGTCGGCGGTCTCCTCCAGGTCGCCGACTTCGAAGGACACCGGGTTGGAATAGCCGAGCGGGGTCCGGGCGCGGACGTCTTGCCGGCCCAGCGGCGCGGTCGCCGCGATCTGGAGCGGGAGGCTCTCCAGGCCCTCGAGATTCCGGCCCAGCCACTGCAGGGTGACCGAGGATCCGCGCCGGCCCCCGAAGGGGAAGATGGATTCGAGGTAGGGCAGGGAGCCGGCCACCAGGCGATAGCGGTAGTTGGAGCCCCCCTGATAGCGCAGGTCGTGGATCTCCAAGGTCAACTCACCGTCGGTCGCCGGGGTGTATTCGATGAACGGGTCCAACCCGTGGGCGTCCTCGCTGCGCGCCAGTTCCCGTCCGCCGACATCCCGAAGGATGAGGTTGGCATCCAGGGGCGAGCCGGTGCGATTGGCCTGAAGGTCGAAGATCAACACCTGGCCCGCCACTGCCTTGAAACGGAAGAAGTCGGACTCGGTGTTCGTGCTGATCAGGCCCGAGACGGCCACCGGCAGGGAGATCCAGGCGGCGGTGGCGCGCGCGGAATTGGTCCGCGGATCCGACAATTCGGTGAGATCGCTGAGTTGCAGCGTGAGCGGGTTGGACACGCCGTGGGGTCCGGCGACGCGGAGTTCCCGAGGGCCCAGCGCGGCGTCGCTCGAGGTGATCCATTGCACGGTGAGTGCCTGCTGACCGTTGGCTGGCCCACTGGACAGGCCTCCGGCGGATCCCTCGAGGGTGACAGCGGCGGTTTGGGGCGCGACCGGCCGTGCGGAGACACCGGATCCCTCGATCAAAACCGCCGAGACCCCTTCGAGTGCGTCTCCCTTGAGGGTGATTTCCTGGGTGGTTCCGCGCTGGACCCAGGTGGCCGAGGCGGAGTCGAGGCGCGGGGCGGACTGTGCGCGAAGTCCGAGGGCGGAGGACCATAGGACCGCCAAAGCCGACAGGGCGAGCAAGGCCGGGGGGTGTTTCATGAACAGACGTGGCGATGGGCGGCGGACGCGGAAAAGGCACCGGGTCATCCGAACAGGTCGGTCACCGGTTCGGCCTGCACCAGCTCGCGGGGTTGGTTCAGGTGGTTCATGACGATGGTGTGCGGGTCGATGCCCAGCGCGTGGTAGACGGTGGCCACGATTTGCGTGGGGTGCACCGGCGTCTCGATGGGCGACGATCCGGTCGCGTCGGACTTGCCGTACAGCGCGCCGCGGCGGATGCCGGCACCCGCGATCAGGGCTGTGTAGCAGTATGGCCAATGGTCGCGGCCGTCGGGCGAATTGGTGTTGCCACTGGTGCTCACGCCCAGGCGCGGGCTGCGGCCGAACTCACCCAGCGCGACCACGAGGGTCTCCTTGAGAAGGCCGCGTTGGTCGAGGTCTTCCAGCAGTGCGCTGAGCCCGGAATCGAGCTTGGGGCAGTGCAGGTTGCGCAGCGGACCGAAGTTGGCGGCATGGGTGTCCCAGGCATCGACGGTCGGGTCGCCATTGGCCACGGCGGGCCAGTTCATTTGCACGAATCGGGTGCCGGATTCCAGTAGGCGGCGCGCCAGCAGCAGGCCCTGGCCGAAGGTATGGCGCCCATATTGGTCGCGCAGGGAGTCCTTCTCTTTCGACAAGTCGAAGGCATCGCGGGCGCGGCCGCTGCTGACGAGGTCGAAGGCCTTCTGGTAGTAGCGGTCGAGGGCGTACTTCTCGACGGCCTTCTCCATCTCGGGCATGGCCTCGTTGACCGCCTTGAGCAGCGTGGACCGGCGGTCGAGGCGTTCCTTGGTGACCTCCTTGCGCAAGGTCAGGTCGTCCAGGTTGATGCCCTGGGCGGGGTCTTGATAAAAATAGTAGGGGTCGTAGGCGGCGCCGAGAAAGCCGGCCGTGCCGCCTTTGCCAATGACGTTCGATTCCTGCAGGGGGCGCGGCAGCATCACGAAGGGGAGCATCGGGATGTCCATCGGCTTGAGGCGCGAGATCTGCGCTCCCATGTGCGGAAAGTCGTTGGGGGCCGGGGGCTCGAGCTGTCCGGAGGGCGACACGCGGTCGGGCGTGTAGCCCGTCATGATCTGGTAGATCGCCGCCGTGTGGTTGAAGAGGCCTGCCGGCGTGTAGCTCATCGAGCGGATGAGCGTGGCCCGGTCGATTTGCTGGGCCAGCTTGGGCATCACCTCGCTGAGTTGGATGCCGGGGACCTTGGTGCGAATGGGCTTGAAGTCGCCGCGCACGTTCGACGGCGCGTCGGGCTTGGGATCCCAGATGTCGATATGGCTCGGGCCGCCCTGCAGGTAGATCATCAGCACCTGCTTGGCCGAGCCCCAGCCGTTCTTGGGCTGGCCGGGTGCCGGGCCGGCCGTCTTGGGCTGCTCGGCCTGGAGCCGCAGGATGTCGGCCAGGCTCAGCCCGAGCAGGCCGGCGCCGCCGAGGCGCATGAATTCGCGGCGATTGAACCCGTCGCAGGTGGCGCCGGAGAGGCCGGGGATGGAGATCATGATGGGGTGGGTTTCGGGTGGAGGGTTGCGGTGGGCGAGGGGCGGCGGGTCAGCGGTTGAAGAGGAAGGCGGGGCTGTTGATGAGCGCCCACGCGAGATCCTGCGCGCCCTCAAGGCGTTGGGCTCCCTGCCCGAGACGGATGGTGGACAACTCCTTGGCGGTGGGTGGCCGGTTGAGGCAGCTCAGGTAGATTTCCTCGATGACCTTGCGGTCGTCGGACTGTTCCGCGACGAGCCTGGAGAAGCGGTTGTCGGAGCGGTTCACACATTCGCCCAGTGTCTTGCCGTTGATGAGGTTGAGGGCGTGGGAAAGGGTCACATTGCTGCTGCGCTCGCACTCGCAGGCGCTCTGCCGTTTGGGTCGGCCAAAGAGGCTCAGGAAGTCGTTGCCCGGCACCAGTCCGTCGGGCAATTGCGCGGCGCGCATGCCTTCGGGCAGGTTTGCGAACTGCAACGGCCGGCCGGTGGCCACCGCGATGGAGTCGAGCATCTGCTCGGCGCTGAGGCGGCGGGGCAGGGCGTGGGAGAAATTGACGAGGTCATCCTCGTTCCATCGGTTGGGCACGATGCTCAGCTGGTAGGTCCGCGAGGTGACGATGTGTCGCATGAGCTTGCGCACATCATGGCCGTCGGCCACGAAGCGGGCGGTGAGCGCCTCAAGGAGAGCCGGGTTGCTCGGCGGGTTGCCGGCCCGGATGTCGTCGACCGGATCGATGATCCCGCGTCCGAAGAAATAGCTCCAGAAGCGGTTGACGGTGGACTTGGCGAAGTAGGGGTTGTCCGGCGCTGTGAGCCAGGCCGCGAACGACTCGCGGCGGTCTTCACCCGAGGCGATCGGGCGGCTCGTGCCATAGGGGACTTTGGGCGGGACGACCGCGTCGTTCTTGGGGTGCTTGACCTCACCCCCCTGGTCGTTGGGGTAGACGATCTCCTCAGACACCTGCTCATGCGCATAGGTCTCACCCGAGCGGATGATGTGGTCCCGTCCGAGCGTGCCGGCCTTGAAGGCCACCTGGGCGAAGAAGGCTCCGAACTCGTAGTACTGGTTCTGGGTCCAGCGTTCGAACGGGTGGTCATGGCACTTGTTGCAGTTGAAGCGAACGCCCAGGAACGTCTGCGAGATGTCTTCGGTCATCTTGCCCGAGTCGCGCAGGGCCCGGAGGTAGTTGCCGGCCGGGTTCTCGAAGGTGCTGCCCTTGGCCAGCACCAGGTCGCGGGCAAACTGGTCGTAGGGTCGATTGGCGGCGAACTGGTCGCGGATCCAATTGCGGAACACCCAGACGCCTTTCTTGCCGAGGATCTCAGAGTTGCACTGGAGCAGGTCGGCGAACTTGTTGGCCCAGAACTCCGAGGAGGCGCTCGAGCCGATCAGGGTGTCGACCAGGGCCTCGCGTTTCCTGCGGGACTCGGTGGTGTCGGCCAGGAAGGCCCGCACCGCTTCGGCCGTCGGGGGTTGGCCCGTGATGTCGAGGGAGACCCGTCGGATGAACTCGGCGTCGGTGCAGAGGTCGCTCGGGTTGATCTTCAGACTCTCCAGCTTCGCGTTCACCGCCGTGTCGACGAAGTTGTACTCGGGCATCGCCGCGAAGCGAAAGCCGGTCCGGTCGCCCATCACCGTCACCTCTCGGGCATCGTAAAGCCCCTCGTAGCGCACCAACACCGCCATCTCACCGCGGCGCAGTGGGATGACCGTGTTGCCCTGCACCAGCCCCACCTCTTCGTTGTTGCTGCTGAGCACGGCCTCGCGGGTGACATCGCGGGTGGTGCCATCGGGATAGGTGGCGATGACCAGCATTTGCTGCCGTCGGCCGGGCAGGTCGAGTTTCACCTGTGCCGGCAAGACCTCGATGCGGGTCGGGCGGTTGGGTGAGACTTCCTGGAAGCGGGCCCCCTCGGCGATCCACTGCCTCAGGGTCTGGTGATACCGCGAGCCCGGCACCAGGGCCTGCCGGCCTTCATGCGGGATGTCACCGAGCGGCTTCTGGAGCATCAGGGACTCATCGACATGGACCCGGTTGAACCGGCGGCCGCTCAGGTCGTTGACCAACGCCTGGTAGTCGTAGTCGGGATCATAGCCCCGCAGCGCGAGCTTGAAGCCATTCTTGCCCTTGGCCGAGCCATGGCAGGGCCCCGAGTTGCAACCAGCACGGCTGAGGATGGGCTCGATGTCCCGCACGAACCCGACCTCGGGCATGAGGATGCTCTTCACCTCGACCTCGAGTCGGGCGGTCTTGCCGGCCGCGGAGATGGCGACCGTCGACTTGCCCGCTTTGCGACCCACCAGATAGCCCTCGGCATCCACGGCGAGGTCCGCCGACTCGGGTTTCAGAACGGCTTCCGAGCCGAGGTCGATCCAGGACCCGTCCGGTGTCTGGCCGAGGACCAGGACCTTGCGCGAATCCCGCCCGTCCAGGAGCGAGAGCCTGGCGGGTTCCAGGCGCAGTGACCGGATGGCCGGCAGGGGCGGCGCGGCAGGCATCGGCTTGTCGCTGCCACGCTCCGCCGAGCGCAGGACTGTGGCAACCAACGGCAGGACCGCGAAGAGCGCGATCCTCAGTGAGGACGAGGGCCTGTGCATAGGACAGATGGGGACTTCGGAAACTCTACCGCGCTGCGGAGGGTCGACACAAGCGGTGTTCCCTCGCGGGTCGGCGCTCTTTCCCGGCCCGGCGGCCACGACGCGCATCTCTCCGTCCGCGTCGCCAAGGGGTGTTTCAATTCCTTAGAGACAACGGAGACCCCTTCCGTGTAAGGTTGGGGCGTTCAATTGTCTTTCCTGTACCGTCGTCCCCATTCCCGATGAAGAGCAATTCCGTCTCCAAGCGCTCCGGCATTCTGGCCGGTGGCAACTGGATCATCGACCACGTCAAGATGGTCGATGCCTACCCTGGACTCGAGCAGTTGGCCAACATCAAGAGCCAGCATCAGGGGACCGGAGGCTCTCCCTACAACGTGTTGCTCGATCTCGCCAAGCTGGGCGTCGAGTTCCCGCTGATGGGGGCCGGGTTGGTTGGCAAGGATGTCCTCGGGACGTCGATCCTGGAGGATTGCGCCAAGCACAAGATCGACACCAAGTACCTGAAGGCCACCGCCGAGGCGGACACCAGCTACACCGACGTCTTCACGATCCAGTCCAACGGCAAGCGGACTTTCTTCCACTACCGGGGAGCCAATGCCCTATGGGATGGCAAGGATCTCGACTTCTCGAAGATCAAGGCGCGCATCTTCCATCTGGGCTACCTGCTGCTGCTCGACAAGATGGACGTCGTGGCCAAAGACGGAACGACGGCCGCCGCCAAATTGCTGGCGGCCGCCCAGGCCGCGGGCCTCAAGACCAGCATCGATGTGGTCAGCGAGACCGGTGACCGTTTCAAGACGGTGGTGACCCCGGCGCTCAAGCATTGCGACTACGCGATCATCAACGAGTACGAGGCGGGCATGGTGACGGGTTTCCGGATCCGCAAAGAAGGGGTTCTCGACACGGTGTCGTTGCGCCATGCCGCCGGTGCGATCCTCCAGTTCGGCGTCAAGGAGTTGGTGGTCATCCACTTCCCGGAGGGTTGCTTCGCCCGCACCCGTGATGGCAAGGACCACTGGCAGCCGTCTCTCAAGGTGCCGGCCAAGGCGATCGCCGGATCTGCGGGTGCCGGAGACGCGTTCGCGGCCGGTGTGCTCCTGGGGTTGCACGAAGGGTGGGATCTCCAGAAGGCCCTCTTGACCGGCGTCTGCGCCGCCGCCGCCTCTCTGTCCGACCCGACTTGCACCGGCGGCATGAAGCCCTTGGCCCAGGTCGAGGCGCTCAAGAAGAAATACGGGGTGCGTCCGCCGCTCGAACCGGGCGAGGATTGACCCGGCGGATTACGGCTCGCCCTTGCGAGCGGATCTCCGACAACGGAACGGCCGCAGGGATGCATTCCCTGCGGCCGTCTCGATTTCACGGAGGCATTGACCCGCTTCTCTCCGCCGGGGCGTTCGCCGGATCAGGGGAGTTCTTCGACGGCAATGTCCTTGAACTGCACGCGGGTCTTGCCATCTCCGTGGATCTGGACCGCCAGTTTGCCGTGCTGGATGATCTTGGGATCCTTCTCGGTGTAATCCACGGTCTGGATCCCGTTGATCTTCAAGACCACACGATTCCCCTCGGCCCGGATTTCGTAGTCGTTCCACTGGCCGGGCTTCACGGCCTTCTTGACGGTCTCAGGATCAGGTTTGGCGAGGATGGTGTTGCGGCGGGACTCGTCGTACAGCGCCCCGTACCAACCTTCGCCGATGTCGGCCTGATACCCGATCATCTCGTGGTGGTTGGGGATGCGCTCGCTGCGGATCTGGACGCCGGAGTTCACGAACCCCTCGGTGCCCTCGATCTTGAACCGGAGCCGCAGGACGAAGTTGGTGAAGCCGCGGGTGGTGGCCAGGAATTCGTTGCGCTTGACCCGCTCATCGATGCGGCCGGCGGTGATGGCGCCGTCTTGGACGGACCAGATCCTGGGGTCGCCTTCCCAGCCATCGAGAGTCTTTCCATTGAAGAGTGACTTGGGTCCGGCTGCCCACATCGGGAGCGCGGCCGCGGCGAGGACGAGGAGAAACGACTTCGGGGAATGCATGGCGAGAGGGTGATTGCCCGCCGAGCGCGAGTCCAGCGCAGGAGCGACGGCTGTCCGGTGCGACCACCGATGGCGCGCAAATACGGAGAAATGCCGGCCAAGGGTGGGGGTTCCCCGTGCCGGCGAACCTTTCATGCTTGGCGCGCATGAAGAAACCAATGCAACGGGCGGCCCTCCTCGGGCTCGCGGTCACCGCCACTGCCATCGCCGCCAATGACGGCTTCGATAGCGCCATCGTCCCCGTGGCCAACCCGATCTATTTCGAGTCCGCCCTGGTCCAGAGCGAGGTGCGTCCGCTCTTCGCCTACCACCGCCTGGATTCCGGGCTGCTCGGGGTCGGTGCCGACGCCCAGGTGTATGCCGTGCAATTGCGGTACGCGATCAACGACCGTCTGGCCTTCATCGCGACCCGCGATGGCTACACGCGCATCCACCTCGACAACGGCACGACTCTGGACGGATGGAACGATCTGGCCGCCGGTTTGAAGTACGCGGTCATCCAGGATTCGGCGAACCAGTTCGCGGTGACTCCCGGGTTCACGGTGACCGTGCCCACGGGCAACAGCGAGGTCTTCCAGGGCGAGGGCAAGGGACGCGCTGACCTCTTCGTCTCGGCGATCAAGGGCTGGGATCGTTTCCACCTCAACGCCAATGTGGGTGGCACGGTTCCGTTTGATGCCGACGCCAACACTTCGAACCTCCGTTTCAACGCGATGGTCGACTACGCCTGCCATCGTTGGTTCACCCCCTTCGTCTCCTACAACTCGTTCCTCACGGTCAGCGACGGCAACGCGATCGGCCTGCGCTCCGAGGGATTCGATGTGATCAATTTCGGCAGCAGCAACGCCTCCGGCCGGTACCAGGGTGCCGTGGGTGTGGGCTTCCGTTCGCACCTGACTACGACGGTGGATTTCGGGGCCGCTTACGAGGTCGGCGTCGCGGATCCTGGCGACATCTTCAAGGACCGCGTGACGGTGGACCTGGTCTGGAGGTTCTGATCAGGAACACTCCATTCCGGGCACTCACTCACTCGGTGGGGGCGTTCAGCTTGGCGCGGAGCGCTCCCACGACTTCCGGGGACACGAAGGGGGACACGTCGCCCTTCAGTCGAGCGACCTCCTTGACCAGGCGCGAACTGAGGAACGAATACGAATCCTTGGGCATCAGGAAGACCGTCTCGACGTTCTCGTTGAGCTTGCGGTTCATGAGGGCGAGCTGGAACTCGAACTCGAAATCGCTCACCGCGCGGAGACCCCGCACCACGGCGCAGGCCTTGTGCTGGATCACGTAGTCCACCAGCAGCCCCTCGAAGGTCTCGACCACCACATTGCCCAGGTTGGACACCGCCGAGAGCGCCAACCGCTTGCGCTCCTCGAGGCTGAAGAGCGGGTGCTTTCCCTCGTTGCGAGCCACGGCGAGGATGACGCGGTCGAACATCTTGGCCGCACGCTGGACCACATCGAGGTGGCCGTTGGTGATCGGATCGAAACTCCCCGGGTACACGACGGTTCGCATGAGTGGGAGGGTAGGGATTCCGAGCGGGAATGGAAGGCGGCCGCCTGTCGTGGGGCGGTCCCGGCGATTTCTTGGCGCTTCACCCAAAGGGGAGAAGCCCCCCCTGGTTCGTCATCCTTCCCGATGGAGCCTGCCTCTTGGATTGAATCTGCAGCGGTTTTGGGAGTCGATGTGGGGCGTTGGTCCCATTGCCCACAACTCCATTGCTCGTGCTGCTCGTGCTCATCGCGGCCAGCTTCTTCTTTGCCCTGGCCGAATCGGCGCTGTTCTCGCTGGGCACCTGGCGGGCCCGTCGATTGGTCGAGTCCGGCAGACGGGGCGGCGATCAGGTCGCCCGCCTTCTCGCCCACCCGTCGGATGTCTTGGCGGCCATCGCACTGGGAAACACGCTGTCCAACGCCCTGCTCGTGGCACTCACGGTGGGAGGCGTGCTGGCCGTGGATCCCGGGGTTTCCGGCGTGGGATGGGCGTCCTTGGGGTTGCTGCTCCTGCTGCTCATCTGTGAAGTCACCCCGAAGGCCCTGGGCGTCAGAAGCCCGGAGACCTGGGCACTGCGGGTGGCCGAGCCGCTGTGGTTCTTCGTGAGCCTGACACGGCCGGTCCGCAAGGTCGCGCAGACGTGGGTGGACGGTGTCGTGGAACGCCTCGTTCCGGGGTCGGCCAAGGTCCAGAGCGGTGTCTCGGACGACGAGTATGCCGATCTCATCGAACTGGCCCACCAACAAGGGACGCTCGGGGCCGGGGAAAAGGAAATCCTGCTGCAGGTGCTCTCGCTGGACCAGAGGACCGCTCGAGACGTCATGCAGCCGAGGGCTCGGATGGTCCTGTTGCCGGACGATCTGCCCATGGAGGAGATGGTGGCCCGCGCCAGGAAATCCGGACACCACTGGATCCCCCTTTACGACGAGTCGCCCGACAATGTCGTCGGGGTGCTGAACACCCGGACACTGCTCCTCGATTCCGATGCGGACCTGTTCATGGCGATGGAGTTCCCCTCGTTCGTGCCGGAGAGCATGAACTTGTTGAAGCTTTTCGAATCGATGCAACGACAGCATCGGGGAGTCGCGATCGTGCTCGACGAGTACGGCAGCACGGCGGGGTTGCTCACGCTCCAAGACATCCTGGTGTCGGTGGTGGGGCCGATCCGTCGGGAAGGGGAGGCGCAGGGGTTCGTCTATGAGCGGTTGGCGCCGGGACGGTGGCGCGTGCACGGGGCCATGCGCCTCGACGACTTCCGCCGGGAACACCCCGCGCTGACTCCCCCGGACGAGGTCGAGACCATGGCCGGCCTTGTCCTCTGGCTGGCCGATGTGGTGCCTGCGCCTGGAGAGGTGTTCCGCCATCAGGGTCTGCGCCTCACCGTCCAACAAGCCGATGAGCGGCGCATCCGTGAACTGTTGGTGGAAACGGAGGCGATGCTGTGAGTCACGAGGCGATGCATTGGCTCTCGCTGGCCGGTTGGCTGCTGGTGTCGTTCTTCCTGTCAGGCATGGAGGCCGGGGTGTTCGCCCTGAGCCGCCTGCGGGTCCGCCAACGGGCGAGGGCCGGCAGCGGCAATGCCCGGCGGCTGTTGACCTACATGGACCGGCCCGAGGACTTCCTTTGGACCATCCTGGTGGGCAACACGGTGGCGAATTTCGCGGCGGTAGCCCTCATTTGGCAGGATCTGCAGGCGTGGTCCCGCGACCGTGAATGGGCTCTGTGGCCGATGCTGCTCGCGACCGGCTTGGCGATCTACCTGGTGTGTGAATTGTTGCCGAAGCGCCTTTTCCAGCGCATGCCCAACCGCCTCTGCCTTTGGTTGCTGCCGGTGTTCGCGGCCATCCATTGGATGTTGGCCCCGGCGGTGTTCCTGGTCGGGCGGTTCGCCCAGGCGCTGTTGTGGGTGACCGGCGACCGCGCCCTCAGCGGCCGGCTCTTCGCCAATCGCGATGAACTCAAGGCGCTGATCCAGTCGAGCACCGGGGAATTGTCGAAGACCGAGCGGTCGCTGATCAATCGCGTGATCGACGCCCAGAACCTCACGCTCTCCCGCGTCGCCAAGCCGTTGGATGCGGTGCAATCGGTCCCGGGCAGCGCGACCCTCGAGGAGATCCTCGCTCGGTGCCGGACACAGGGGCATACCCGCATGCCCGTCTGGAGCGGGAGCGGATCGAACCGGCGGATCGAGGGGATCGTCAGCCTCAAGGATGTGCTCTACTCGGAACCGGACGGCCGACGGAAGACCGCGCGCGATTGGTTGAGGCCCGCGCTGTTCCTCGACGATTCGCTGCGCATCGAGGAGGCCCTCCGGGCCTTCCAGAGGTCGGGAGAACAGTTGGCGATCGTCCGGGGCCCCGGCGGGGCCGAGGTGGGAATCGTCACGCTTTCGGATGTGCTGGGGGCGCTTTTCCTGGAGGTGACGCCGTGAGCGAAACGTCCTCCATGATCGAAGTCGTTGGAAAACTCTCGCTGGCCCTGGCGTTGGTGGCGTTCAACGGGTTCTTCGTCGCGGCCGAATTCGCCCTGGTGAAGATCCGCGACACCCAGTTGGAGGGGTACATCCAGCGGCGGCACCGGAGGGCGAAGATGGTCCGGCACATCCTGGCCCACCTGGATGGCTACCTGAGCGCCTGCCAGTTGGGCATCACGCTGGCGAGCCTGGCCCTGGGATGGGTCGCGGAGCCGGTGTTCGCCGCCTTGCTCGAGCCGGTGTTCGGATGGTTCCGGATCGAGTCGGCCCAGATGCGCCACCTGCTCTCGGCCTCGGTCGGCATCATGGTGGTGACGTTCTTCCATGTGGTGGTCGGCGAACAGGCGCCGAAGTTCATCGCCATCAAGCGGCCGTTGCCATCCTCGCTTTGGGTCGCATATCCGTTGCACTGGTTCTACCTGGTCACCTATCCGCTGATCTGGGTGCTCAACTGGACATCGCTCTGGGTGCTGCAGCGGTTGGGCATCGAATCGACGGGGCACGGCGAGGTGCACTCCGAGGAGGAGTTGCGCCTGATGCTCGGCTCGACGCTGGCGGCGGGCGGAAGCTCGGTGCTGGCACGGGAGATCGTGCAGAACTCCCTCGACCTGGGACGTCGTCGGGTCCGCGAAGTGATGCGGCCGCGTCGGGAGATCGTGACCCTCGACCTGCGCCTTCCCATCGCCGATTGCCTGCGACTGGCCGACGAGACCCGATATTCGCGGTTCCCCCTCAGCGACGGAGGGGATCTTGACCGGTTGGTGGGCGTGGCCCACGTGAAGGACATCTATCTGCGGCGGGATGCCGGCGGCACCGCCGCCGACCTGCGCTCCGCGGCCAAGCCGGTGATCTACGTCCCGGAAACCGCCCGTTTGGACCGGTTGCTGCAACTCTTCCTCGACCGCCGCCTGCATCTGGCCGTGGTCGTCGACGAGTATGGCAGCACCACCGGCATGGTGACGCTGGAGAATGTGCTTGAGGAGTTGGTGGGCCAGATTCAGGACGAGTTCGACCAGGAGAAGCCTCGCATCGAAGTGGTGGGCGATGGGCAGTGGCGGCTGGACGGCTCGCTGCCGCTCTTCGAATTGTCGGAGTTGGTCCGGGAGACGGTCGAAACCTCGGAGGTCCACACGGTCGGTGGCTGGGTGACCGAGCGTCTGGGCGGGTTCGCCAAGGTGGGCGACAAGGTGGATCTCGGCGCCTACCGCCTGACGGTTTGCGAACTCGACGGGATGCGGGTCTCCCGGGTCCTTCTCGCGCGCATCCCGACCGGGACCGCCGATCGCTCCGGCGCGGGCGTCGGGCACTGAATCCGATGCCGGTGTCCGGGCATCGATCGGCAGACGATCAGTCGGTGCCGTCGGCCGCCGGAGGCGTGATCGCGGCCGCGCCCACGAGAGACCGGTGCACGAGGACGAGGCCCATGGTCGCCGCGATCGCCCCGATCCCGGCGAGGATTCCGACCCCGGCTCGGTCCACGAGGGCCAAGGTCAGGGCCTGGATCGCCGTCAGCGCCACACCGAGCACCGCCGGTCGGGGATTGGCCGACTCCGGGACCGGCTTCTTGACCAGGAGCCAGATGGAGGCCGCCAAGACGGCCAGGCCCAGCCCCACGGTCTGAAACAGCCATTCTCCCATCGAAGGCCCCAGGCCGATGCACGCCTGGGAGAGACCCACCAAGACCCCGGTCAGGAGCGTGGTGCCCACCAGCACCCCGACACCATAACCGGAGGCCCTGCGCCACGGTCGCAGCAGATAGCGGATCAGCCCTCGGGCAGCCAGCAGGTGGCTGAACCAGATCAGGAGATGGATGGCCACGGTCGATGCCGAGAGGCGACCCCGGGTCGCGAGGATCAGGCTCCCGATGATCGACACCTGCACGGCGGCGGCGACCGTGTTCTGCGTGGGCAACCACTGGTGGGTCTCCAGGGCCAGGATCCAGGTGAACCCGCCCAGCAGGCCGGAGGCCAAGACCCACCCGGCGTTGCCATCGCCTGCCCGCGACGCCACCAGACCGATCGCCGCGGCCCACCCGAGCCCTCGCGCGCTCCATCGGAGCAGGGGAGGTACGGGTTTCAATGGGGTGCCGGGTGCGGACATGGGCCGGGGCATTGAATCTCAGATGGGCGTCGGTGGCCACCGCAAGCGGCAGTCATTCGATCGCGCGTTCTCCAGAAGCCCATCGGTCTTCTTGTTCGAAGCCCGCCGGCTGGATAAAGTGCCCACCGTGACGCGCATCATCATCAATGGTTCCAAGGGTCGGATGGGTCAGGCGCTGCTTTCGTGCGCCAAAGATCATCCAGGGTTGCAGGTCGTGGCCGGGCTCGATGTCGGAGACGACCTGGCTGCGGTGCTTCCCGGAGCCGATGCGGTCATCGACTTCACCCACCATGATGCCACCGCCCGCGTGGCCGCTCTTTGCGCCGCCCAGGGCAAGGCGTTGGTCATCGGCACCACCGGACACAGCGAACCGGAAAAAGCGGCCATCCGCGCCGCAGCCTCGAAGATCCCGATGGTCTGGGCCTCGAACTACTCCACCGGCGTGAACACCTTGTTCTGGCTGACCCGCAAGGCCGCCGAGATCCTCGGCCCGTCGTTCGACCTCGAGGTCATCGAGACTCATCACCGATTGAAGAAGGACGCTCCGAGCGGCACCGCCACCACTCTCCTGGAGATCCTCGGGGATGTCCGGAAGGTCCAATTGGAAGAGGCGCTCCGCCACGGCCGCCATGGCATCGTCGGCGCGCGCACCCCGTCCGAGATCGGCATCCATGCCGTGCGCGGCGGTGACGTGGTGGGAGACCACACCGTCCTGTTTGCGGCAGTGGGCGAACGCGTGGAACTGACCCACAAGGCCAGCAGTCGGGACACCTTCGCCCAGGGAGCGCTCCGCGCTTCAGCCTGGGTGGTCGGCAAGGCGCCGGGCATCTACAGCATGCAGGATGTCTTGGGCCTCCATTGAGCGTCCCGATGCCAACCACCCCTCCGGATCGCATCGACCTTTGCGCTCCGCAGCCGGTCCGCTCCGTCGTGGCCTTCGGATCCAACTTGGGCGACTCGGTGGCGACGATCCGATGGGCGATGGATCGTCTCGAGGCGCACTCGATCTCGCCGTTGCGGCGTTCATCGCTGTGGACGAGCACCCCGGTGGATTGCCCTCCCGGTTCGCCGATCTTCGTGAATGCGGTGGCGATCCTGAGTCCACGTCCGGATGAGACACCGGAGTCGTTGCTGGCCGTCCTCCAGGCCCTCGAGGTCGAGGCCGGACGCCGACCGAAGGTGGTCCTCAACGAATCGCGGCCGCTCGACCTCGACCTGATCTCCTGGGCCGACCAGACGCGGTGCAGCTCGTTCCTGACGCTGCCGCACCCGAGGGCCCAAGAACGTCGTTTCGTGCTGGAGCCGCTGGCAGAACTCGAGCCCGGATGGGTGTTTCCCGGCACCTCCCGGACGGTTCGAGCGCTCTTGGGGGCCCTTCCTGAAGACGCGGCTTTGCGAGTCGTCGCTCCACCACACACGCCGGGCCACGGGGCTCCGACAGCGCGGGATTGACGCGCGGGCGCGCACGGAGAACCTGAGGCCCGTGAGACACGCTCCGATCCCGTCCGCCCTGTTCACCGAGAACCGAAAGCGTCTGCGCGCGCTCCTGCCGCCGGGGGCGATGGCCATCCTGAACGCCAACGATGTCCTGCCGACCAATGCGGACGGGACTCTGCGACTGGTTCCCAACAGCGATCTGTTCTACCTCAGCGGCGTCGAACAGGAGGAGTCCATCCTGGTTCTTTTCCCGAATGCCGAGGATGAGCGGATGCGCGAGGTGCTCTTCCTGCGAGAGACCAGCGAACTGATCGCCATCTGGGAAGGTCACAAGCTGACCCAGGACCAGGCCGTGGAGGTGTCGGGCATCCGGACAGTGCTCTGGACCTCCGATTTCCCCCGCATCCTCCATCGGTTGATGTGTGAAGCCCAGTCGGTCTGGCTCAACACCAACGAGCACAAGCGCGCGGTCGTGGAGGTGGAGTCCCGCGACGTGCGGTTCATCCGCGACCTGCGCAGCCGGTATCCGCTGCACGAATTCCGACGGTTGGCGCCCCTGTTGCACACGCTCCGGGTCGTGAAGAACCCGCTGGAGGTCGACCTGATCCGGCACGCCTGTTCCATCACCAAGGCTGGCTTCGAGCGGGTCTGCCAGTTCGTCCAACCGGGGGTCAACGAGTGCGAGGTGGAAGCCGAGTTCGCCCACGAGTTCATCCGTCGTCGGGGACAGTTCGCCTACAATCCGATCATCGGAGCGGGACGGAACTCGTGCGTGCTGCACTACCTGGACAACGACCAGGCCTGCAAGGACGGCGACGTGCTCCTGCTCGACGTCGCCGCAAGTTACGCCAACTACAACTCGGACCTGACGCGGACCATCCCGATCAACGGCCGGTTCACCAAGCGGCAGCGGCAGGTGTACGAGGCCGTCCTGAGAGTGCTCCGGGCCTCGATCGCCGGGTTGACCCCGGGCAAGGTCTGGAGTCAGTGGCAGGCGGAAGCGGAGGAACTCGTGGCCCGCGAGTGCGTGGACCTGGGCCTGCTGAAGCCCAAGGACCTCAAGGTCAAGGTCACCGACCCGGCCAAGAAACCGGTCAAGAAGTGGTTCATGCACGGCAATGGGCACCCCATCGGCCTCGATGTCCACGACCTGGGACACATGAACCAACCGTTCGCCGCGGGCTGGGTGATGACGGTGGAACCGGCCATCTACATCCCCCAGGAGAACCTCGCCGTCCGCTTGGAGAACGATGTGCTGATCACCGACAATGGGCCGGTGGACCTGATGGCCGACATCCCGATCGAGGCCGAGGAGATCGAGGCGATGATGCGCTGAGTCGGGCCGGTTCCCCGCGTCATCGCGCGCGCTGCGACTCCAGTTCAGGGATCAGCGCCCGGAGTTCGGAGGCGGAGGAGTCGAGCAATTCATCGACCAGGTCCCATCGGCCGGTGGCGGCCTGGTTCTCCAGTCGGCCGGCGGCCGCGCCCAGGCGTCGGGCTCCCAGATTGTTGGCGCTGCCCTTGAGGGTATGGGCCGCGGCTTGGACTCCGGCCGAATCCCTGCGTCGGGCGGCCTCGGTGGCTTCCTGCAGGCGCGAAGGCGTGTCGCGCAGGAACAGGTCGATGATCTCGGTGACCGGGTCGGGTTCCCCGTCGAAGCGCAGGGTCCGCAGCGATTCGAGGAGCGTCGGGTCGAGGATGGGAGCGCCGTCGGAACGCCCAGCACTCGGGTCGGAATGGGGCGGATGGGGTTGACGGATCGGTGCACCCGAGTCCAGGGCGGTGCCAGCGACGATGGGCGGGGCGGCACCCACCGCCCGGGCTAGGACCAGGGGCAGCTGGTCCAGATCTAGCGGCTTGGTCAGGAATTCATCCATGCCCGCCGCGAGGCACTTTTCCCGGTCTCCAGCCATCGCATTGGCCGTCAGGGCGATGAGGAAGGCCGGCGGGCGATTGCCCAGTTTGCGGTCGGCCTCGAGGCGTCGGATCTCGCGGGCCGTCTCGTATCCGTCGAGCTCGGGCATCTGACAATCGAGGAAGACCGCATCGAAGGCTTCCCGCTGGAGGGCTTGGAGTGTTTCCCGGCCATTCGAAGCCACGGCGACACTGTGGCCGAGGCGACGGAGCTGGGTGACGGCCAGCTTCTGGTTCACCAGATTGTCCTCGGCCAGCAGCAAGCGGAGGGGGCGACCGGCCGGTCCCTGGCTCGTGGGGTCGGCTTCAGCGGGTCCGTGTCCGCCCAGGAGACTTTCCCCGGCCGCAAGGGCCCGGAGGGCTTCGCGTAGGCGGGATTGCTTGAACGGTTTGATGAGGTGGCCGGCGATGCCGACGGTCCTCAGGAGGTTCGGATCCGGCCGCTGCGACACCGCCGCAACCAGGACGATCCGCACGGAGGCGATGGCCTCGATGCAGTGGATCTCGTGGGCGACGGTCAGCCCGTCCATGTCGGGCAATTGGAGGGCGATGAAGGCCGCGTCGAAGGGGCGCCCGGCCTCGACGGCCTCCCGCAGGGCATCAAGCGCCGCCGCGGCGGAGTGCACCGAGACCACCCGGGCACCGCAACGGATCATCTCGTGCTCGAACGACTCGCAAGTCGCCGGGTGGGCGTCTGCGATCAGCAACCGCAACGGAACGGCCGCGGGGGGCTGCGCGGCCGGGGCGACGATCTCGAAGACCCCCGTCATGGTGAAGGTCGAGCCGATCCCCGGATCGCTGGCGACCTCGATGTCGCCGCCCATCCTCCTCGCCAGCTCGCGGGAGATGGACAGACCGAGGCCGGTGCCGCCGAAGCGCCTCGTGGTCGAGCCGTCGGCCTGGGTGAATTCCTGGAAGATCCTCCCGAGCGCCGCCGGCTCGATGCCGATCCCGGTGTCTTTGACGCGGCAGGCGATGCGGCAACGGTCGCCCCGGTCCTCGAGCACCTCGATGCCGACGGTGACCTCGCCCTTCTGGGTGAACTTGATCGCGTTGCCGAGGAGGTTGGTCAGCACCTGGCGGATCCGTCCCGGGTCACCGCGGAGGGTCGCCGGCAGGGCATGGTCGACCCGCGTGACCACCTCGACGCCCTTGGTCTGGGCGATCTCGGCCAGGAGCTCGACGGTGTCCTCGACGATGGGGCGCAAGTCGAACTCGATGTTCTCGAAGGCGAGTTTCCCGCTCTCGATCTTGGAGAAGTCGAGGATGTCGTTGAGGACCTTGAGGAGGTTCTGGGCGCTGTGCAGGACGGTGCCCGCATATTCCCGTTGCTCCGGGTTGAGCGGAGTGTCCAACAGCAGCCGGGCGAATCCGATGATGCCGTTCATCGGGGTCCGGATCTCGTGGGACGTGTTGGCGAGGAACTGGGATTTGGCCCGGGCGGATTCGATGGCGACATCGCGCGCCGCCGCGAGCGCGGCGTTGGCCTCGTTCAGGTCCTTCTCGGCCTGCTTCCGCGCCGTGATGTCCTCCACGGTGCCCTCGTAGTACAGCAGCTTCCCCGAGGCGGGATCCCGGACCGCGCGCGCATTCTCGCTGATCCAGATCTTGCGCCCATCCTTGCGGTAGACCTCGCTGTCGAAGTGGTCGATCTTGTCGTTGCGGTTGAGCAGCTCCTCGAACCGGTCGCGCTGCCGCGGGTCGACGTAGAGCTGTCGCTCGATGTCCGTCCGGCTGGCCAAGAGCTCGTCGACGGTGTCGAAGCCGTACATTTTGGCCAGCGCGAGGTTGGCACTGAGGTACCGGCCGTCCGGGGTCGTCTGGAAGATGCCGTCGACCGCGTTCTGGACGAGGCCGCGGTAGTTCGCTTCGGTCCGTTCCAGTTGTTCCCGGGCCGTCTGCAGTTCGGTGATGTCTCGAGAGAGCCCGAAAGTGCCGACGATCTGCCCGTCGGGGGAGCGCAGCGGCATCTTGCTGGTCAACGCCCAACGGAATCGGCCATCGGGAAGACTCTCCTTCTCGAGGCGGCCGAGGATCGGTTGGCCGGTCTGGAGGATCTCCAGTTCATCGGAGCGCGCAGCGTCGGCATACCCCCTGTCGAAGAAGTCGTGATCGGTCTTCCCGATGAGGGCAGCCGGGTCCGACACTCCGACCCGCACGGCCAAGGCGCGGCTCGCCCGGGTGATTCGGGAATCACGGTCCTTGAAGTAGATGGCGTCCGGCGCGTGCTCCAACAGCGCATGAAGCAGATCCCGTTCATGGGCGAGCATCTCTTCGGCCCGCTTTTCCTGGGTCACCTCCCAGAAGCTGCCTTGGATGCCCACCGGTTGCCCGCTGGCATCGAGCAGCAGCGTCTTGATGACGTGGAACCAATGCCGCTGGCCATCGGGAGTGACATTGACCTCGGTCTTCTCGAGGGGATGGCCGGTGTCGATGACCTGGCGATCATCCTCGACATAGCGGCGGGCCAGTTCTTCCGGGAAGAGGTCGAAATCCGTGCCGCCGATGAGTTGGTTCCGATGGCGTTTGACGGTGCGACAGAAAGCCCCGTTCACGAAGGTGAACCGGCCGTTGAGATCTTTGCGGAAGATGTTCTGGGGCAGCGACTCGACCAGGGCCTGGAAGTAGGCCTCATTGTCGCGCAGCCGGGTCTCCACCTGCCGATGCTGCTCGGTGGTCGCGGCCAGATCGGTGGCCTGACGACGGAGCTCCAGGTGGAGCGCCACCTGTCGAGCGACGGTCTGAAGGCCGGCCCGCTGGCCGGGATTGAGCCTCCGAGGAGAGCGATCCACCACCGCGATGACCCCCGCGACACTGCCGTCGGGAGTCCTCACCGGAAGGCAGGACAACCAGCGCCACCCCTCCGGCAAATGGGTCGGAGCGTCTCGCAACTCCATCCAGTCATGGATGCCGACCGCCGCCCGGGTGAGGACCGGGACCACGGCCTCCAGGAAATCCTGGGTGCATCCCGCCTGGCCCGCCGGAGTCCAGCCGCTGGGAGTGTCCAGGGCGATGATGGCCGCGGGCGCGAAGCTGACCTGGGCCGCGAGGTTGGCCAGCTCATCGAGCGTGCCACCGGGTCTGGGGGCGGCATGGATCATGGCGAGACTCTAGACCCCGTGACGCGGATGGTCACCCGGAAACGGGACATCCGGAACCGGGGAGGCTCGTCTGGAAACGGCACTCCCCGGCTCGAGGGAGATCAGTAGGGCAGCGGGAAGCGGGCGGTGAGCGCCTTGACACGGTCGCGCACCTTCGCCGCCGTGGCCGGATTGGCGATGTCGAGGAGCACCTCGCTGATCATGTCGGCGATGGCCAGCATCTCGGGCTCGCGCATGCCGCGGGTGGTGACCGCGGGCGTGCCCAGCCGGACGCCACTGCCCTCGAACGGTGAGCGGGTCTCGAACGGGATGGTGTTCTTGTTGGTGGTGATGCCGGCCACGTCGAGGGCCAACTGGCACTGTTTTCCGGTCAAACCGCGGGCACCGACATCGACGAGCATCAGGTGGTTCTCGGTGCCGCCGCTCACGATCCGGAAGCCGTTCCGCTTCATGCCCTCGCAGAGCGCGGCCGCGTTGCGGACGATCTGTTGCTGGTAGGCCTGGAAACCCGGCTGCAGGGCCTCGTGGAAACACACCGCCTTGGCGGCGATGACATGCATCAGCGGACCGCCCTGGATGCCGGGGAACACCTGCGAGTCGATGGCCTTGGCGTACTGGGCCTTGCACAGGATGAGGCCGCCGCGCGGGCCGCGCAGGGTCTTGTGGGTCGTCGTGGTGACGAAATCGGCGTGCGGCACCGGGCTCGGGTGGACGCCTGCGGCGACGAGGCCGGCGATGTGGGCGATGTCGGCCAGCAGCATCGCTCCCACCTCGCGGGCGATCTCGCCCATGCGCTGGAAGTCGATGCGCCGGGAGTACGCCGAGGCCCCTACGGTGATCATCTTCGGGCGGTGCTCGCGGGCCATGCTGGCGAGCTGGTCGTAGTCGATGAGTTCGCTGTCCTTGCCCACGCCGTAGTGGACGATCTCGAAGAACTTGCCGGAGAAGTTGGCCTTGTTGCCATGGGTGAGGTGGCCGCCGTGGCTCAGGTCCATGGTCAGCAGCTTGTCACCGGGCTTCAGCATGCTGAAATACACGGCCATGTTGGCCCCGGAACCGCTGTGGGGCTGGACGTTGGCGTGCTCGGCGCCGAAAAGCTTCTTGGCGCGGTCGATGGCCAGCTGCTCGGCCTCATCCACGTATTCACAGCCGCCGTACCACCGCTTGCCCGGGTATCCCTCGGCGTACTTGTTGGTCAACACGCTGCCCTGGACCTCCATGACGGCGGGGCTGGTGAAGTTCTCGCTGGCGATCAGCTCGATGTTCTCGAGTTGCCGCGAACGTTCATGGCGGATGATGTCTGCGATCTGGGGATCTACGGTGGCGAGGGATGTGGACATGTCTGGTTCGATCTTGTTCACGCGGCGCTCGTGGCGACCGCCTTCAAAGGGGGTTTGGACAAAGCTTTCGACGATCTGCACCGCCTCCTCGGGCGAGACGAATCGCGCGCCGAGGCACAGGACATTGGCGTCATTGTGCTGCCGCGCCAAGGCGGCACCCTCGAGGTTGTGGACCAGCGCCGCGCGGATCCCCGGCACCTTGTTGGCGGCGATGCTGATGCCGACACCGGTGGAGCACACGAGGATGCCGAACTCGGCTTCCCCGGCGGTCACCCGGCGGGCCACGGCCTGGGCATAGTCGGGATAGTCGGTCGACTCCGGGCCGTGGGTGCCCTCGTCCAAGACCTCCAAGCCCATGCGGGAAAGGGCCGGCACCAACGCGTTCTTCAGGGCGAAACCCGCATGGTCGGAACCCAGGGCCACGGTCACCGTCGGTCGGGCCGTTCCTCCTTCGCGGAGATATTTGACGGCCGCCTGGACCGCCTGACGGATCTGGTCACGGCATTCGAGATAGCCTTCGAGCGGGCCGCCGATCGGATCGTGGATGTCGAGGTCGAGGTCGCTGATGTCCTCCTCGAATTCGCGCAGCACGAACAGCTTCTCGGCGGCCTCGGGGTAGAGGGAGACGATGCCTTCGACGTGCCCGCGGGTGAGTCCGAAGATGTAGTCGGCTTCCCGGACCATCCGGCCGGTCAGCATCTGGGCCCGATGCTGGGAGATGTCGATGCCCCACTGCCGCAGGGCCGTGACCGAGTGCTGGCTCACCGACTGGCCGTTGAGGGCGTTGATGCCGGCCGAGGCCACCTGCCAGTCCTGCGTATCACCCAGGGCTTTGCGAGCCAGGGCTGCAGCCATGGGGCTGCGGCAGGTATTGCCGGTGCAGACGAACAGCAGGGTCTTCATGAGCAGGACGAATCAGACAGGCGATGGTGTTGCTTCATGGAGTCCGGTCAACGCTGATGTCGTCGCAGGAAAACTCCCACTGGATCCGCGGATCAGGCTCTTGGAGCGGGTCGGTCGGTCGAAGGCGCGCGGACGGGAACTCAATGCTGGCTCCATCCCCAACGACGGCTCAGGGGCCAGAACACCCAGCCGGATTTGCCGACGATGCGTTCCTGCGGGAAGTCGGGCACCTGCCACATCCGCGAATCGGAACTGTTCATGGTGTTGTCACCGAG
>CAYLTF010000012.1:0-15589 GCA_964386625.1 uncultured Akkermansia sp. | reverse complement strand
GGCGCCGGCCGTCGATGACCACATGACGATCGTCGCCGATGCGCACGGTCTCGCCACCGAGACCCACCAATCGTTTGATGTAGTGGGTGTTGGGGGTCATGCCCGGATGCTGCATCGATTTGAAGACCACGGTGTCGCCTCGGCGCGGAGTGCGGAAGTTGTAGGTGATCCGGTCCACCATGAGGCGGTCGCCCGACTTCACCCGGCACCGGATGATCGGCTCGCCCTTCTTGAACGTGCGCTGCGGCGCGGTGCCATAGTCGTTGGCGAGGCCCATGTGCCGCATGAAGTCGTAGGGCCCCTCGCTCATCGACGTGTTCACCGTGTAGGTGACCCGTCCCACTTCGACATCGAACGACTTGCGGAAGGTGCCGGTGATCCCGCCGGAACGCGCAGACGGGCTCACGCCTCCGAGTTCTCCGTCCTCCTGGGCGATCACCTCGTAGTAGTGGTACCCGAAGAGCGCCCACTCCACCGCCTGCACCGCGAGATTCGGCACGGTCCGGCCGTCGTATCTCAAGTCTTCGCAGGTGATGCCGTTGAAAGTCGGCTGGGCCGATCCGGTCGGGATGGCCATCGGTTGGAAGAAGAACTGCCGGAAGGCGAAGAGCACGATCCCCATGGTCAGGAGCCCTTCGACATTCTCGCGCATCGCGGCGTGCGGGTAGGCCATCAACGACGTCTGCGCGGTGGCCTCAAGACGGGTCATGGCCGCCGCGATGTCCTCGCGGGTCCCGCTGCGTCGCATGGACTCGAGGTTCCGGATGGATTCCTCCAGCTCGTCGATGCGGGCCGGCGTCAGGAGGTCGCGCTGGTGGTCCAGGATCTTCTGGGCCTGTTCGGCCAGGTGGCCCGCCTCCCGATAGCTTTTCCAGAACAAGTAGCGGAGTAGTGACATGCGGCACCGGGAAGGTCCGGCAATTCGCAGCGGGGATCGAGTGAAAACCGGCGCAACGGTCGGTCGGTGAAACCGGATCCCGCGGGATCTTCGCGGGCCTCGGCACAGTTTGCTTCCTAGGTGACGGGGAATCGGAGAGGGTGAGCCCGGTGAAACTCTTGTTCTTGGGGGATATCGTGGGCGAACCAGGTCGCCGGGCGGTGCGGCTGCTGCTCGAAGACCTGGTGTTCCGCGAGAGCGTGGACTTCGTGGTCGCCAATGGTGAGAACAGCGCCGGAGGCAACGGGATCACCGCCGGGATCGCCGGGGAACTCTTCAGCTACGGGGTGGATATCATCACCACGGGCGACCATGTCTGGGACCAGAAGGAGACGGCCTCGTTCCTCACCACCGAATCGCGGGTGCTCCGGCCGGCCAACTATCCGCCCGGGGTGCCTGGCAACGGATCGGTCATCTGGAACAAGCCCGGCCTGCCTCCGGTGGCCGTGCTCAACCTCCAGGCACGCACCTTCATGCCGTCGCTCGAGAACCCGTTCGTTCTCGCCCAGTCCGAGGTGGCCCGCCTCCGAACCGCCACCAAGGTCATCCTGGTCGATTTCCACGGGGAAGCGACCTCGGAGAAGATCGCCATGGGGCGGATGCTCGATGGCTCGGTCTCCATGGTCGTGGGCACGCACACCCATGTGCAGACCGCCGACGAGCAGATCTTCCCCGGAGGCACCGCCTACCTGACCGACGCCGGGTTCACCGGGCCGCACGATTCGGTGCTGGGGCGCCAGGTGGAACCGGTGCTGAAGCGGTTCTTGACGGGGTTGCCCCAGCGCTTCGAGGTCGCCCAGGGGCAGGTCCGCCTGCAGGGAGTCGTGGTGGAAATCGATCCGGTCACGGGCCAGGCACGATCCATCACCCGGGTGTCGGAGGATCTGGAATGATCCTGGATCCCGGAGGCGTCCCGTCGACCGTCAGGTGAAGGGTGTTCCGCATGTCCCGAGTGGCCAAATCCCAATGGAGTTTCGCTGGCGACCTCTTCCCGGAGACGGGAAAGAAGCCGCCGGAGACGGTGACCGAATTGACCCAGAAGCTGAAACGGCAGCTGGAAAGCGGGTTCGCGGATCGCCAGGTCGCCGGGGAGGTCTCCAACCTACGCCTCCAGTCGTCCGGTCACGCCTACTTCGTGCTCAAGGACGCGGGGGCCCAATTGAGCTGCGTGCTCTTCCGCGGCCAGGGTGGGGCGGGGCGGGCGGCGCTCAAGGATGGTGCACAGGTCGTGCTCGGGGGCGACATCACCGTCTATGAACCCCGGGGCAATTATCAACTCCGGGTCGCCTCGGTCGAGGTCCAAGGGGTCGGAGCGCTGCAGGCCGCCTTCGAGCGGTTGAAAGAGAAGCTGGCCGCCGAGGGACTCTTCGATCCCGGGCGCAAACGGCCGATCCCGCGATACCCGATGCGCATCGGACTGGTGACCTCGGCCACCGGGGCCGCGATCCAGGACGTGCTCCATGTGATGTCCCGCCGGTTCTGCCCGGAGGTGATCCTCGACCCGGTTCGAGTCCAGGGTGCGGGTGCGGCCCAGGAGATCGCCGCCGCCATCGGCCGTCTCAACCGATTCTCCCGAGCCGGGAGTCCCCTCGACGCCATCCTGGTCACGCGTGGCGGCGGATCGCTGGAAGACCTCTGGTGCTTCAACGAGGAGATCGTGGCCCGGGCCATCGCGGCCTCGGAGGTTCCCGTGGTCTCGGCGGTGGGACACGAAATCGATTTCACCATCGCGGACTTCGTCGCGGACCTGCGCGCCGCGACGCCGAGCGCCGCGGCCGAGGTCCTGACCCAGGACTGGGTCGACAGCCGTGAATTTGTCGCCTCGGCTGGTCATCGCCTGGTGATGTTGGCCCAACGCCGCGTCGACCGCTCCCGTGTGTCTTTGGTGGGATGGGTGCGACGCTGGTCCCGTGTCCACCCGCGGCGACGCCTCGAGTCCCGCGCGCAACACCTCGACGAGGCCAACGAGGCGCTGCGCCGCGCCGCGGCCCGGTCCGTGAAGGTTCTGGGGCGCCTGTTGGAGGGATATCGCCAGCGGATGTCGGCGCAGCGTCCCCGCACCCGTGTGAAGTCGGCCCGGCAGGCATTGCTGCGGTTCCAGGCCGCGCTCGGGTCGGTGCCTGCACGCCAATTGGGTCAGCGACGCCGTCGGTTGGAGGCGTTGGTTGCGCGGCTTCGATTGCTGTCCCCGCAGAACGTCCTCGACCGCGGCTATTCGCTCACCCTCGATGCGGAGACCGGGGCCTTGATCCGCGACGCGCGTCAATTGACCCCGGGACGCCGGTTGCGGACTCGGCTCCAGACCGGCGAGGTCTCGAGCGTGGTGACCCGGGTCTCGGGTGGCGAGGGTTGTGAAGACTCCACGGCGGCATCTCCTCCTTGAACTCGAGCTGCTTCCTGTCATTCCATTCAGGCCGAACTCTCAAGATCCCGTGAACTCTGTTTCTCTCTCCCGTTTCGCCCTGGCCGCCGTGCTGATTGCCGCCGTGTCCGGATGCACCTCCACCTCGGCCCCGAAGCCCGCCCTTTCGATCGAGCAGATCATGGAGGACGGCTTCAAGGGCAAGGAGTCGCTCAGTGCCCGCATCTCCAAGGGGCAGGGCAATGATGCCGACTTCAAGAAGATGGCCTACCTGACCAAGGAGTTGGCCTTGAACAAGCCCTCCAAGGGTGATCTGGCCAGCTGGACCGAGAAGACGACCGCGTTGCAGGCCGCGGCCGAGTCCCTGGCGGCTGGCAAGCCCGGTGCGCTGGACGGGTTCAAGACCGCTGTCAACTGCAAGGCCTGCCACTCGGTCCACAAGCCCGACTGAGCCGAGGCCGCGGCCCGGAGCCGCGCACGAAGACCCGAGCAAGTCTGGCGATCCACCCAGACGCTCCACCGACGAGCCGCCCTCCGGGGCGGCTTTGTGTTGCCTGGCTGGGGATTGCGGACTCTGGCGGCCGCTGTCCGCACCGCTTCAGAGTTTCTTGAGCACAAACGCGTCAGCGTCGAAGTCCGCCACGCCGTCTTCCGACCTGAGTTCGGCGTGGAGGATGATTTCCCTCGGGGCATCCGATGGACCGCCAGGGCCGCCTCCTGGTCGGCGACGCCCTCCTTCGCCCCGGGCGGGAACCGTCAATTCCCGCCGCAACAACGTCCAGTCGCTGTCGCCCGAGACCCTCTGCGGCGGTGTCGGGCCTTCCTGGAACCGTTCACCGCGTCGACCCCATTCGAAGTCGAGGCAAGCCCCGGAGCCTGAAACCGATCGTGTGCGGACCCGGGCCTCGAGGAGGTACGCACCGGGGGCGAGGAGGACTCGTTTCTGGACCGAGGGCGTCCCGGCATTGGACCGTGCGGTGAGGCGGTGGACTCGGACCCCGTCGACATCCACGGGTTGGGTCGTCTGCGGCTCGCCTTGCCCGGCGCTGATCGTCTGCCAGTCGACCAGGCGCATGCGACCCTCGGCATTGAATTCCCCGGGCTGAGGCGGCTGATAGCGCTGGCCGGCAAAGGCCGACATCCGCTGTCGGGTCCGCTGGAGCGTGTCGTCCACGGCCCGCTGGATCGGAGGCAGTTCCGCCTCCCGCCCCTCGAGGATCAGCCGTTCCCGGAGCCGCGCCTGGGCGTTGGTGAAGATCGCGTCCACGAAGGCCGGATTGAAGACGGTGTTGGTGAGCCCCCTCATGCGCTGACTGAGGCGATCGGCCATCTCCGGGATGGAGAAGAGACGTTGGCCGAGGAGACTGCTCAGCGGTGGGGCGAACGACCCCCGAGGGCTGCGCCAGAGCTGGTCCATCCCGTGGGGCATGAGCACCAGCCGGTCGGAATCCGGTGCATGATACACGCGGTAGTTGTTGCGATTGCGCAGGTAGCCATCCCAATCGTCCAGGAGGATCTGCAGGGCCCCCAAGGTGGCGATGCGATCGACGTCGAGATGTCGGGACACCTGCCGAAGCCGGTCGGCCGGATCCTGCACCTTGAGGGCCTGCCGCAGTGCGATCAGGTCGGCCCTGTCGGCGGCCCCTTCTCCGGAATCGCGCTCAAGATCGCTATCCAGGTCTTTGAGGAAACCCGGGTCGTAGAAATTGCCCTTGGACGAACCGAAGTGCTGCTTCAGGAAAGCCTTGTCCCAGCCTCCCTTGAGCACATAGACCCCCAGGTAGCGACCATTCAACGAGACCAGGGCTCGAGTGGCGCGGGGCGTCGGCACGCCGGATTGCAGGAACATCTCGGAGGCGAGGATCTCATCGAGCCGCGCGGCGTCCTGCACGGAGTTGTTGAGGTGCAGCTTCCGATGCCCTTGGCAGGTCTGACCTTCCTGGAGTTTCCCGAAATTGAGCGTGAGCGCAGGCAGATCATCGACCGGCCGGAAACTTCCGGCCGCTCCCTTGAGGTGGACGGCGACGTTGCTCCAGACCTGGCCGCCGGCCCGGACAATCGCCACGGCGTCTTCGTCTTTCTCGCGGTTCCAGGGCCCGCCGGACTTGCGGAGCTTGGCGAGGTCGCTCCGCCGCACCTGGACATCCCAGTGCAGCACCGGGCCGTCGAAGAGGGGTTCCCGCCGGATCGTCGTGCGGGGGGGCGGGGCGATCGCCAGGGTGGAGGAGGGCGATGCCACCGGCGTCGACGCCGGATCCGTTCCAGCAAGGGCGACCGCCTCGCGGGCACCCGGGATGCAGGCCAGAAGCAATCCGAGCACGAACCGCGTCGATCCGCTTGGGAGGAACTTGGCCCGCGCGGCTGGGTTTCTGGTGGGGGACATGGTTGGCGTCGACGGGGTCGGGCGATGAAAAAGCCCCGCCGGTCAGGCGGGGCTGTGTGATCGGTCTCAGACGAGGGCTTCTTCGCCCTCGAGGAACCCGTTGAGCTGACGGAGACGGGTCGGGTGCCGCATCTTGCGCAGCGCCTTGGCCTCGATCTGGCGGATGCGTTCGCGGGTCACCTTGAACTGCTTGCCCACCTCTTCCAGCGTGCGGCTGTAGCCGTCGAGCAATCCGAATCGCAGCTCCAGGACCTTGCGCTCGCGCTCCGTCAGCGAGTCGAGCACGTCGGCGAGCTTGGACTTGAGCAGGCTGTAGCTCGTCATGTCGGAGGGGTTCTCCGCGGCCTTGTCCTCGATGAAATCACCGAAGTTGGTGTCGTCGGAGTCGCCCACGGGGCTCTGCAGCGAGATGGGCTGCTGGGCCATCTTGAGCACGGCCCGGACGCGCTCGACGGGCATCTGCATCTCGTCGGCGATCTCCTCCGGGGTTGGCTCGCGGCCGAAGTCCTGGATCAACTGCTTCTGCACGCGCATCAGCTTGTTGATCGTCTCGATCATGTGGACCGGGATGCGGATCGTGCGGGCCTGGTCGGCGATGGACCGCGTGATGGCCTGGCGGATCCACCACGTGGCATAGGTCGAGAACTTGTATCCGCGGCGATACTCGAACTTCTCGACCGCCTTCATGAGGCCCATGTTGCCCTCCTGGATGAGGTCCAGGAACGAAAGGCCACGGTTGGTGTATTTCTTGGCGATGGAGATCACCAGGCGGAGGTTGGCCTCGACCATCTCGGTCTTGGCCTGCAGGGCCTTCCGCTCGAAGTGCTTCAGTTGGCTGAAGGCGGTGGTGTACTCGTCGACCGACATGCGGACGAACTCCTCCAGCGCTTTGATCTTCCGTTCCTCGGCATGGATGATCGCCTGCGCCTGGGCCGAGCGCTTGTGCGCGTCGAGCTCCTTGATGGAGCGGACCGAGGTCTGGAACTTCTCGTGGATGTTCTCCGCGACCAGGGACATCTCCTCGATGACCTTCTGCTTGTAGTAGAATTTCGGGAAGGACTTCTGGAGCTTGTCGTCGAGCTTCTTGAACTCGGCGAGCACCTTCTCCCGCTTGCCCTTGCCTTCCTGGGCCTGCAATTCCCTCCAGAATTCGTCGACCTGCTGGTCGATGATCCGGACGTCCTTGGTGAGCTTGCGGAGGGTCTTCAGGTGCTCTTCGCGGACCTCGATTTTCTTGTCGACGATGACCCGGTCGAAGCGCTCCTTCGGGGGTTCCGAGGTGAGCTTCTCGGCCAAGGCGATGTGCTCCTTTCCGGAGAAGCCGAAGGAGTAGATGATGCGCTTGACCTCGTTCTCGTTCTCCTCGATGCGCTTGGAGATCTCGACCTCCTGCTCGCGCGTCAGCAGCGGGACCTGTCCCATCTGCTTCAGGTACATCCGGACCGGGTCGTCGAGGATGTCGAGGCGGGATTTGTCCTCCTCTTCCTCCTGCTCGGCCGCCTTCGGGCGGTCCACCTCGGCCTGATCGACGATCTCGATCTCGAGGTTGCGGAGCTTGATGTAGATCTCATCCATCTCCTCCGGCGACATGGGGGTGTCGGCGAGGACGTCGCCGATGTCGCTGTGGGTGAGATAACCCTGCTCCTGCGATTGGCGGACCAGTTCCTTGATCTTCTCGGTGATGTCGACGCCGGACGCGTTCTTGATCGTGCCGATGTTGGGGGTCGGTCCGTCGCCGTCCCCGGCGGCCAACTGCGCCAACTGGCTCGCGGTGGGGCCGATGGGCATGGCCGGTTCCTTCGGCACGACGATGTCCAAGTCGGTCTCGGAGCCCTCGTCCTCCTTCTTGGGGCGGCGATCGGACTTGTCGGAGCCCTTGATCGCCGCAGACGACTTGCCGGCCTTCGACGCCTTGGCGGCGGGGGCGGATTCGTTCTTCGAAGCCTTCACGGGCTTGACCGCCTTCGGGTTCTTGGAGGCAGGCGGATTCTTGGCGGCAGGCAGGCTCTTCGTCGCCGATGAGGCGGGAGCCTTCGCGGAGGAAGCCTTGGCAGCGGCCACGGAAGCGGCCGGTTTGCCAGCCGCGCTGTCGTTGGTCGAAGGCTTGGCCTTCGAGGGCGAGGCTTTGGCCTTGCTGGCGGCGGCCGTCGCCTCCGACTTGGAGGGCGTCGGTGGCGACTTCTTGGAAGGTGCCTTGGCTGCGGGCTTCTTCTCTTTCGTCTTGGACATAGTAGCGGGGCTGCGCGATGCGCGAAGCCGATTAAGCGGGTCAAGGTGGGGACGGGACACCGTCAAGTCAAGCGACGGGTCACAACCAGAGCGACACGAGCGGAAGATCGGAGGGTACGGTCACCTTCGGGTTGGGCTCCGGGCAGTCCACCAGAAGCACAGGGGCCCCGATGAGTTCGCAGGCCGCGGTGTCGTCGGTCACCGACGATCCTCGGGCCCGGACCGCCGACAAGGCCTCTCGGATGACGGGCAACCGGAAGCACTGGGGGGTCTGGACCGACCAAAGACGGGAGCGGTCGAGGTGGCGGGACACCCGCTGGTGCTCATCGGCCTCTTTGAAGGTGTCCACCGCCCGCTGGGCGGCGACGGCGGCACCGGTCTCTTCAGCCGCCTGGAGGCAGCGCGCGATCGTGGTGTCGCTGGTGCATGGGCGGGCACCGTCCTGGATGGCGACCATCTCGGTTCCCGGAGGCGCTGCCTGAAGGCCATTCCAGACCGAATCCTGCCGTTCGGCCCCGCCCGGCACGAGGGTGAAGGGAAGCCTCACGGCCAGAGTCTGAGCCAGTTCCCGGAAGTCGTCCTCGAGGCCGGGTCGAACGACCAGGCAGATGTGGTGGATGTCGGGATGCCGATCGAAGCGTCGCCAAGTGTGGGCGACCACGGGGAGCCCGGCGACCTCCAGGAACAATTTGTCGATGCCGGGACCCATCCGGGTCCCTCGCCCGGCGGCGACGATGATGGCGGTGTTCATGAGAAAAGGGCGCGGCTTGTCACCGCGCCCCGATCGACCCGATCCGTATCCGGAATCACTTCTTGTCGTCGGCCTTCTTGGGATCCTTGTTCTCGGCCTTCGGAGCCTCGGTCTTGGTGGTCTCGGGCGGGGCCGTCGCGGCCAGCGTCCGGGCCACCGTCTCGCTCAGGTCGCTCTCGCCGCCCGTCAGCGTGGTGAAGATGACCACCGGGGTTCCGTTGGCAGACACGGCCGAGACGTCGAGCACCGTGGCATAGCCGCCTGCCTTGGCCTTTTCCTCGATGACCCCGCGCACATCACGGAGGATGGATTCGCGGACACGACCGCGCTGCTCCATCAACGCGCGCTGGCTGTTGTTCTGGAACTGCTTGATGTTGTTCTCCATCTCGAGGATGTCCTTGCGCTTCTTGTCGAGGTCCTTGCGGCGCTTCTCGGACTCTTCCTTGGAGAGGGCCGGGTCATTCGCGGCCTCGATCTGTTTGCCGAACTCCTCGTTGGCCTTCTTGTAGTCGTCGTACATCGACTGGCCCATCTTCTCGAACTCGGCCAGGCGCTCCTTGATCTGACCATCGGCCTGCTTGGTCCTCCAGAAGTCATCGAACACCTTGGTCAGGTTGATCACCCCGACCTTGCCCTGCGCGAGCGCGGTGGTGCCCATCAGGGAGGCGGTGAGGACAGCGGCAATGGTGAGTGCGGTGCGATTCATGCGTTCTAGGATAGATCCAACCGGTGCAACCTTTCAAAAGTCTCGGGTCCAGCCAACGCCAAACTGGAACTTGCCACCGCTGCCGGTGTCGGGCCCGCGAGTGATCGGGACACCGTAGTCGAGGCGCAGGGGGCCGATCGGCAGGTTCAAGCGGATGCCCACGCCCCAGTTGTCGTTGTACAAACCGGTGTTGCCGCGGACCAGCGGATTGCCGATGGCGTCGGTCGCGGCGGATTCCGGCGCGAAGCTGTAGGCTCCCGGATAGACCATGCCGATGTCATAGAACATCGCGAAGCGCAGGCGTTCAATGATCGGGATGCTGTACTCGGTTGAACTGAACCAGTAGGTGCTGCCGCCGACCGGTTCACCGGAATAGTACTCGCGGGGACCGACGGCCCGGAACCTGTAGCCGCGGAGGTTGTAGAGGCCTCCCAGGAACCATCGGTCGAACAAGGGGACCCGACTGGAATCGCCGTAGTGGTCCACCACGCCCAGGCGTCCCGTGAACTCCACGATGTGGCCCTCGAAGATGTCTTTGGCGACGCCCGCGTCGTCCAGCAGGCGGTCGGGGCTCCAGTACTGGGAGATTCGCGCCTCGATCTTGTAGAAATCGCTGTCGCCACCGAAGGGGCCGCCGACCAGTTCACCCAGGACTTCGGCTCGGTGACCGCGCGTGGGCATCTGGAAATTGTTCCGCGTATCGTGGGCCAGGGAGGTGCCGAAGCGGGACACAAGGCGGCTGCCTTCCTCAGCGAGGATGGCGCTTCCGAAGCGTTGCTGCTGGAGTCGGTAGCTGTCGGAGAAACGGATCTGGATGTTCTCCAGAGTGTAACTGACGTTGCCGATGAAATTCCTCGGCAATTGGCGCGTCAGCCCGATGCGGGAGCCGGTCTGCCGCTGATTGTAGTTGTCCGACAGGAAGTTCAGGTCCCGGTGATAGACATCGACACTCAGCGAGAGGCGTTTGCCGAGGAACCAGGGTTCCACGAAGGTCGCCACGTAGTCCTGGCGGCGAGAACCCATCTGCGCCCGGAGGCGGGCTTTCTGGCCCGCGCCCGTGAAATAGGGCGGGTTGACCAGGTCGAAGTTGCCTTGGCTGACCTCGACGAAACCGATGACCGAGTCGACGGAACTGAACCCGGCACCCAGGGCGACATTGCCCGTGTTCTTCTCCTCGACGGAGATGACCAGATTCTTCCGGTTGGGAACGTCGGTCGCCTCGGGTTTGGCCTCCACCTTGTCGAAGAATTGCATCTGTTCCAGGCGGCTCTTCGAGACTTTGGCCCGGACCATGTCGAAGGTCTCGCCCGGGGTGATGGCCAACTCACGCCGGATCACCTTGTCTTTGGTCTTCGAGTTTCCCTGGATCTCGATCTTCTCGACGTAGAACTTGTCGCCCTCCTGGACACTGTACTTCAGGTCGAGTGTGCCTTTCTCGACATCCGCGATCTGCTCGGCCTTGACCCGGGACTCGATGTAGCCGCGGGCCCCGTAGAAATTCTCGATGGCCTCGGTGTCCTTGTACAACCGTTTGGGCGAGAAGACCTCGCCCTCTTTCAGTTGGAGGCCCCTCTTGGTCTTCTCGCCATCTTTCGAGGTGAGGTTCTGGACGATCTGCTGCTGGCTGAACAGCTCGTTCCCCTCGAACGACACGGCTCCCACCTTGTACTGGGGCCCCTCGGAGACGGGGAGATGCAGGATCAGGTTGTTGGTCTTGGGGTATTCGAACCTCGGTTCCTTGAGCTCCATGTCGATGAAGCCCTTGTCCGCATAGAACTCGCGCAGCTTGTCTTTGTCCTCCTCGAAGACGTCGTCCTTGAAGCGGCCGGACCCGGTGATCCAAGAGAACATCCACCAGCGCCGGGTCTTGATGACCTTGCGCAGCTTGCGTTGTTTGAAGGAGGGGGCGTCCTCGAAGACCACGTCCTTGATCTTCACCTTCGGGGCCTCCTGGATCTCGAAGGTCACGATCCCGCGGCCGAGCGACTCGGTGATGCTCGGCTTGTAGTCGACGGTCGTCCGCTGGAGTCCCGCCTTCTGGTACATCTTCAGGATCGCCTGCGAATCGTTGAAGAGCTTGCGTTCGTCCATCGGCTCGCCGCTCTTGGAGGACAGCTTCTTGCGGAGCTTGGAGGTGGAGTACTTCTTGTTGCCCGTGAAGCGGATCTCCGTGATCAGCGGACGACCCTGCACCACATAGGTGAGGGTGTATTCCTTGGGAACCCGCGCCCCATTGGGGCCAACCTCGGTGGCGGTGATGTCCTCGGTGACGCGGATGTTGAAGAAGTAGGAAGTGCCGTAGAGGTTCTTGATGTCGTCGTCGACGGCGAACCGACTGTAGGCCTCGCCTTCCTTGACCCGGATGTTCGCCCGGATCAGCTCCTCGCTGACGGCGGCCGGCCCGACGTGCTTGATGATGATCTTGCGGACGATCGGGCGTTCTTCGGCGGCCGCCAATTGGAAGCAGGCCACGAGGATGGCGCACAGCCGCAGGCTGCGTGTCGGGGTGAGTTTCATCAGCGGTTAATCTTCGGCGTCGAGCTTTGCCGCACTCTCGAACCGTGTGAAGCTCTTAAAGAAGGTCAATCGGACATCGCCCGTGGGGCCGTTGCGTTGCTTGGCGATGAGCAGGTTGACGGGGTGCGACTCCACGGGTTGACGGGTTTCGGAGATGTCCTCCTCCTCCTCGGCCGGCTTGTAGAGCAGCCCCACCACGTCGGCGTCCTGCTCGATCGCCCCGGATTCACGAAGGTCGGAGAGACGGGGTTTGCGGTTCTTGTCCTTCTCGAGTTCGCGGTTGAGCTGGGAAAGGACGATGACCGGCACGTTGAGTTCCTTGGCGAGGGCCTTCACGCCGTTGGAGATGTCCGAGATCTCCTGTTGGCGATTGTCCTGGGCCTTCTTCGAGTCGGAGTGCATCAACTGGAGGTAGTCGATGATGAAGAGCTTGATCTTGTGCTGCTGCCACATCCGGCGTGCCCGGGCCCGGAGCTGGAGGATGGACAGGCCCGGGGTGTCGTCGATGTGGAGCGGGCATTTGGCCATCTTGGCCGCGGCACCGGTCAATTTCTTGAAATCCTGCTCGGCCATGAAGCCCTCTCGAATGGACCGCGCGTTGACCCGGGCCAGGGAGCAGAGCATACGCATGACCAGGGATTCGGAGGTCATTTCGAGGCTGAACACCCCCACCGGTTGACGTTCGTTGATGACGACATGCTCGGCGATGTTCATGACCAGGGAGGTCTTGCCCATCGAGGGGCGGGCGGCGATGACGATCATTTCGCCGCCGTTCATGCCGCTGGTCATCTTGTCGTAGTCGGCGAAGCCGGTCGGCAGACCGGTGAGGCCGCCGGCGCGCTGGTGGAACTCCTGGATCATGTCGATGGCCCCGCGCACGAGGTCCTTCATCGGCTTGATCGTGGTGGTCTCACGGTCCTCGCTGATGCGCAGGATGTCGCGTTCCACCTCGTCGAGCAGTCCGTCCACCTCGCCCTGGTGCTCGTAGACACGCGCCACGACCGAGGTGCAGGCGGTGAGCATCCTGCGGAGGACGAGCTTCTCCCGGACGATCTCCAGATAGTAGGCAAGGTTGGCCGCGCTCGGTACCGCGTCCTGCAGGCTGCTCAAGTAGGCCAATCCGCCCACGCCCTCGAGCTGGTTGTTGTCCTTGAGCCTCTGCTGGACCGTGATCAGGTCGATCGGGTCCTTCTTGTCGTACATGTCGGCCAACGTCTGATAGATGAGCTGGTGACGCTGGTCGTAGAAGGTCTCCGCTCCCGCCTTCAGGGTCTCGATGCACCCGCCCATCGCCTCGTTGGGGGACAGCAAAACGCACCCGAGCACACCCTGCTCGGCCTCGATGGAGTGCGGAGGCAGACGGTCGAGGGACGAAAGGTCGAGCTTGGGGCGGACTCGCCGGGACCGCTTGAAGTCCGGGCGGGGTTCTTCCGAGCCGGCTCCACCCCGCTCGTCAGGAAGATCTTGCATGGGAAGATTGAGAATCCCCCGGATGGACAGCGGAAGGAAAGATTGTGCGCAACCTGCGGGGAATAACTCGCATCGGAAGAGCTTGATTCCTGCATCGGGGCCGTTCTGGGGCGCAATCAACCCGTCCGCGTCGGCCGGTGGCGGACGATCCGGGAAGGTGGGAAGCGGCAGTCAGTGGTCTCCACCATCCCTCGGGGCAGGATGAGCCGCCGCGCCGGCCCGGACAGCGGGCAGGGCGGGAGACCACACGATCATCATCAGGCAGACTCCATGGATGGCGACATTGGCCCAGTCTCCCATCACGCCGCACAGGGCGAGGTCCGCCCCCACGAGGAGCATGGCGATCGGTCCGATGGCACCCCGCCATCGGCGGAGTGCCCATCCCAACAGGATGGAGAGCAGGAACGCTCCCCCGAAGGAGGACCTGCGCACCGAAGGTGTCTCCCCCAGGATGAACACCGCCACTTCGGCCACCTTCCAGCTCCAGGCGCCGCCCAGAGCCATCGAGCGGTCCAGGGTCACCCCGCGGGCGAGGCTTCCCAGCCCCAGGAGGGCCAAGCCGGCCACCCCCGGGACGCGCAGCATGTCAAGAAACCACCCGAGACTGAAGGAGGGATGCATGAGTCCGGTTTCAGGAGCGGTTCCGGATTTCCAGGATCGCGGTGAGGAACCGATCGAACGAATCCGCCTCCGGATCACAGGCTCTTCAGGATCTGCCGGATCCGTTGCCAACCGGCTTCCCGGGCCTTCTTGTTCTCCGGACTTCCCGCCGGGTCTTCACCCGCCCGCATGAACCCATGTCCGGCACCCTCGTACACGATGGGCTCGTACTTCTTGCCGAGCTTCTTCATCAGGGCCTCCGATTTCGGGAGGGTGGCGTTGACCCGGGCGTCATTGCCGCCATAAAAGCCGTACACGGGAGCCTGGATGTTGACCAAGTCCCGCTCGACCTCGCTGCCGGAGCCGTAGAACACCAGGCCCGCCTTGACCCCGGGATGCTGGTTCACGAACCGGAAGGTCTGACTGCCACCCCAGCAGAAGCCGGCAACGGCCACCGTGCCGTTGCAGGCCGGGAGCTTCTGGACGTAGTCGCAGGCCGCCTTCAGGTCGGCCGTGACCTGGTCGGGCGGCAGCGAGGAGATCTTGGCTCGCGCTCCGTCGGGACCTCCCAGCGACTCGGTGCCGCCCCCACGGGGACCCGCCCCAGAAAGCAGGTCTGGCGCGATGGCGATGTAGCCGGCTTCCGCCAATTGATCGGCCACGCCCCGGACCCAGTCGGTCAGCCCGAAGATCTCATGGATGACCACGACCGCCGTGGCCTTGTCTTTCACCTCGGGATAGGCCACCCAGCAGCGGACCTCCCGGTCGCCGTGGCGGACGGTGACCCACTCCAGGTGTCGGGGTGACTTCTCGAGCCGCGGCTTGGCCCAGTCCTGGGCGACGGTGGTTTCCAACAGGCAGCAGAGCAGGGCGAATGTTCGGAACAGAGTCTTCATCGGATCACAGGGGTTCAGGATTCAGCGTGTCGAAGCGCGGAGATGGCGATCGGCGAAGCGGAGATAGAATTCCCAGTCGATCTCCGTCAATGCGTGAGCACCCGGTCGCACATGGTAGCCGACCGCATCCCCGACCGACACGTTCACCATCGGAGATTCCGGCCCCGGCAGACCGTCCTTGCCCAGCAAACGATAGACTTCGCTGGCGTGCCAGCCGCTCAGGTATTCACCCCGGGGGTCCGCCCAGCGGTCCTCTTCGGCGCTGGCGATGTACACCGGGCGGGGAGCCACCAGCGCCACCAATTCGTGCTGGTCCACCGGCAGATCGGCAATCCGATGGTTGTAGTCCTTGAAGCGGCCGTTGAACCAGTGGGGGAAACTGGTGTTGATGCGCAAGGTGGTCTCGCCGAAGAACCGCCGGGCCAGGGCCGCCCCGCCTTCCCCGGATTCGTTGGCGATCACCAGGGCGAAGCGGGGGTCGCGGGCCCCGGCCCAAAGAGCGGTCTTGCCGAGGCGCGAATGCCCGAGGACGGCCACCCGACGCCCGTCGAGGGCCGGGTCGAGACTCAATTGGTCCAGGGCCCGGGACAACGCCCACGACCAGGCCGAGATCGCGCCCCAATCCCCGGGGCCGAACGGGGTTCCGGAGGCGGACTTGGCGACGGCACCCCGGAGCCCGAGTCTCCATCCGCCATCGAAATCCGCTTCGGCATCCCCGTAATAGGCGGTGGCCAGCCC
>CAYLTF010000011.1:46425-52270 GCA_964386625.1 uncultured Akkermansia sp. | reverse complement strand
GAATCCGTCGAGCAACGCCGTCAATTGCCAGTCGGTCTCCTTGAGCCGGGTCGTCAGGTTCAGGGCTCCAGCGATGTCGGCCGGACGTCCCGAGACCCCGATGCACCGCGCGAGTTTGGACACCAGCGGCGCATGTTCCTGTTTGTCGGGACCGCATTGGGCATCGGTGAGCAACGCGCCCAGGAACGCCAACTCGCGTCCTTTGAGCCCGCTGATCGCGGCATCTTGGCGCAAGGGTGTGGATGGGCCGGTCATCAGCAGGAATCGCATCGCCGCGTCGGCCGCCGGTGTGCCGAGGTTTCCGAGCGAACAGAGCAGGGCGATCTGAGCCTCTCCGCGCACCGACGGTGCCCGCTGGATCATCCGCTCGGACGCCGACTCCCGCATCGGTCCCGGCGGCAGGCTGTCGGTGATCCGGAATGCGGCCGACTTCACCCGGGCATCGGGGTCATCGAGGGCCGACAGCAGGGTCTCCAGGTTCAACCTCCCCTGCCCCTCGAGCGTCCAGAGGGCTTGGAGCCGGACCAACGGCGAGGCCGAATCGCGCTGGGACACCAGCTGCTGCAGCGCCTCCGTGGAATCCGGTGTCGGGTTCTCCACCAGCAATCGCTGGGCCGTGTCGCGCCAGAAACCGTTGGGGCTGGACAGGCGGACCATCAGGTCGCGTGTCGAGGGCTTCTCCGTCAGCCGGGCCTTGCGGTCCGGAAGCCTCGCCGAATGGACGATGCGGTAGATGCGCCCGAGATCGGTCGGCGCCTGCAGCCCCCGCGACTCGATCTGCTTGCGCAGGTAGCTCGTCAGGTAGATGCGGTGCTGGATGAGTCCCCTGGCCATGTCCACCACGTAGAGCGCACCGTCGGGTCCGTTCTGCAGATGGACCGGACGGAACCGCTCGTCGGTGGAGGTCAGGAACTCGTCCGACTCGTAGGCGTTGGTCGCCGTGATCACCCCGTCCTGCTCACTCAGCTTGTTGCGCCGGATGAGGTTCGCGCTCGGCTCGCACAGGAACACGTCGCCGCGGAAGTCCTCCGGGAACTGGTCGCCCCGGTACACCAGCGGGGCGCAAGCGGCCGTGAAATTGGCGAGCTTGCCCTCGGGCGTCAGCGTGTTGGGCTGGTAGCCGCGATTGACGCCGGGATTCACGCGCGACGGCCATACCTGCTGCGACTTGGCCAACTGGGCATTCACGCCCGATGCCGACTTCAGGTTCGGATTCCGGGACAGGTAATGGGCTGGCAACAGATCGCCCCGGATCTGGTCGGAATTCGAATTGTAGAACAGCCGACCCACATCGTCGTGACTGATGCCCCACTGGCCCCGGGTCACCGTGTCTTCGCGGATCCAGGTTGGCGGTGAACCTGCCGCCTGCGGGCCCGCGGTGTTGCGGAATCGGACGGTGTGGTTCGCCGAGTAGATCCAGTTGTCGAGGTTGCGGAGCAATCCGTTGCTCGCGTGCTCGGGGTTCGACTTGAGCCCCAGTGCCGGATCGTTCTGCGTGGCGTAGTCGCTGGCGACGAGGACCTTCTGGTCGGCCTTGCCGTCGCCGTCGGTGTCCTTCATCCACCAGAGTTTCGGAGGCTCGGCCACCAGCGCTCCGCCATGGGTCAGGTGCAGGGCCCTCGGCATCACCAGCTGGTCGGCGAAAACCGTGCGGGTATCCATGCGCCCGTCGCCGTCGGTGTCGGTGAGGATGGCGATGGACCCGGTCGGGTTGGCCTCCCCGCGAGCCTCGGGATCGGGCATGTATCCGGTCATTTCCACCACCCATAGGCGCCCCTGGGGATCGAACTCCACCGCCACTGGCGAGTGCACCAGCGGCTCGGCGGCCACCAACTCGGCCGAGAATCCAGGCGGCAGCCGGAAGGAGCGGATCTGGTCGGCCGGCGAAAGCACCGGGGCCGGCGGGATCCGGTCGGCGGGAACCACTTCGCGTTGGGCCTCGCCCGGTTTGTCCCCGTTCTGGGCGACCGCGGTGAGGATTCCCAGGCAAAGCCCGGACAAAGCATGGCGCATCATGATGGCAATGCGTGGAAACTACCCTCGCCTCGGCTGGTGCCAAGTGGCATCCACGCTTCGGCTGAAGAACCGTGTTGGGGGTATCGCCCGTCCGCTCGGTGAGCTTGCATTCAGGGCGGGTCCGGTGGCTATTTGGGCTCATGGATACTTGGTGCGATGTGGCCGATGCCGCGAGTCTGTCTCCCGGAAACTGCCGGACCGTCGAGGCGCGAGGACTTCGGATCGCCTTGGTTCGCCTGGATGACGGGTTCCACGCCGTCGAGGACGCCTGCCCGCATCGGGGCGGCTCGATGGGTTCGGGATTCCTGGATGGCTGCACCCTGCACTGCCCGCTGCACGGATGGGCCTACGATGCCCGCACGGGCGCCGGCCTGACCCGGCCTGACAAGCCGCTGCGGCGTTTTCCGACCCGTACCCAGGACGGCCGAGTGTGGATCGACCTGGCGGGATGAGCCCAGGGCTGGAACCCGCCTGCATGAGTCCGACCGAATCGTCCGTCCCTGCTCCCGCCCCTCCGGCAAACCCGTTGAAGGTGCTGTCGATCGGCACGCAGTTCGCGGGTCTCGGGGGGGTCGAGTCGGTGTTGCGTTCGCACCACGAGACCGACGCCGCGCATGGCATCGATTCCCGGTTCCTGGTGTTCTGGGAAGACCCCGTGCCCGGTTGGCCGCGAGCCCATTTCCTGGGATTCCGGGACACCTTCTCCATCCGGCAGGCCCGCCGAAAGGTGTCCGAGGCCTTCCCCGGATGGAGGCCCGACGTGGTGGTCTATCACACGACCTGGGGATGGCCGTACTTCGACGACCTGTTCCCGCCGGCCCGACGCATCCTCTACCTCCACAGCGACACGCCGGGACTCGATGAGCAGTTGCAGACCCGCGCTCACTGGGCCGACGGCTTTGCCTGCGTCAACGACCGGATCGCCGAGCGCGTCATGCAGGCCCGGCCCGACCTGTCGTCGGACCGCCTGCTTCGGGTGCTGTATCCCATCGACCCCCCTGCGGATCTTCCCTCCCCTGCCCGTCCCTGGGGCCGCCCCCTCCGACTCGGCTTCTGCGGTCGCCTCGCCCATGAACAGAAGCGGATCGACCGGATTCCCGACCTGGTGTCGCGCTTGGATGCGGCGGGCCTCGACTATCGTCTCGAATTCCTGGGCGACGGGCCCGAGCGCCCGTGGCTTGAAGAGCGATTGCCCGATCGCGCGCGCTTCCTCTTCCACGGACGCAAGTCGGGGGGCGAATATTGGAGCATCCTCTCGGGCTGGGACGCCCTGCTCTTCGTCAGCGATTACGAGGGGACCCCCATCGCCTTGCTGGAGGCCATGGCCGCCGGCGTGGTCCCCGTCCATCCGGCCATCGGCAGTGGTGGCGACCGGTATGCGGCGGAGGTCGATCCGGTGCTCGCCTATCCGGCTGGAGACATGGCCGCCTTGGCCGCGTTGATCACCGACTTGGCCCGATGGCCGACCGCACGCATCGAAGCCGTCCGCGAGAGGTGCGTCGACCGGGTCCGCGGCCATGCTTCGGCGGTCTACCGCGAGACCTTCGCCGGATTCCTGCAGCACATCGCCGGCCAACCCCTGCTGCCCCGACGTCCCCTGCCCTCGCGGCCGCCCGGCCTCGACTGGCTGTCATTCCGCGCCACGCGCCGCCTGATGGACCTGCGACGCCGGTGGAAAGCCGGGTGACCTCGCAGACACCGGTTCAGGCCGACTTGGGGTCCATCGGCTTGCGGTAATGCGCATGGAGACTGGTGCCCCAGCGCAGGTAGTGCCGGCAGAGGCCGGCCCGGTACAGGAAGGTCATCAGTTCGGTCCAGAATCGCCCGGGCTTTGTCGGCCTGCGACCCAGGAGGTGTTCGAGCTCGCCCTGCGTCTGCAGGCTCAAGCGCACCTGCACGCCGCGCAGCGGATCCGCACCGAACCAGACCGGCTCCAGTCGGTGCTGCTGGCCGAGTCGCTCCAGGTCGGAGCGACGCCAGTGCGTGATGTGATGCGGCGGCCACTGGCAGGGCTCGAGCGTCCACCAGCGATAGACACCTTGTCCGTGCGGGACCGAGATCACCAGGTGGCCCCCCGGCGCAACCAAGCGGGCCGCATCCCGGAAGAACGCCACCGGATCGGGGACGTGTTCCATCACCTCGAAGGCGGTCACGAGCGAGAATTGCCGGCCCGAGTGACTTTGGGCAAAGGCCTCCGCGGTCGAGGCGTGGACGTCGTGCCCCTTGGCCTGGGCCGCGGCCACCGCCTTCGGATTCAGGTCGAGGCCATGGGTTTCGATGCCCTTGGACCGGGCCAGGTCGAGAAACCCGCCATCGCCGCACCCGAGGTCCATGCAGTCGCGGGCACCGGAACGCACCGCGAGGCCGATCGCGTGCAAGAACGACGGGCTGTCACCGGGATAGTACCGCGCGACCTGCGTCTGCAGGTCGGAATAGAAGGCCCCGTTGCCAGGCAGCACCGGGTCGAAGAACTCGAACCCGCAGGCGGCGCAGCGGTGTTGGGTCACCCGTGCCGCACCTTGGAACGAGGCCTGCGCCTCGGGGCCGAGGGTCACGCCGAAATAGTTCCACAGGCGGCCGATCTCCTCGGGGGTGAGGCGATCGACTTCGGTGGTCCGCTCATGGCGGCACAGCAGGCAGGCGACGGGCTTGGCCATGATGTCGTTCAACAGAACCGGTCCGGGAGGAAGGCGTCAATGCCGCCGGTGGCGTTCAGCGGCGGTCCTCGCGGAACCGGAAGGGTCGGCCGCCGGTGATGTCGGCGCTGGTGAACGACGGGCACCAGTATCTCTCGATGTGCGCGACCACCCGGTCGGTGCCGGTGAAGTGATCCACCCCGGGCGGCCGTTCCGGGTTGTACATCGTGTCGGTGAGGTCGCGGATCAGGGCCACCTGCTTGCCCATGCGGACCATCTGACGGATGGCGAAGGGGCGACCCAGTACGCACATGTTGAGGTGCACGCCGCAGAGGATGACGTGGTCGATGCCGCGCTCGGCGAGCAGGTTCCAGGTCTCCTGCCCGTCGTCGGTGAGGGCGTCACCGGGTTCGATGCGCAGTCCCGGGTGCTGGCGGGTCCACGCCTCGCGCACGGTGCACTTGGTTCCGGTGCACGAGCATCCCATGTCGGAATCGTCGATCGGCAGCACGCCCTCGCGCGAAGCGTCGGGCCAGCACCACCGGGTACCCCACCGCTCGGCGGTGGCCAAGGGGCGTGGTGTGGCTGCGTCAGGAGCTTTGCGGGCCAATTCGCGGGCCGGGGTCCCCTGGTAGAAAGCCGTCACGCTGCTGGGGGCATGGATGATGAAGACCCCCTGCTGGCGGGCTGCATTCAGGGTGCGATTCATCGGGTCGATCAACTCTCCCACGCGGGCCGAGGCCGACTTGCACCAGTGGTCATCCCACAGGTCGCACACGATGATGGCCGTGCGCCGCGGGTCCCAGGATTCGACCCGCTCGGATGCCACCAGGGTGCCCGAGGGACCGGGCGTCTGGGAACGCAGGTGCAATTTCATGGCCGTGGGTTTCACCGATCGGTCACCGGAAGTGGCACAACCGACAACGCACAGGAGGGCGATCCACCACCAGGCACGGGAGTTCATGCCGTGGATGATCCGGAAAACCGGAGCCCATGGAAAGCCTTGAGCCGATGCCCCGACTCGATCACCGCAGGCCCGAGCCGCCGAGGCGCACCAGCCGGGAGTCGCTCCGCACGAACACCGAACCCGCCGCGATGGAAGGGGTGCCGATCACCGTCTGATCGAGGGCCAGTTCGCTCACCACCGCGCCCTCGGGCTTCGACGGATCCACCACTTGCACCCGGCCGTCTTC
>CAYLTF010000011.1:0-46325 GCA_964386625.1 uncultured Akkermansia sp. | reverse complement strand
CCGGCGGTGAACGATTCGCTGTCGTTCTCCACCATGGCGACCACCACGCCATCGACCACCACCAGCGACGACGACATGCCCAGCGAATTGCTCGCATTGGGATAATCGCGGCCGAGGCCACGGAACCACAGCAGGCGTCCGTCGAGATCAAGAGCCACGCAGTCGTTGGACGAGAAGATCGCGTAGATCGCCTTGCCGTCCGAGGCCGGCGTCGGGGTCGCCGCGCCGATCTTCTCGTGAGTCATCGTGCGTCCGGTCGCCCAGAACTGTCGCTCCCACAGCAGCGCCCCGTCCGACAGCCGGAAGCACAGCACATGCAGACGGTCCTGGCGCGCCCCGCTTCCGGCGGTCACCAGCACCTTGTCGCCGATGATGAGTGGCGACGACACCCCCCGGCCCGGCAGGCCGATGGACCAGGCGACCGATGACGGTTCCAGCTTCACGGGCACACCGGTCTCGCTCGAGAGGCCGTCGCCGTTCGGGCCACGGAACTGGGTCCAGTCGGCCGCACCGAGGCAGCCGGCCACCGTGAGGGCTGCGGTCAGGAGGAGGGAAAGTTTCATGGATCGTGGGTCGGTCAGCGGGTTGCGGAAACGGAGTCAGCGGGTGGAGACGATGGGGGTGCCTTGCTCGTCGGTGACGCGGAGCTGGAATTCCCATTCCTTGGCCCAGTCTTGCGTCTGTTCGTTCTGGGCGCACTTGACGAGGATCACGTTCTTGCCGGCCTTCAGCGTCACGGGCATGCGGTATTGGTCGATCTCGGCCGAGCGGTGGTACTCGTCGCGGCCAAAAACCAACGCCCCGTTGACCCAGACCTTCCATCCGTTCTTGCAGCCGAGTCGGACCTGGGCGGTGCGGGCGGATTCGCTCCAGAACTCGGTTGCGGCATAGCCCACGGCCCCCTTCAAGGACGAGATCGCCTGGTTGAAGTCGACCAGGCCGTATTCACTGCGGGTCTCGTACGGGAACCACTTCACCGGGCCGCTCTTGCCCGGCAATTCCGCCGTCAACTCGAGGCGTTCCTCCGGCGGATACACCTTGGCGAAGCCGGCCTCGCCGGTGTTGTCGAAGGGACCGATCAACTGCCACTTCGAAACCCAGCCGAAGGTCTTGGCCAAATCGACCTTGTCTCCGAGGTCCTGCAACCGCTTGGCGATGTCCTCGATCTGGTCGGCCTCCCGGGCGAATCCGAGGGCCTGACGGTAGGTCGTCACCGCGGTCGCCTTGGTGCCGTTGGTCTGCCGGGCGGCGGTGGCCATGAGTTGGGCGACGGCCTCGCGGCGCAACTCCGAACCGGGGTCCTGCAAGAACTCGGGCAGGATGGTCTGGGCCTTGGTTGCGTCCGTGCGCTGGATCAACTCGAAGGCGAGGCGGCGGGCCCGCGGGTGATGTCGGGTGTCGCGGAGGACCGTCTCGAGCGATTTCACCGACAGCTTGGAACCGGCCGCCGTCTCGCGTTGCACCGCCGCCTCGACCGCCGCGCGGATCCAGTTCAGGGCGTAATCGTTGGCCCCATCCATCGCCACGAGCAGGTCAGGAATCTGGGAAGCCTTGGCTTTGGCCACCTCGTTCCAGGCGGCCTGCGCCGCCGCATTCCCCTGCCCCTCCGGCCCCACCGCCTTGAGCCGCTCGACCGACGACGCCAGTTTTCGCGGCAGCGCCGCAGCCCCTTCGATCGCCGCCGCTCCCAGCAGACACGCCATCGCCAGCACCGAATGCACCTTTGCCATGAACCCCACCCTACCCGCCACCGGAGGCCCGACAAGCCCGGTGGTGGCGTTTGGGAACAGGGGCCTTCAGGGACCCTCGTTCGCTCCCGGCGGATCGCACGGGCCGACCTTGAACCGTCACCCCGGGCGTTGCGGCCTTCCTGTCCCGGTGATTTGGCCTTTCCCGTCGTTGTCCCCGCCCGCTGAATGGACATCGATGACCGACACTGCAGGCATGCCTCAGCCGCTCCGCCTGGCCCGCCATGCGATGGCCACGCGTTTCGAGTGGGTGCTTTGGGGACAGACCCCGGAGCGGTTGCGCGCCGCCGGCGAAGAAGCTCTCGATGAGGTGGATTCACTCGAGTCGGCCCTCAGCCGTTACCGCGCCTCGTCAGACATCGCCCGGGTGAATGCCGGCTCAGCCGCGGGTCCGGTCCGGGTGTCGCCGAGCACCTTCCGATTGCTGGAGCGCGCGCGGGCTCTATCCGAGGCCACCGAGGGGGCGTTCGACATCACGGTGGGTGCCCTGCTGCGGGCCTGGGGGTTTGTCGGAGGCACCGGCGCGAGACCTTCGACGGAGGCCCTGCGTCAGGCGCGCGATGCGTCGGGTTGGTCCCGAGTGGCTCTCGATGCCTCGGAGTTTTCGGTGGCTTTCGATCGCCCCGGCGTGGAGCTCGACCTCGGGGCCCTCGGCAAAGGTCACGCCCTCGACCGGGCACTGGAACTGCTGATCGAGGCGGGTGTGCCGCATGCACTGCTGCACGGGGGCACCAGCAGCATCGTCACCCGAGGATCCGCCCCGGACGGACGCGCTTGGCGGGTGGGCCTGCCGGGTCCGCGAGATTCGGTATCGCCGACGACGGGTTGGATCGCTGGCTCCTCTGCAACGCCGATCCCCCGGATGGTCGAACTGCACGACGAATCCCTCTCGGTTTCCGCCATCTGGGGCAAATCCTTCACGGAAGGCGGCGAGGAGCTCGGCCATGTGTTGGACCCGCGCACCGGCGAACCCGTGCGGCGGGCCCGCTGCGCGGCAGTCATGGGGCCAGAGGCCGCGGTGTCCGACGCCTTGTCCACCGCGCTGCTGGTGCTGGGCCCCGACGGGCGTTCCCTGATCGAGGCCAACGTGCCCGGTTACCGCTGTCTACACCTCGAGTGATCCCGTGCCTTGCGGCCGGATTCGGAACCGACTCCGCAGCGGTGAGACCTGGAAGGGACTCCGTCCGCTCGGGGAACACCCGGGTTCGCCCAAGACACCCTGCGGATCACACCAGCTTCGGAAAAAACCGACGGGCGGTGGCGCAGGTCTCGGCGGACAACGCCTCCAGGCTCAGGCCGCGGACATCGGCGATGGCCGCGGCGACCTGGGCGACATGGGCGGGTTCACAGCGCTTGCCGCGGAACGGGACCGGGGCGAGGAATGGGCAGTCGGTCTCCAGCATGAAATGGCCGCCCGTCACGGCCGTGGCCGCCTCGCGCACATTCGCCCCGTTCTTGAAGGTCGCGATGCCGGTGAAGCTGGCCAGAGATCCCAGCGCCTCGACCTCGCGCAACTCGGCCAACGAGCCGACCCAGCAGTGGAAGACGCCTTTGACTGTTGCGGCGAACGGTCGGAAGACCTCCAGGGTCGGCGCGAAGGAGTCGCGGGTGTGGATGATGACGTTCAGCTCCAATTCGGAAGCCACCTCGAGCTGCTGCTGGAACAGCGAGGCCTGCTTCCGGCGATTGGCCGCATCGGCGACCGGTTCTGGTTCGGGCTCGCCCGGGCGGCGGAAGAAATCGAGGCCGGTCTCGCCGATCGCCACCACTTTCGGATGTCGAGCCAGGTCGCGCAGCGCCGGCCGAATCTCCTCGGGAGACTCGTCCACATGCCCCGGGTGCACCCCGACGGCCGCAAACACCGACGGGAAACGCTCGGCGATCGCGACGGCCCGGGCGCTGCCCTCGAGCGTGGTGCCGATGGTGACGATCCGCGTGATCCCCGCCGCCGTGGCGCGCTGCACCACCGCCTCCAGGTCCTCGGCGTAGTCCGGGAAGTCCAAATGGGCGTGCGTGTCGAAGAACTCGGTCATGGGATGCCCAGAGTGCCTGCAACGCTCCGAGGGGATCAAGAAGGCTCCCCCCGATGCGTCTGGGCTGCGCCGATCCGGGGCGTCGGAATCCGCCGTCCAACGTCCTCTTTCCTGCTTTCCCGGATCGGAGTTTTGACGGCACCCTCGCGGCATGCTCCTCGGTCAACGAATCCGCCTCTGGCTTTGCGTCCTGATCCTCGGTCTGGGCCGAGGTGTCCCCGCCCTGCCCGCCGCCGAGCCGGCCCGGTTCTCCCTGAACGACGGGGACCGGGTGCTCTTCATTGGCGATACCTTTTTCGAACGGGAGGTCGACTACGGACACTTGGAGACGGCGCTGACCGCCTCCTACTCCGATCGTCGCCTGACTTTCCGCAACCTGTCGTGGGCTGGCGACACCCCCATGGGCAAGGCCCGAGCGAGTTTCGATTGGAACAAATCGGAGGAGAGCTGGCTCAAGCGTGTGCAGGAGCAGGTCGCCATCGCCAAGCCCTCGGTCGCCATCCTCAGCTATGGCATGACCGCCGCGCTCGAGTTGGCCGATATCCCACCGGGCGACGCCCATGCGGCCTATCTGGCGAAGTTCATCACCGACACCGGCCGCCTGATGAACGGCATCCGCGAGGCCACCGGCCAACCGGTCCGGTTCGTGTTCTTCACGCCGGTCCAGCAGCAGGGGGAACGCCCCGATTCGAACCACTCCAAGGCGTTGAATGAAGTGGCCGAGGCCTTGGGCAACCTCGGCAAGACCTCGGGTATCCCGGTGGTGGACATCCTCGGCGCGACGCGGCGCATCTCGATGCTGCGCATGGTCACTTATGAGAGCCCGGTCATCCTCAATGAAACCGGCTACCGGATGCTCGCCGACCGCCTCCCCGAGCTCCTCGGGATCCAGCCTCCGGCCAAGGGTGCCGATACCGCCCTGCTCCGTTCGGCCATCCAGCACAAGAATGAGCTGTTTTTCCACCGCTGGCGCCCTGCCAACTGGACCTACCTCTTCGGCTTCCGCAAGCACGAGCAGGGGCGCAACAGTGTCGAGATCCCACAGTTCGATCCGATGATCGCCGAGTGGGACACCCGGATCGCCGGACTGCGTCCGTCCGAGACATCCGATCCCAAGGCCATCGCCGAGGTGCGGGCTCTGTTGGCGAAGAAGGCGACCCAAGCCAGCGCGGCCGCCGACTCCCGGGCCAGCATCTCGAAGCAGCCCATCCCGACCTTCGACACCGCCGAGGGGATCGAAGTCACCCTTTGGGCCGAGAATCCCCTGCTCCACAAGCCCATCCACATGAACTGGGACCCGCAGGGGCGCCTCTGGGTGGCCTCTTCGGAGGTCTATCCGCAGATCAAGCCGGGCCAACCGGCGGTGGATTCGGTGGTGGTCCTCGAAGACACCGATGGCGATGGCAAGGCCGACCGACACACCGTCTTCGCCGACGGCCTGCTCATTCCCACGGGCGTGGTGCCGGATGGCAAGGGCGGTTGTTATGTCGCGGCCAGTCATCAGCTCCTGCATCTGGAAGATACCGATGGCGACGGCAAGGCCGACCGCCGCACGGTCACCCTTTCGAGTTTCGGCACCGAGGATACCCACCACAACCTCCACACGCTGCGGTGGGGGTATGACGGGCACCTCTACATGAACCAGTCGATCTACACCCACAGCCACATCGAGACGGCTCACGGGGTGCGACGGCTCAATTCGGGCGGCATCTGGCGCTTCAATCCCGATTCCTGGACGCTGTCGGTCTTCACCCGTGGCGGTTGCAATCCCTGGGGCCACCATTGGGACCAGTACGGCAATTCCTTCTTCACCGACGGCGCCGGCGGCAAGGGCATCTACCACGCCGTCGATGGCGCGACCTACTTCACCTACTCCGACATGCGCCGCGAGGCCGACAGCATCAGCCCGGGCAACTATCCCAAATTCGCGAGCCTCGAGGTGATCCACAGCCCCGCCTTCCCGAAGGAATGGCAGGAGAACGCCATCACCTGCGACTTCCGCGCCCACCGCATCGTGCGGTTCTCGGTGAAGGACTCCGGCTCGTCCTTCCAGACCCAGGAGCAACCCGATGTGCTTCGCTCCACCAATGTGACGTTCCGGCCGATCGACCTGCGCCTCGGGCCCGATGGCGCCCTGTACATCGCCGACTGGAGCAACCCCATCATCCAGCACGGCGAGGTCGATTTCCGCGATCCGCGCCGCGACAAGGAGCATGGCCGCGTCTGGCGCGTGACCGCGAACGCCTCGGGCAAGTCCCCGCGCCGGCGCGCCCCGGACCTCACGAAGCTGTCCAACAACGAGTTGCTCGACCGGACCCTCTCGGCCAATGGATGGGAACAGGAGCAGTCCCGACTGGTGCTGCGCCAGCGCGAGGCCCGGGAGGTGCTCGCGGCCGCCGTCGCCTGGGGCAGGGCCCAGAAGGATCCCCGTGCCGCCCTGGAGGTCGTCTGGCTGCACGAGGCCTTCGGGCAACCGAGCGGCTCCTGGTTGACCCAGTTGACCGGTGCATCCGATCCGCGCCTCCGTACCGCGGCGACCCGGCAGTTGAGCCGTTGACCGACCCTCATCCCGCAGACCATGAGCCGTCGTGACGCATCCGGAAACCCGCCGGCTTCCCGCTCCGAATCGACCGAGGACCATCTTGAGCGCATCCAGGAGCTGGTCGAGCGGAACGGGTACGCCCGTGTCAGCGACCTGGCCGAGGAACTGGGCCTCAGCTCCTCGACGGTCTCCAACATGGTTCGTCGCCTCGCGAAGCGGGGCTTCGTCAACTACCAGCGTTACCGCGGATTCACCCTGACCTCGGAGGGTGCGGCCGTCGCCGCCCACATCAAGGATCGGCACCGTACGCTGACCGAGTTGCTCACCTTGTTGGGCCTCGGTCCCGAGACGGTCGAGCGCGAGGTCGAGGACATCGAGCACCACCTCACGCCACAGACCTTGGCCGCGCTCACGGCGCTCGTGGGTTATTGGAAGGAACATCCGGCCGAGTTGCAGGCTTTCCGCCGCTTCCAGGCCCGGGGCGGGTCTTCGAAAACTCCGGTCGCCTGACCCGCGGAGCACGAGCCCACGGCTGGATTCGCCGGGTAGCGGCATGCGGGCGGAGTGCCGGTTGCATCGATCGGCAGGGTCAGGATCCAGGGTCGCCGGAAATCACCGGTGATTCCGGCGCAATTCCGGCTTCACCTCGGTTTTTGCCTGGGCCAGATTGTCCGCCTGTGATCAGCACCACCGCCGAACTGCGGGAACTCGCGTCGAGAGTGAGCGAGTCGGACTGGGTCGCCTTGGATACCGAGGCCGACTCCCTGCACGCCTATCCCGAGAAACTGTGCCTGCTCCAGGTCGGGGTGCCCGGCGGGGAATTCCTGGTGGACCCGCTGGCCGACCTGCATCTGGAGCCTCTCTGGGAGGCCATGGATGACCATTGCATCATCTTCCACGCCGCCGACTACGACCTTCGGTTGCTCTTCCGTGGGCACCACTTCAAGCCCAGCAACATCTTCGACACGATGCTCGCGGCCCGACTGGTCGGCGAGACCCGCTTCGGCCTCAATGACGCCCTCAACACCCACCTGGGCATCACGCTGGAGAAGGGATCCCAAAAGGCCAACTGGGGGCGCCGCCCGCTGACGTCCGCCATGGTCGACTATGCGTTGAACGATGTGCGCCACCTCTTCCCGCTCCGGGAATCCCTCCAGCGGCGTCTCGAGTCCCTGGGCCGCGTCGAGTGGCATCGGCAGGTATGCGAGCGCCTCATCCGAGACTGCTGCCAACCCGAGCGCATCGACGACAACACCGTCTGGCGCTCGAAAGGACACGACAAGCTCGACTCGCTGGGACTGGCCGTCCTGCGCGAGGTGTGGCATTGGCGCGAGAAAGATGCGCTGCGCACCGGCCGTCCGCCGTTCTTCATCCTCAAGCACGAACAGATGGCCGAATTGGCCGCCGCGGCCGCGGAGACCCGCTCCACTCGCGGCCTGAATCTGCCGCACTTCCTGACTTCCAAGCGACGGGCCGGCCTTCTGGAGGCCATCCAGCGCGGACTCGAGGTGCCTGAAAACCGCCTGCCCCGCCCGATCCGTGTGCACTCCCGTCGGATGACCCGGGCCGAGCTGGATGTGTCCGATCGCCTGGCCAAGGTCCGCGATGCCCATGCGCGGGAACTGGGCATCGATCCCACGCTGATCGCTTCCAAGGCCACTCTGTATGCCTTGGGCCGCAACGATCCCGAGGCTTGGAGCGAATTGATGCCCTGGCAGCGTGGACTGCTGGAGACTCCGCCGGTCGCCCGTCCTGCCGCTCGCCGGGGAGCCGACCCCGTCTCCGATCCGCTTGCGGGAGCAGACGCTGCCGACCGCCGCGAAGATCAACAGCCTCCGCTCTGCGGCCTCGATTGAGCCGGCCCTGCAGATGCCGCCGAGGCCGGTGACCGTTCGATCACCGGAGGCGACAATCGATGGGGAAGCGGGCCTCGTTCACGGAGAATCCTTCTCCAGTGCGTGGAAATTGCCCGCCTCGCAGCACGAGACAAAGGTCTCCGTGGAGCGCTTCAGTTCCTCCCACCGGCTCCGTATCTTGGCGGACTCGGCCGGGTCGATGCGATTGTCGGCGGCGGCACTCGCGATGACGGCCAGCAGGTCGGCGAACTCCTGGACCACGCCGTTGGTCGCCGGGATCAGGTGTTCCGGGTGCGTGTGATGGTTCTTCGGATTCCGGATGAAGAATCCGCCCGCCCGCTGGCAAAGCCAATGGATCAACCGGAGGTCCCGCGAGCTCCTCATCAGTTGATCCATCCGATCCAGCGGATTGTGCGAGGCCGTCGCGGCATCGGGGTCGGGTTTTTCGGCCCATTTGTAGATGAGGGAAAGCGAAAGGCCCATGTCGGCGGCGATCTGCTTGGCACTGGTGGTCTGGAGGACCTCGCGGATGACCTGATAGGAGTGCATACCGACTGGCTATCAGCAGCCATGCCTTCTGGGAAGCCGAGAAAGCCTGATCAGTGATGGGCCTAATCGTTTTCCGTGTTCACCGAGCGGCGGTCGGGGATCGGCTCGACTTTCCGCGTGCCCCGGACCCGCCACCCGTGGTTGTCTGGAGCCCGTGCAACCGGCGACGATCCTGACCTGCGTGGGCGCCTATTTCGCCGCGCTGTTGACGGTGGCCTGGTGGACAGGGCGTCGGGCGGACAACGCCGGTTATTTCACCGGCAACCGCCGATCTCCCTGGGTCTGGGTGGCCCTGGGACTCATCGGGGACACGCTTTCCGGAGTCAGCTACATTTCGGTTCCAGGCAAGGTGGCCACCGATCACTTCGGCTACCTGCAACTGGTGCTGGGCTACTGCATCGGTTATGCGCTGATAGGCACGGTGCTCCTGCCGCAGTACTACCGACTCCGGCTCACCTCGATCTACGAATTCCTCGGTCAACGCTTCGACCTCACCGCCCAGAGGACCGGTTCCGGGTTCTTCCTCGTGTCGCGGTTGCTGGGCTCGGCGGCGCGACTTTACCTCGCCGTGACCGTCTTCCAGACCTTCGTGTTCCAGGGATGGGGCGTCCCCTTCTGGGCCACGGCCGGTTCGGCCATCCTGTTGATCCTGATCTACACGCTCCGCGGCGGCATCCAGACCCTCGTTTGGACCGACCTGTTCCAGAGCGGTTTCCTGGTGCTGGGCGTCGTGCTGAGCATCGCGGCCCTGATGGTGGGACTCGACTGGAACGTGTCGGATCTCGTGCTGAATCTCTCCCGCGGCCCCGAGAGCACCGTGTTCAACGGCGACTGGCGTTCTCCCGGATTCTTCTGGAAGCAACTGGTCAGTGGTGCGGCCCTCGCGGTGGTCATGACCGGGCTCGACCAGAACAACATGCAGAAGACGCTCTCGTGCCGAACCCTTCCCGAGGCCCGGAAAAACCTCTGGCTCTTCACCCCGGTGATGGTGCTCGTGACAGTCGCCATCCTGGTGCTGGGAGCGCTGTTGTTCCGGTTCGCCGAGCTGCGCGCGATTCCGCTGCCTGCGCGGACCGACGAACTGTTCCCGCGCATCGCTCTGGGACATCTGGGAACCCCGGCGGCGGTGGTGTTCGTGCTCGGGCTGACCGCCGCCACCTTCAACAGCGCCGACTCGGTGCTGACCTCGTTGACGACGAGCCTTTGCGTCGATTTCCTGGGTTTCGAGCGGCGCCGCGATCTTTCCGAGGAATCCCGTGGTCGGATCCGGCGCCGGGTGCACACCGCCTTCGCCGCGGTGATGTTCCTGACCCTCCTGCTCATCCAGTGGCTGGCCTCCCATTTCGCGGTGATCGACCTGGTGCTCAAGTTGGCCAGTTACACCTACGGACCGCTGCTCGGCCTGTTCACGCTCGGATTGTTCAGCCGGGTCCGGCTGTCGGGCAGACCCCTGCCCTGGATCGCCCTGGGCTCGATCGGATTGTGTGCGTGGATCGACCAGCGGTCGGTGGCCTGGTTCCACGGCTATCGTTTCGGCTTCGAATTGCTTCTCCTGAACGCGCTGATCACGGGGAGCGGAGCCCTGCTGTTCGCGCGAATATCCCCGGTCACTTCCGACGTCCATAAAAACCACCGGATCGAAACGCTCCCCACCGGATCTCATGATCTCTGACCGCGGGTCGGAATCTGCCTGCCGCGAGTGACGCTTCCGGAACCTCCTGCTCCATGAGCCTTCATTGCCACGCCTGCCTCGCCGATGGGATGCGAGTCGTCCTGGACCTGGGTTGCCAGCCTTTGAACGACCGCCTGCTCGAGCCTTATGAACTGGGAGAGGACGAACCGCGGTGGTCGTGGCGTGTGGCGTTCTGCCCCGCCTGCGGCACCCTGCAGCGTGCCGAACCGCCGCCTCCGGGTCTGCCCCCGGCCGAGACGCCTTCGCCGGTCGCCGAGACCGCTTCCCTGGCCCGATACCTCCGCGGTCTGAAGGCCTCCTTGCCCCCTCGGGGCGGTGCCGCCGTCCAGTTTCCCTACGCCGGTGATCTCGATGCTCCCGGGTTGTTCGGAACGATCCACCCCCGACAAGCCTTCCTCTTCACCGTCCATTCGATCCGCCACCACCTCCGGGCCCATGGGTTGGAGGCGGTTCAGGTCGAGCAATGCCCGGCCGGGCCCGAGGCCATCCGAGTTTTCATCGGGCATCCGGGCGAGTTCCCCATCGGTGAGTCCGTGGCGCGATGGATCGCCCAGGAGGATTCCCGTGGGTCGAACACCTGGGCCTTCTGGGAGAGGCTCGGATCCGGAATAGAGTCCGGTCGCGAAGCGCTCCTCGCGCAGATCCGCGAGATCCGCTCGTCGGGGCAGCGATTGTGCGGCTACGGGATGGGTTCTGGCGGCAACCTGCTCCTGAACCATTGCGGATTGGGTCGGGACGGATTCGATGGCATCGATTTCGTCCTCGATCCGTCCGGCACGGGGGTGGGGCGCCTCACCCCGGGAAGTCATCTGCCGATCCTTCCCGTCTCCGAATTGGAGAAGCGCTTCATCAAGGTGATTTTGCTCCTCGATCCGCGACTGGCATCGGACTTGGAAAAACAGACCGAGGCCTGGAGAGCCCGGGGTGGGCGGACCCTCGACCCGTGGAGCCTCCTCCACCGCGGCTGATCCAGCGGTGGCCTTCACAAAAAAAGTGCAGAACGCTCCAACCCAGCCATTCTTCCTTCCATGGCCAACGTGATCGTCCGTCCCCCGTGGCATCTGCCCGACAGCGCCATCACACCGGAGTCCGTGTATCTCCGACGTCGCGAATTCCTCCGCGCGATGGGATTCGTCGGTGGCGGCCTGGCTGTGGGACTCCCCGCCCTGGGCCAGTCGCCCCAAGCCGCCAAGGCGGCGGTGTTCTCGCCCGGCAAACGCAATCCGGAGTTCAATCCTGCGGCCCGTCTCTCCGACGAAGACGCGGCCATCGGTTACAACAACTTCTACGAGTTCAGCACCACCAAGACCCGCGTGCGTGAACTGGTGGGGAAATTCCGGACCGATCCCTGGACCCTCGAGGTGAACGGCCTGTGCGAGAACCCCATGAAGCTCGGGTTGCCCGACCTGCTGGAGGGCTTCGCCCATGAGGAACGGGTCTACCGGTTCCGGTGTGTCGAAGCGTGGTCGATGGTGGTCCCTTGGAACGGGTTTCCGCTGGCCGCCCTCATCGCCAAGGCCAAACCCAAGCCCGAGGCGAAGTTCGTCGCCTTCACCACCGTCCTGCGCCCCGAGGAGATGCCCGGCATCGCCCGGTTGCCTGACTACCCCTGGCCCTACACCGAAGGCCTGCGTCTCGACGAGGCCCTGCATCCGCTCACCCTTTTGGCCACCGGCCTCTACGGGAAACCCCTGCCAAAGCAGAATGGCGCGCCCGTGCGCCTCGTGGTGCCCTGGAAGTACGGCTACAAGAGCATCAAGAGCATCGTCCGCATCGAGTTCACCAACAAACAGCCGACGACGCTCTGGGAGACGCTCAATCCGCGCGAGTATCCCTTCGAGTCCAACGTCGATCCGCAGGTGCCGCATCCCCGTTGGAGCCAGGCCACGGAGCGGGTCGTGGACACCGGTCTGCGGATCCCCACGCAATACCTCAACGGCTACGCCGACCTCGTGGCCAAGCTGTACCCGAACCGCAAGGTCTGAGTCGGTGCTGCAGGCCTGTTCGGCTGACGCCGGTCCGTCAGCGATCCAGACTCATCGCCGAATCCTCCCCATCGACGTTCTGATCCCCCAGAGTTCCATGCCCGACTTCGTGCCCATCGAGACCACTGATCCCATCAATGCCCGCATTCTCGCGATCAGCGAAGACCGCATCCAAGGCTATCCGCGCGACCCCATCGGGGAGATCGGCCGACTGTCCGGGGTGCCGACGGAGACCGTGCTGGAGCGGTTGCGGGCGATGCTCGGTGCCGGAGTGATCCGCCGGATCCGGCAGACGCTCCTCGCCACCAGCCTTGCCGAAGGGGCGCTGTGTGCGTGGCAGGTTCCCGCCGATCGGCTCGACAGCGCTTTCGACACGCTCTTCCAGAAGGACCCCTTCAGCGGTCACGTGGTCCTGCGATCCACCGATGCGGCAACCCCGGGCTCGAATTACAAACTGTGGACGACCCTCAAGGTCCCGCAGGGCTATTCCCTCGAGAAGCATGCGGCCCATTTGGCGAGGCACATCGGTGCCGAGCATTACCGATTGATGTCCGCCAAGAAGCTTTTCGCCCTGGGGGTCGGCCATGTCCGGCGGCGGGGCATGGAACCGGGTGCTCGGGCCGATGAACCGGCCGATTCGATCGCCGTCGGCGTGACCCAGCTCTCTGACACCGAGTGGCGGGTGCTGACCGCCCTCAAGCGCGAGTTCACACCCGAGGAACTCACCGTCGATCTTTGGGCCGCGCGCGCCGCCGAGGCTGGTCTCGCCATCGACGAATTCCATGCGGTCGCCGAAGACCTCAACCGCCGCAAGGTCATCGGTCGCTTCAGCACCTTCCTCGAGCACGTGAAGCCGCTCGCCTCCGGCGAACGGGTCACCAAGTTCAACGCGCTCTTCCACTGGGCCGTGCCTGTCGGCATGGAAGAGGCCGCCGGCCGCGAGGTCGGTCGGCACTACATCATGACCCACGCCTATTGGCGGGAGGGTGGGCCGGAGTTCCGCAACGTGAACATCATGGGTGTGGCCCATGGCACCGACAAAGCCACCGTTCTGGCCCACAAGGCCGCCATCGATCAGCACTTGGCCGAGGCGGGCATCCCCATCGGATACACCAACGTGTTCTGGGGTGGCCGCAGCGAGATCAAGCCGAGCGAGATCTCCCCGTTCGCCTACCGCGACTGGTGTCGCTCGGTCGGGATCGATCCGCAGACGATGGCCGAATGAGGCCATCCCGGTCGGCTCACCGGACCACGGTCGGTTGCAGGACCGGCCAATAGGCCTGGGCCGCCACCCAGGCGCTGATGAGCGCGGCCAGCATCAGCGAGTGCCAGAACACGAACCGCAGGATCTTCCCCTCCTCCCCGTGGGCCTGTGCCGAGATGCCCGCGACCACGATGCTCTGAGCGTCGATCATCTTGCCCATCACCCCTCCGGTCGAATTGGCCGCGCACATCAGATACGGGCTCAGGCCGAGTTGTTCGGCGGTGATCCTCTGAAGAGACCCGAAGAGCACATTCGAGGCGGTATCGGAACCGGTGAGGGCCACACCCAACCAGCCCAGCAGGGTTCCGAAGAACGGGTAGAACACCCCGGTCTTCGCCAGCGCCAGCCCGAGCGTGGCATCGGCCCCGGACAGCTTCGTGACGTTCCCGAGGGCCAGCATGGCCGCGATGGTCAGGAGCGAAGGTCGCACCGCCAGCACGGTCTCCCACCAGATCCTCAGCAGTTGGCGGGCGGAATATCCCATGAAGGCACCGCTCATGACCGCCGCCAACAGGATCCCGGTCCCCGTGGCCGAAAGCAGGTTGAGGCGCAATTCCACCTTCTCCACCTTGGCGACCGCGACCACCGGGGGTGTGCGCATCACCCGCTGGTGGATGCCCGGCACGGGGAACGAGGGGGCCGCCCAACGGTCCAGCGACTCCTTCACCGGACGCGTGCCCCAGGTGAAGATGGCCACCGTGAGGATGCCCCAGGGCAACCAGGGCTTCCACCAACCTCGTTTGGCCTGTCGGGCCCCGGAGCCCGCCTCGCTGCCGGAGACCGGCTTGCCCGGTGCCGGGTGCTGACGCCGCCGTCCCAGCATCCACAGCACCGCCCCGAGGCTGACCAGCGCCGAGATCGAGTCCACCAGCCACGGTCCGTGCAGGTTGCTGACCAGGAATTGCATCACGGCGAAAGACACTCCCGCCACGAGCGCCACCGGCCAGACTTCCCGCACGCCGCGCCAGCCGGACATCGCGCCGACGATCCAGAGAGGGATGATGGCCGAGAAGACCGGCAATTGACGTCCGGCCATCGCGGAAAGCTTGAGCACGTCGAGGTCTGTCACCTGCGCCAAAGTGGTGATCGGGATGCCGATGCTGCCGAAGGCCACCGGTGCCGTGTTGGCGATCAGCGACAGGCCGCTCGCATGGATCGGGGAAAACCCGAGTTGGATCAGCAGTGCCGCGGTGATCGCCACCGGGGCCCCGAATCCTGCCGCACCCTCGATGAAAGCGCCGAAGCAGAAGGCGATGAGGATGACCTGGATCCGAGGGTCTGGGGCCAGCCTCAGCAATTGGTCTTTCAGCTCCTGGAACAGCCCCGAGCGGACCGTCAGGGCATGCAGGAACATCACGTTCAGGACGATCCAGCCTATCGGGAACAATCCATAGGCTCCCCCGTAGGCCGCCGCGCCCAGGGCGGCCGGGGCGGGCATCCGGAACGCGAACAACGCGACGCCCAGGGCCGCCCCCAAGGCCAGGAGTGCGGCGACTCCCACGCGGAGTCGCCCCCAGGCGACCAGCCCCAAGAGGAGCAGCACTGGAATCGCCGCGACGCCGGTGGAGAGCCACGGGTTGCCCAAGGGATCGAGAGGTTGCGACCAAGGCATGGAATCCGGAGATCATGGACTGGCGACCCGGTCGGCGGGAAGCCATGACTCCGGGGAAACGACGGACGAGAGGCCCGCTTTCCATTCGCGGTCGGCGGTCTCCTGCGGAATCCGAGTCATCCAACATTTGCGCAGGCATCCGTTGGCTGGTACGGTGACAGCATCATTCATGTCAGAAGACCTTTCTCCGCAGGGCAGCCGAGGTAACCGACCAGGGGAGCCCAAGATTCCCAACCAGAATTGGTTGATCTGGCCTGCGCTGATCCTGCTGGGTCTGGCGTTGGTCTTCTGGACCCGGCAGACGCGTGCCCTGGGTGAAAAGAATCTCACGCCCCAGGAATTCTTCCAACTGATCGCCACCAATCAGGTGCGCGGCGGCCTCATCGAGATCAATCCTCCTCCCCAGGCCCTGCAGACCATCCGCGGTTCCTACCAACCGGATGCGAAATCGACGAACCTCGTCCCCTTCCGGGTGGAGATGCTGGTCACCGACGCGGATCTGCGCGATCTCTACAAGGTCCATGGCTTCCGTTCCGTGGAGCGCACCGGCAATTGGACGACGTTCTTCATGAGCGCGGCCCCGCTGATCCTGGGCGGTGTGCTCATCTGGTTCATCTTCCTGCGGCAGATCAAGGCCGCCGGCAAGGGGGCCCTGAGCTTCGGCAAATCCAAGGCCCGGCTGCTCACCAAGGACCGCAACAAGACCACCTTCAAGGATGTCGCCGGTGTCGAAGAGGCCAAGGACGAGGTGTCCGAGTTGGTGGAATTCCTGCGTGATCCGAAGAAGTTCCAGAAGCTCGGCGGCCGCATTCCCAAGGGCATCCTGATGGTCGGCCCTCCCGGAACCGGCAAGACGCTCCTGGCCAAGGCCATCGCTGGCGAGGCCGATGCGAGCTTCTTCAGCATCAGCGGTTCCGATTTCGTGGAGATGTTCGTGGGCGTCGGTGCCAGCCGTGTTCGCGACATGTTCGAGCAGGCCCGCAAGAACACCCCGTGCCTGATCTTCATCGATGAGATCGACGCGGTGGGTCGCAGCCGCGGCCATGGCCTCGGTGGCGGCAACGACGAACGCGAGCAGACCCTGAATGCACTGCTCGTCGAGATGGACGGCTTCGACACCCAGGAGGGCATCATCATCATCGCGGCCACCAACCGGCCCGATGTGCTCGACCCCGCCCTGCTCCGCCCCGGACGTTTCGATCGCCAGGTGACGGTCAACCTCCCCGATGTGCGCGGTCGCGAGGCGATCCTCAAGGTGCACGCCAAGAATGTGAAGCTCGACGGCGCGGTCGACCTTTCGGTGATCGCCCGGGGCACCCCGGGTTTCTCGGGCGCTGAACTGGCCAACCTGCTGAACGAAGCGGCCCTGTTGGCGGCACGCACGGGCAAGAAGTCCATCGGCATGGACGAGCTCGAGGAGGCCCGCGACAAGGTGCGCTGGGGGCGCGAGCGCCGCAGCATGGCCATGTCGGAAGAGGAGAAGAAGGGGACCGCATGGCACGAGGCCGGCCACGCCATCGTGAACGTGGTGCTGAAGCACACCCACCCCCTCCACAAGGTGACCATCATCCCCCGGGGTCAGGCCCTCGGAGCGACGATGTACCTCCCGAAAGAAGACATCCACAACCGCCGTCGCAAGGAACTCAACGACCTGATCGCCGTGACCATGGCCGGTCGGATCGCCGAGCAGATGTTCACCGACGACATTTCCAGCGGCGCCTCGGGCGACATCCAGCAGGCCACCTCGATGGCCAAGGCCATGGTGATGCACTGGGGCATGAGCGACGAGTTGGGCATGGTGCTGTATGGGGAGTCCCAGGAATACGTCTTTCTCGGCCGCGACATGATGCGGTCCAAGGAGTACAGCGAGGCGACGGCCCAGCGGATCGACGCCGAGGTCAAGCGCATCATCGACGCCGGCTTCAAGACGGCCAGCGACATCCTGAACGAATATCGCGACAAGGTGGAATTGGTCGCCAACGCCCTGCTCGAGCACGAGACGCTTGAGGGTTCACAGGTCGCCGAAATCGTGCGGACCGGCACCTTCACCCCGCATTCGTCGGGGCCTGACAAGGCCGATCCGCCCAGTGGCGCCCAGGCCTCCACCCCGCTCCCCGAGGTGATCAAGCCGGTGCCCCCGAAGCTGCCGGGCTTCGGCAGCCCGGCTCCGGCGGCGGCTTAACGGACTCCCGGCGACCTGCCCCACGGGCCCGGCTCCCCTCGCTGCCTGGATCGAAGTGGCGGCCCTCGAAAACTCGGCGCGGTCGGATCCTCGGATCCTTCCGCGCCGAATTCTTTGAATCCTTTCTTCAGGCCCGGACCTGGCCTGAGCCGTAGCCCTGCCACTTGTAGCTGCAAAGTTCGTCGAGTCCCATCGGCCCGCGGGCGCCGACCTTGTCGGTGCTGATGCCGATCTCCGCGCCCATGCCGTACTCGCCGCCGTCGGTGAAGCGGGTCGAGGCGTTCCAGTAGACGGCGGCCGAGTCCACCTCGGCCAGGAACCGCTCGGCGACCGGCGACTCCGCCGTCACAATGGCCTCGCTGTGCCCCGAGCCGTGCCGGTGGATGTGTTGGATGGCCGCCTCGACCCCATCCACCACCGCCACGTTGAGGATGTAGTTGTTGTACTCGGTCTCCCAGTCCTGGGGTTCAGCGATCCGGGCCTTGGCTGCGGTGCCCTCGATGGCCTTGAGGATTGAGGGGAGAGAATCGCCGTCGGCATGGAACTCCACCGACTTGGTGGCCAGGCGAGCCGCCATGCGCGGGAGGAACGCCCCGGCCACCGCCCGGTCGACCAGCAGGGTTTCCGCCGCATTGCAGGTCGAGGGTCGCTGGCACTTGGCGTTGAAGACGATCTCCTCGGCCATCGCCAGATCGGCGGCGGCATGCACATACACATGGCACACGCCCTTGTAGTGCTTGATCACCGGCACCTTGCTGCACTCGGTCACCGCTCGGATCAATCCCTCGCCGCCCCGGGGCATGCAGAGGTCGACGTACTGGGTGAGCGACAGCAGGGCCGGGATCGCCTCGCGATCGGCGGTCGGCACCACCTGGATGGCATGCTCCGGGAATCCGGGCAGGACCGCCTTGGCCGAGGCGATGAGCGTCTCGGCGATGAGCCGATTCGAGTTCAGCGCCTCTTTGCCACCGCGGAGGATCGTGGCATTGCCGGTCTTGAAACACAGAGAAGCGGCGTCGGCGGTCACGTTGGGGCGCGATTCGTAGATGATCACCACCACGCCGATGGGGGTGCTGATCTTGCGCAGGCGCAGACCATTCGGACGGATCCGCGTATCCAGCACCCGCCCCAATGCCTCCGGCAAGGCCGCCACCTCGCGAAGGCCCTGGGCCATCGCGGCGATCCGATCGGCGTTCAGGGCCAGGCGATCCATCATGGCCCCGGTGAGTCCCAGGCTTTTGCCCACCTCGAGGTCCTGGGCGTTGGCCGCCAGCAGGGACGGGGTCGCGGCGACCAGTCCGTCGGCCATGGCGCGCAGGCACCGGTTCTTGTCCTCGGCCGAGAGCCGCGCCAATTCCCGTGAGGCCGCCTTGGCTCGCCGGCCCAGATCCATCATGTCGTCCATCAACGCCATGGGGTGAGCCTACTCGTGGCGTGCGGGTGACGGAAAACCAAAACGCGGCTGCTCCTCGAAGTCGGGCGGCGTTCGATGTCATCCGCGCCGCACGCGATGCTCCAAGCCCTGCTCACCGGCCTACCAGGTGCCCAGCGGGCTGATTGGCAGACTGCGTGCCTCGGGCCACACCACATAGGCGGTCTGGTGCGATGCCGACCAGGCGGCCTGGAAAGCCGACAGCGGAAACTGCCGCCGGACCCGGCTCAATCGCACCCCGGGGTCATTCACGGTCACCGTCGATCCGGAGAACCCGCAGACCACGATCAGATGGCCGTCGCCCTTCTCGGGCTTTGCTCCGCCCTTCAGCACCGCGTACGACACCGAGGTGGCCACGGGGATGCCCGAATCGAGCAATGCCTGCAGGTCGGCAATCCCTCCCAGGCGGACGGCCGCGGCCTGCAAACCCGGCCGGCTTCCCGCATAGGCGACATTGAAGGCCCAATTGCCGGTGCCCGGCCAACCCGGGTCGTGGACTCCGGCGGCCACGGTGCGGACATCCAAGTCCCATTCGGGTCGGGCTGTCTGCCTTCCCCAGAAGGCCATCAGCATGGCGAGGCTGGTGGGGCTGCACCACTGGGTCACCCCCTCGGGATAGTCGGCCTGGGATTTCAGGGGCACTTCGAGGATCGCGGGCGGGTGGGCTCGCTCGGATGACGGCCTCGCCGCTGCAGGGGCGGTTTGAGCAGGCGCTTCGGGCGATTTGGCTGGGGCCGAGTCGGGAGACCAGAAGGCCAGGTCCATCCGCTTGAGGACGGCTGGCGTATGGGTTGGGTCCGAGAACCGCACCCGCAGACGGACCGCCTGCCCCCCCTTCGGCACCATCAAGGTGTCGGTGTCGACCGAGCCGGAATCGTCTCGCTGCCCGCGCACGCTGGTCCGTTGAGGAGGGTTGGAGGTCGAAACCGTGGCGGCGGTGGTGCCTGACGCCGGGGCGGAGGAAGCGATCTCAGACCAATGCCCCAGATCCCACCAGCGCCCCCAGCGCCCGGCCGTCTGCACCTGGGCCTCGATCCGGAGCTCGGCGGCGGCGTGGAGATTCCAGGACACCACCAATTCTTGGAACGGCTTCGGGCGTCTCCACTCGGGTGAGACCCAGGTCGCAGACCCGGAAGCCTCCGGTTGCCAGGTGTTGAAGTCCGACACCTGGACCCACCGTGCCTCCGCGCACGCGAGCAGCGTGCCGCACCACCATCCCCAGCACCCATGGAACCGCAGCCACATGGGCGAGAGTCTGGGGTGCCGCCCAGGAATGTCGCCAGCGGAGTTGGTTCCCGTCCCGGGGGCGTCGAGGAACGGGATCGTTCCCGCCTCCTTTTGCCGTTGCGGGTCCCCGGATGCGGGAGTTGGATGACCCTCAAGTTCCCGGTCCTCGCCATGAAGCCTCATGCCCCCGCCCGCCCGTCGTCCCTTGCCTTCACCCTGATCGAACTGCTCGTGGTGGTCGCCATCATCGCCATCCTGGCGGGCATGCTCCTGCCGGCGCTGGCCAAGGGAAAGACCAAGGCCCTGCAGGCGCGGTGCACCTCGAACCTGCGCCAGATCGGGATGACGTTCGCCATGTACACGGGCGACTCGAACGACCAGTTCCCCTACTCCGGGCGCGATTGGCCCCAGATGGGATTCGTGGATTTCCTCAAGCTGATGGATCCCTACATCAGCACCAACGCCCGGTCGTTCTACTTCTGTCCGTCGGAGAAAGGGCGCGGGTTCAACCTCGAATGGACGATGGCCAACAACTACCCCATCAAGACCAACGAGCTGCTCTTCCCCTGCTCGTACTATTACTACAACCAATTCTACCACAACAACGACAGCTCCGCGCTGCAGGTGCGCAAGGTCTCGGAGGTGAAATCGCCGACGAAGAAAGCCATCTCCCCCTGTTTCTCCAGCAATCGGGGCAAATGGAACGACATCTACAAGGGCACCGGGGCCGCCGCCCATGGGCCCCGGGGCATGTCCCTGCTCTTCGTCGACGGCCACAGCGAGTTCGCCCTGTACGACCGGCTGAATGCACCGTTCAAGGATGGGGCCAAGCTCATCTACAACCTCGACTGGACCGTCGGCGGGCTTGCCGGCGAAGACTTGAAGTAGTCCACCCGATGGCCATCGCGGGTCTGCTCGGCTGATCTCCGGCGCGCCGGCGACTGGCGGAACGGTGGGAAACGGTCAATGATACCGGTCCGCTCCGGGACCTGCCGGGGCGGGCTCCATGCCGATCACCGACCACATCCGCAACAAGCTGTCCACGGTGCCCCACCGTCCTGGCGTGTACCTGCACAAGGACCGCTTTGGCACGGTGATCTACATCGGCAAGGCGCGCGACCTGCGCAAGCGCGTCTCGCAGTACTTCCACCCGTCGCGGCGCATGGGGTGGGACCTCAAGTTCAACGCGCTCGTCGATGCGATCCACGATTTCGACTGGCACACCGTGAAGAACGAGGCCGAGTCGCTGCTGCTGGAGAGTCGGCTCGTCAAGGAGTTCCAGCCACGCTTCAACATCGATCTCAAGGACGACAAGCGGTTCCTGCTGCTGAAGGTCAACCTCAACGACCCCATCCCCCGCTTCACGCTGACGCGGCTGCGCAAGGACGACGGTTGCCTTTATTTCGGTCCGTTCGCCCATTCAGGCAGCGTGCGCCGCGCGCTCACCCTCATGCGGCGCAAGTTCAAGCTCCGCGGGTGCCGTCCGCTCCACCCCAACGAGTCCGACTACCGGCACTGCCTCTACGGCAACCTCCAGCACTGCACGGCCCCCTGCATCGGCAACGTGACCCGGGAGCAGTACCTCGAGCAGGTGCGCGCCGGCATCGGTTTTCTCGAAGGGCACACCGAGGAATTGCGCAGCGAGCTGGAGAGCGAGATGCGCAAGGCTGCGGCCAACCTGGAGTTCGAGAAAGCCGCCCAATTGCGCGATGCGTTGGAGGACCTCAAACGCACCACCCTGAAGACCGAGAAGTTCGAGCGCATCCCCTACACCCTGCCCGTGGCCGTGCATCCGGAGTCCGATCTCAGGGAGCTGGGGCGCCTGCTGGGACTGGCCGAACCCCCGGCCCGCATCGAGGGCTTCGACATCTCCAACATCAGCGGGACCTTCATCGTCTCGTCGATGGTGAGCTTCTGGCATGGCCGACCCGACCGGGCCAATTACCGGCGGTTCCGGATGAAGACGGTGCGCACCCAGGACGACTTCGCCTCCATGGCCGAGACGATCCAGCGGCGCTACAGCCGGCTGCAGCGCGAGGTTCGGGAGTCGGATGCTCCCCAGGTCGTGCCACGGAGGATTCCCGGATCCATGATCCTGGACGAAACCGTCGGAAGCACCGACAGCGATCCCCTCGACGAAGCGTCCTCGGAGGATCCGGGCGTTCCCGGCGGCGGCGCGGCCGAATCCCCGGAGCGTCCGTGGATCCCGAAGATGACGGCAGGTCCCCGATTGCCCGATCTCATCCTCATCGACGGCGGCAAGGGCCAGCTCAACGCCGCCTGCGCCGAATTGGCCAAACTGGGACTCTCCCACATCCCGATCCTGGGTCTGGCCAAGGAGTTCGAGGAGATCCACCTGCCCGGCGAGAAGGATCCGCTGAGGCCGGGCCTCGACAGCCCCGCCGTAAAACTGCTGCAGCGGGTCCGCGATGAGGCGCACCGCTTCGCCAACACCTACAATGCCCAGCTCCGGCTCAAGAAGATCAGCGAAAGCATCCTCGACGAGTTCCCGGGCATCGGCGAGGCGCGCAAGAAGGCGCTGTTGAGACGGTTCGGATCGATCCAGCGCCTGCGGTTGGCGCCCATCCACGAGATCGAGCAGGTCGACGGCTTCGGCGGCACCATGGCCCAGGCGCTCAAGCGCTTCCTGGAGGCCCGTCAAGATTCCTGAAGCGTGGCGCCTTTGAGCGCGACGTTGCTGGCGGCGACGACGGAACGAGGCGCCTCGGCCGGATCCTCAGGTTCCCGGAGGCCCGTCCACGGTGTCGCCATCCATCTGGTAGATGCCGACCAGGTAGCCGTTCTCGCGCATGGCCCCGACCTTGAGCGTGCCGTAGAGGGTCACGGCCTGATCCATCACGGGCTTGATGCCCGACGAGGTCATCTTCACCGCGATCCATTCGTTGATCTTGGGCACGGTGCCGAAGCAGCACATCGACTGGTCGCGCATCAAGAGCAGCTCGGTCACCAGCCCGCCCTCGACCTTCAGAGGCAGCATGAATCCCTTCACCGCGACCTTCTTGCCGCTGTAGGCCTTCACGGTGGCGGGGATCTGGGTGTCGGGGTCGGCGGTCGTTGCCGCGGCGGCCCCGGCGGTCTTCGCCGCGGGTGCGTCTTCGGGGACCTCGTATTTGAAGGTGGCCAGCACATCGAAACCGACCGAGGCGAAACCGGGCTTTGCGGTCGGCGCGTTGGTGGAGACAGCCCCTTGGGTTCCATCCGGCTTGGCCGTGCCCGTCGCCGCATTGGTGGTGCTGGCGGCCGGGGCCTTGGGTTCGGGCGTCAGCGGCTTGATGGGCTTGCCGCGGGGAACCGCTCCGGCATTCCCCGACTGGGCCGCCAGCGGCAGTCGAGTTCCAGGCACCGATCCCAACCACGCCGCGGCCAGGAACAAACTCAAGACACGCACCCCCTGTTTCATGGAAACCTCCCCACGCATGGAAAAACCCTAACGCGCCCTGGGGCCGAACGCCAGTGTGACCCGTGGGGACCGCGAGTGCCTCGCTGGCTGAGGCGACGGATCCGCTGCCAGGATGATCGACCGAGGAACGACAAGCCCTTGACGCTCCGGAAGGCGTCGTCGGAACCTCGAACCCGGCTCCCGCTATTCCCGATCCATCGAACTCTTTCTCTCCATGTCCTTGTGCCGGCTTTGTCCGTTCTCCTGGTGGGTGTGTGGCGTGTTCCTGATGGGGTGGTGGGGTTTGCTGCGTCCGCTTCGGGCCGACAGCACGGTCGTCTTCAACGAGATCCACTACCATCCTGCCGAGCGGGAATCGTCCCTGGAGTGGGTCGAGTTGCACAATCAGATGGCCGTCCGCATGGACCTCTCTGGCTGGAGGCTTGCCGGGGGTATCACCCATGTGTTCCCCGAGGGCACGGTCATTCCCGGGGGGGGATTCCTGGTGATCGCGGCCGACCCCGCCGCGCTGCGGGCACTCGGAGTCACCAATGGGGTCGGCCCCTTTCAAGGGAGACTTTCCAACTCGGGTGAACGGTTGGAACTCCGCAACAACAACGATCGGTTGATGGACGAACTGGCTTATGGCACCGACTCGAACTGGCCCGTGGCTCCCGATGGCCACGGGCCCAGCCTCGCCAAGCGGCGTGAAACCGACTCGACAGGGATTGCTGGCCACTGGCGTCCCAGCGCCCAGAACGGCGGAACTCCGGGGGCGCGCAATTTCCCGGCGGCCACTCCGGAGAACCTTCCAGTGCTGGTGACCGGGGCGCAGGTGTGGGACCAACGACCCGCCGCACCGGCGGTTTCGGGGATTGTCTGGAATCGACAAGATGACGGTGATCCGGCCTGGAAACCGTCGACCGCACCTTTTTTTGGAGGCGATGTGGCCATGCCGTCCGGTGCCGAAGTCCCCATCCCCGGGCTCTTTTCGACGGGCGTATCCGATTCCAGGACCGCCCTCGCACCGGGGACCCAGGACCCGCACTACATGGTGGTGGCATCGGCCCATGCGGTCTCTCCGCCGCCCCCGGCCCGTGCTCGGGTCATCGAGGGCCACCCGGCCTGGTTGGCCAACGATGCGAATTCACGATGGCTCGGGCCGGTCAATCCAGGGACCGCCAATGTTGCCGCCGGCAACTACCGCTACCGCACGGAGTTCGACCTGAGTGCCTTCAATCCCGAATCGGCGAAGATCCAGATCCGCGCGGCGGCCGACAACCGGATCACCTCGGTGCTCCTCAATGGACGGAGCGTGGGGATGAGCTTCGAGGGATTCCAGTCGCTCAGCCCGGCATTCAGCGTGACCCAGGGGTTCGTGGCGGGCACCAACACCCTCGACTTCCTCTGGGCCAATGACACCACTTCGCCCAATCCGGCGGGATTCCGCGCGCAACTCCAGGGCACGGCGCGCGGTCGGGCTCAGCCGGAAAGCCGCCTGACCCCGTCAGCCACGCAGGCGGCCTGGTTCCGCACCCGCTTCGTGGTACCCCCCGGCCTTGTTCAAGCGCGCTTGAGACTCCGCGCCACCTACGATGACGGCGCGGCTTTCTACCTGAATGGCCGGGAGATTCACCGGGGCAACCTGCCCTTGGGCGAACTGCGCCCCGAGACTCCGGCCCTGGCGTCGCGGCCCGGAATCCCCGCACCGGTCGAGGTGTTCCTCCCGCCCGGGGCGTTGCAAGTCGGCACGAATTTTCTGGCGGCCGAGGTGCACCAGGCGACCGACGGGCTCGCGGACCTCTGGTTCGAGGCGGAGTTGTCTGTCGTGGACCTGCCCGATCCGTCGATGGCCGGTGTGCGCCTCAACGAAGTCACGGCGATCGGCCCCGAGTTCTCGGTCGAGATCGCCAACACCACCGATGCACCCCTGGCGTTGGAGGGCTTCCGCATCACCTCCACCGGAACCGGGGCGGGAAGCCGCGCGTTCCCGCCGGGAACGACGCTGCCCGCGCGGGGACTCCTTGCCCTGTCGGCAACAGCCCTGGGCTTCAACCCGCAGCGGGGCGACCACTTGTTGCTGGAGACTCCGGGCGTGGCATCGGTGGTGGATGCCCTGGTGATCGGGCCACGACCCCAGGCCCGGTTTCCCGATGGCACGGGCCCATGGCATTACCCGGGGGCACCCAGCCCGGGCCGGCCCAATCCGGTCCGCCTCCATCAGGATGTGGTGTTGAATGAGATCCTCTACCATCCGCCCGAGGGCACGAATTCCGGCGCCTGGATCGAACTGTTCAACCGCGGCGATGCCGATGCCGATCTCTCGGGTTGGGCGATGAGCGACGGCATCCGTTTCCGCTTTCCTGCCGGAACTTCGCTCAAGGCTGGTGAGTGCCTCGTGCTCGCCGAGAACCCCGAGACCCTGCGTGCGGAGCATCCCGGGATCCGGGTGCTGGGGCCGTTCTCCGGCCGCTTGTCGGGCTCCGGTGAGCGACTGCTCCTCATCGATGCCGACGGCAACCCGGCCGACTCGGTCGAGTACGCCGACGCCGGCCGTTGGCCGGAGGAGGCCGATGGGGGCGGCTCCAGCCTCGAATTGATGGATCCGTGGGCCGACAACGCCTCGCCGGAAGCGTGGGCCGCCAGCGATGAATCGTCGCGGACCACCTGGGTGCGCCACACCTATCGCGCCAAGGCCGCCTCGGCTCCGGGACCCACGCTCTGGAACGAATTCATCCTGGGACTGCTCGATGCAGGGGAATGCCTCATCGACGACCTGCAGGTGATCGAATCACCAGGGACGCCCACGGCTGTGGCTCTCCTGAAGAACGGCGACTTCAAGACCGGGCTGACCGCTTGGCGCTGCCTGGGCACCCATCGCCTGAGTCGGGTCATCGACGATCCGGATCAACCAGGCAACCCCGTGCTGCACCTGGTGGCCACGGGCCCCACCGAGCACATGCACAACCACCTGGAGACCACGTTGACCAACAACAAGACGGTGGTGAACGGGCGCGAGTACGAGGTGTCGTTCCGGGCCCGGTACCTCAAGGGGTGTCCGCGGTTGAACACGCGGTTGTATTTCAATCGGGTGGCCAAGACCACCGAGCTTGTCCGGCCGACCCGCCGCGGGACGCCCGGGGCGGTCAACTCGCGCCGGATCTCCAACCTGGGGCCCACGTTCGAAGGCCTGTCTCACCACCCGGTGGTGCCCGCGGCGGGACAGTCGGTGACGGTCAGCGCCACCGCTTCCGACCTCCACGGAATCGCCAGCGCCCGCCTGTTCTGGTCGGTCAACGGGGCGGCCTGGCAATCCAAGCCCGCTTCCCGGGATGACACGGGGCGCATCAGCGCCATGATCCCGGGCGCTCCCGCAGGATCCACGGTGCAGTTCTATCTCGAGGCGACCGATGCCCGCGGAGCCACGCGGTGGTGCCCATCGGCCGGACCCGGGTCCCGAGCCCTTTTCGGCGTGGCCGACGGTCGCGAACGCCTCGGTCCTTTGCACAATCTCCGCCTGCTGATGACACCGGCTGACCTGGCCCTGCTCTACGCCGAGACGAATGTCATGAGCAACGAGTTCCTGGGGGCCACCGTGATCCACGACGAGCAGGAGGTCTTCTACGAGGTCGGCGTCCACCTGCAGGGCAGCCAGCGCGGCCGCCTGGATGCCGGTCGGGTCGGATTCACGCTCCGGTTCCCGCCGGACCACCTCTTCCGCGGGGTGCATTCGGGGATCTCCATCGACCGTTCCGGCGGCTACACCGGCGTGGGTGGCGACCAGGACGAGATCGTCCTCAAGCACGCCCTCCAGCATGCCGGCGGGCTGCCGGGGATGTACGACGACCTGGTGCATGTGATCCCACCGCGGGCTGATCTCACGGGGACGGCCCTGCTGATCCTCGCCAAGTACGGCGACGTGTTCCTCGACTCCCAATTCGACAACGGTTCCGCGGGCGATGAATTCAAGCTCGAGTTGATCTACTATCCGACCACCACGGTCACCGGTGGCCGCGAGGCGATCAAACGCCCGCAACCGGACGAGGTGATCGGGGTGGACATCACCCATCTCGGCGATGATCCGGAAGTCTACCGATGGTTCTTTCTCCCGGAGAACAACCGCTCCACCAGCACCCATCAGCCCGTCATGGCCTTGGCGAAGGCCTTGTCGCTGACTGGCAGCGCCCAGGAACAGGCCTGCGAGCGACTCATGGATGTGGACCTGTGGCTGCGGGCCGTGGCCTTCCAATCGCTCTTCGGATTGGTCGACACCTACCCCTTCGACAATCCCCACAATTTCATGATCTACTTCCGCCCGAGCGATGGAAAGGCCCTGCCTTTTCTTTGGGACATGGATTTCAACTTCGGTGCGGCGGTCGATTCGCCGTTGAACCGGACGACCGGCAATCTCGCCCGACTCTTCAATCTGCCCGGCAACCAGCGTCGGTATCAGACCCACCTGCTCGACCTCGTCACCACCACCTTCAACCTGAATTACCTCGGGCCATGGATCGATCATTTCGGGGCCATGGCCGGGCAGGATTTCAGCGGGATCCGCGGGTACGTGGATCGACGGTCGGCGTATGTCCGCAGCAGGCTCCCGACTGCCACCCAATTCCGGGTGACGAGTCCGGCAACCAATCCTTCGCTGGAGACCGGATCGACTGCGGTTCTCCAGGGCACGGCCGGGCTGAACCTGCGGGAATTGGTGGTGGAAGGCCCCGAGGAGACCAACCGGGTGCGCTGGATCAACACCACCACTTGGCAGGCGACGCCCACGCTGCGGTTGGGCCAGAACACGGTGCGGCTCCGGGGACGGGATTCCACCGGAGCCCTCATCGTCGATTCCGAGTGGGTGATCACCAGCAGCGCCTCCGGCGGTGGTCTCGATGCCGATGCGGACCAGATGCCCGACGCCTGGGAGCGGCGCCATGCGCTGGATCCAGTCCGGGATGACCGCCTTGAGGACGCCGACGGAGATGGTCAAGACAACCGGTCGGAGTTCCTGGCTGGCACCGACCCCAGGGATCGATCGAGCTGCCTGCGACTCCGATGCGATTTCGGGGATGGCGGGCCTTCGGAGGGGCAAGTGCGTCTGCGCTGGGATGCCAAGGCCGGACGATCCTACACTCTCTTGGAAAGCGCGCTGTCGGACGGCGCTGACTTGGGCTCCGTCGCCTGGAGACGCCATTCCGATCATGCCGCAGGAGTCGCTGATCACCCCTCCGAGATCCTCATCCCTCGGCCCAACTCAGGAGAATCCCGCCTCTATCGATTGGTGACCCCTGCCCAACCTTAACGCCTGCGGTCCAGGCCGGACCTTCTCGACTTCACGGGTTGGCCATTCCCGGACTGGGGGTCATGGTCCGGAAGGCGTCGTTCTGCGATGGCGATCGCCCCCACGCCTGATCCCGGGCCAGTGGACCGAAGGTCACCGCATCAAGCAGCGCATTGGATCGGTCATCACGGTCCACCAACCACAGGGTTTCGCCCTCCCGGTTCAACTTGAAATTGGCATGCAAACCGGGCGAATCGGCCGTGTCTTCATCCAACCAGACCAACAGATAACCGTCAGGTTCCAGGATTGCACCCGGAGGAAACCTCCACTTCCGAGGTTGGCCGGGCTCGTCGGTCAGGTAGCAATTCGCCAACGATACCCTGTTGTTCGAGGTGTTTCGGAGCTCCACGTAGTCTTCGAAATCGTCCTGAGGATCGCGGATGATGGTGCCGTTGTCGGCCACCAGCTCATTGATCCTCACCGGGGATGCCCCGTTCCCACCGGTCGTCACTGCATAGCCCAGGGCCCCTCGCTCGGTTCGAGTCGGGTAGAATCGGGCCGTCCCGACCGAGTCCGAGGCCCGGGCTTCCACGTAATATCGAACCTGGGTTCCTGCCGGATATGCGGGCGTCCTGGCGGTGTGGATTCCATCATGCGCCACGACATCATCGCCGGTCCCGTTGTCCCACATGCGGACCGATTCAAAGCGTCCCGACACTCCACTGCGAAAATAAAGCCACACCGAACCGACACGTTGGCCTGGCATGGCAGCGCGAACCGTGGCCGTGATCATCGCCCCGGTGCTCGGAGTAGGCGCTGGTGGCACCGAAACCGACTGGATCACCGGAGGCACTGCGTTCAACTCGGCATGTCCTCGGAGGAAGGAGTATCGATTGGTGACGAACTGCTTCATTTCCTTGAGCCCATTCCGGTACTCGAGATCGCTCATCGGACGGATGGGATCGGCCAGGATGGCCTGTTCGCTCATCGCCGCCAATCGGTCGATCCACGCCGTGAGCACCCCGGGGTTGAACGATTCGTCCAGGACGGTCCGCATGTGGGCCAGATAGCGCTGGCGCCATTCCGGCACCGAAAGCAATTGGCGCAACAAGGGCCGTCCAGGATCCGCTTCGCCGTGGACCGGTGACAGCTCCGAGAACGAACTCACGAACGCCTCATTGCCGTCGTGCTGGAGCGGATGGATGCGCCCGCTCTCGGGCTCATAGTAGAAGCTGTAATCAGCCCCTTTGTGCCAGTAGCTGTCGTCCTCGGTGAAGAGGTTTTCAAGGACCAGAAACCAAAGCCAGGAATCCACCGCAAAGTAACCGTCCAGCACGGCCAACCGCTGTGCCGGAGGCGTGTTGTTGAGCACATCGATCGCCTGGACCAGTCGCTTCCACGCGTTCGTCGGGTTGGCAGTGGTCTTCAGTTCGTACCATTGCTGATAATCGACGAGGTTGGTCCCGATCCATTGGAGTGAGGACGCCCCCTTGTTGGGGGTTCTCCAACGATCACCCGAGGCGCTGGGGAACCATTCACGGATCAGGTCGCTGTCTTCCTGCTGGGCCAGAGAATAGACGCCCCGGTTCCGCCCGTTGATGAACAGCTGGGCTATCCCCGCCCTTGGTCCGGGGGCATAGCGGTTGAAGACTCCGAAATAGACCGCCTCCCGAAGCAATGTGGGATCCCCCCATCCGTTGTTGAGGTTGATGGTTTCGTACCCCAGCAATCGGTTGGTCGGATTGAGAAAATCCAAGGTGATGTTCAACGAATTCTTGGTGCGATCCGGCGCAAACGAACTGTACCCCTTGTATCGGGCGCCCACCCCTTCCATCACCTGCCCATTGTCGGACTCCAATCGGCAGACGACGTTGGAGTCCGTGCCATGGGCCTGGACGAGCGATGCATTCCAATCCGGCTGACTGAACCGCAGGTGGAATGTCCGGATGAACGTGTCGTCGAAGAGCCCCCGGGTGCGAACCGCGCGAAGGAATTCCGCGGTTCTGCCGGCGCCGAGAGTGATGGAACGCTCGGGGCCAAGCCCCTCCGGTCCCGAGGCCAGTGGGGTCGCGTCCGGATCACGGACCCAATTCGTGAGGTCGGTGGATGACTCGAGGAACCAGTCGTCTTTGGCCGAGCCCACCAGAGAAATGCGCACGGCCGAATCGTTCCAGACGGCTCGAACTCTGGCCTCATCGGAGCGGAGTCTGGGGAGCCCGTCCACCAGTCCGATCCCGCAGCAGATCCAAAGCACCCTGACCATCGAGGGGATCCTGGGCTGTGCGATTGGAAGCCAGCGGGTTTTGCCGAGAAGCAGCCCGAGTCCGACAGATCCAGGCCGCGTTCCTGTCATGCTCATTCCGCTCTATTGTCCGACGGATCCATTGTTTTGGATGCGTTTCCGAGGGTGGAATGGCAGGTCTGCTTGCGACTCAACCTGGAGGTCCGAGAGCAGGATCGACATCGGAAAGCGGGCTCGTGGGAGCGGACGCATCGGCAGCGCATCGCGAGTCGATTGAACCGGACCAGTCACGAGGCCCCGAGGAGGAAAGCCACGACCTGGGGCGGCATGGGGGGAATGGATTCCGAAACGGGGGCCTGCATGGCATCCCCGAACGGAAGGAGGCTCATTCGTCCTCAGTGTGTTCGCCCTTTTTCCCGGAGAGCGCCTCGATGCCCCGCAATGCAGCCACGGTGGCCACGATACCCACGCCGAGAAGCACCGCGAGCCCCGTCCGACTCTGGGCCCACGGAATCGAGTCGAGGAGTGTCCAAACACTCCGGAAGATCAGGATCGAGGCTCCAATCAGCACCATCTCCAGCCAAATGATTTTTTTCATGTCATCGATAGGGATTTGGTTTTCTGCCGCTCAGCGACCAGAGCATTGGGGTGTTTGGATCCACTGATTCGGGGTTCGCTAACCCGGCCACCCGGCCTGAGCAAGGGCTTTTTGGCAGCGGGGGGTGGACGTGGGGCGACTTCAGCGACGGCCATGTCTCCGGGAAAACATGGCGCCAGTGTTTTTGGATTCTCGAAGATGCTGCCGGATCGGTCCCTTGCAGGCGTCCGGCTTGCACTTCAGGATCGCAGCAGCCGACCGGATCCCCAGGTTCCGGAGGATCTTCTCCGTCAACTTGGGAGTGCCTACAGCGGTCGCCACCCTTCTCCCAGGCTGGCAGACGGGATGGCGAAAGGTCCGAATGTCATGACCGTTGGATGATGCCTGACCGGCGGTCGCCCAAGAGTGCCACCCTGCCCAGACCAGCGTCTTACAGCTCGCGCCGCTTGCCATGGGGAGACACCAGCCAGAAAGGGTATCTCTGGAAGAGTCATCTCCCCGCCATCCGTTGTTGTGTGCCGGCGGTCTTGAGCTTGCCCCCGTGCGGGGGACACACCGTGATCCGGTTGCTCGATTGGTTTGGATGCGGTTTTTTCCCGGTCCACTGGAAGGACCCAAGAGCCGCATCAATCCATTTTCCGGTTCTGGAACGGGTAAACGGTTTGTTCGAGGAATCCCTCTGGAACCGGGTCTCCCTCGATGCCATAGCCTGAAGGCCATTGACCAGGTGGCGCGTAATGGCTGCCGAAAAGGCGGTCGATCCAAGGGAAGTGCACCGCGAAATTGCGATCGATGGCCTCACGCTCGATGGCATGGTGCCAGTGGTGAAACCTGGGGGTGACCACCAGCGCCTCAACCCACCGAGGAAACGTCCAGGACACATTCGAATGGATGAACACGGCATGGATGGAAACAAATCCCAGATAAGCGATGAGGGGGACTTGGCCGAATCCCAGGATGAACAACGGGATGAAGGTCAACGCCCGTGTGATGATCACATCCACCAGATGCAGGCGGGAACCGGCCAACCAGTCCATGGAGGCACTGGAGTGATGCACTGCATGGAAGCGCCAAAGCCATCGGTGGCGGTGGAACAACCGATGCACCCAGTACTCGGTCAGGTCAGCCACGAAGGCGCATTCCAGGAACTGAAGCGCGGTTGGTTGAGAGCGTACCCAGACCTGAAAACCGGGATTCACCGCCCAGGCGAAAAAGACCTTTGCCGGCAACAGATTGAGCCAGGTGGACATCTGGACCAGAAGATGGCTCACCAAGAAGTAGAGGGCGTCCACGGTCCAGGCAGGCCGAAAAACCGATTGAAGCCGCCGAGGCCAGAACCGTTCCAACGGAACGAAGATCACCGCCAAAAGCAGAATGTTGAGCAGAAACCAGTCGAGGCCCAGATAGAGGGGCGGCTTGGGCACGGATTCAGCGGCAGGCACTCCTCCTCCGCCCGCCAAGGATGCCACGAGCGTCATTCCCATTCCGGCGAATCCGAGCACCTTGCGGCGGCGCAACAACGTGCTGACCAGCCCCAGTAAAAAACCGAGACCTATGACTCCCTCGATGAGCGCCCGAACCCAAGGCAGCGGCAAAAGGGTCCGGATTTCAGGGCTGGTCAGGTGCGCGGGCAGGTGAAAGCAAACCACCCCACCCAGCGCGATGATCCCGAAGAAAACGGAAGCCGTTCCGCTGATCCATCCCGACCCCAACCGGGTGGGTTCTTGATCATCGAAGATCCGCGCGACCCGCTCATCCAGGTTCATGATGAAACGCTTGTTCAGATCGGCATCGCCGACAAGCACCCGGCCATTGAGTTTTTCGATCTCCGAATCAAAACTATCGATCATCGTCGACTTCGGTGCGACTTGAGCTGGTCTCCGATCTGGAGCCAAAGTGTCCGATGGCTTTTCCATGCGATCCGGTCGGAGGTCCCACTCCGATGAGTTCGGAGCAATCGAGCGCGGCTGAAAACAAACTCCCCATCGTCGTCCTACCCGCGCACGATGAGTTCTCAGGCTCCACGCGAATCTTCGAGATCACCTCGATCCTGATCGCTTCGACCCTCTGTGTCCTCCTGCTGATCCGAAGCCTGCCCCAGATCCTTGCGCACCCCACATGGGCGGTGTTGTGGATTCTCGGAGTGTTCGTGGCGGACTTCGCATCAGGATTGATCCATTGGTTCGCCGATACCTGGGGCCACGAGACCATGCCCATTCTCGGGCGGCGCCTGTTGCGCCCATTCCGCGTTCATCACCTCAATCCGAACGACTTCCTCCGACGTGACTTCATCGATTGCAACGGTGATGTCGCCTTTCTTCAGGTTCCGATCCTCGTGCCGGTGTTGTTCCTGTTGGACCGCACTCCGTGGGGTGGTGCTTTTGGGGTGTTTTGCTTGGGCCTGTGCGGGGTGGGTATGTTCACCAACCAGTTTCATCAATGGGCGCATCAGCGTTCCCCTGCACCTCTCATTCGGTGGCTGCAGGATCAGGGGCTCATCCTCGGCAGGGCACAACATCGCAGGCATCACCGACAACCGCATCAGCAGGCCTATTGCATCACCACTGGATGGTGCAACAAACCGTTGGAGCTCATGGGTTTCTTCCCGCGCATCGAACGGTGGGTGACATGTTGCACCGGTTTGCAACCTCGGGCCGACTATCACGCATTCACCTCCCGGCACCGGACCACTCTTGGCAGAAACAGTCACTGTCATTGATCCCTGTTGCGCAACGCATCATCGTGCTCGTCATCCCATGCGCTCACTCTCCCTCTTGAGACGACTCGGCGGTGTCTTGGTTTGCGCCAGTGTCTGGAATGCCTCTTTGCTGCTCGGGCAATCCGTCGATGTCCCGCCACCGTTGGGTGTTCCCCGCCCGGGGCCCACCAACTCGGCGCCCTATGCCCCGCAGCCCATCGTTCAAGGAGGGATCGTCATCCCTCTGTACGCGCCGGATTCGCCGCGACTCCGTTCGGACCGCATCCACGAGGCCGAGCACTACGGTTTGAGCAAATCGGTGGCGGGGCGGATCAGTTGGATCACCAACATCCACAACCCGTCGATCGAGGTGCACACGGTCGAGGGTGGCCTCAACACCGGAGCCGCCGTGATCCTTGCGGCGGGTGGCGGGCACAGAACCCTCAATGTCGGCTCGGAGAGCGCCGATTTCGTGCCCTATTTCCACCAGTACGGCGTGAGCACCATCATCCTGCGGAACCGATTGCGGGCCGATGGCTACGATGTGCAGAAAGACGCCGTCGAGGATGCGCTCGAGGCCATTCGCCGGGTCCGGGCCCATGCGGCCCGCTGGAACATCGACCCGCGCCGCATCGGCATCATGGGGTTTTCCGCGGGGGCCGAATTGTCGGCCGCGGCCGCGATCCGGTACGCGGAATTCGACCGCACCCGCACCAACGGTCCTTGGGGTGCGGTCTCCTCACGTCCGGACTTCTCGGTGCTGGTGTATCCGGGTCCGTCTCCCTTCGCCCGCGGAGCCAAGCCGGAGATCCCCAGGGATGTCCCCCCGTCGTTTGTCGTCTGCCCGGGCTCGGGCGATCGGCGTCATGCCATCTGGGCCATGGAATACTATGACGCGATGCTCCAAGCGGGCGTGCCCAACATCGAGATGCACCTCTACGGGCACGGTCGTCATCCCGGCGAAGCCATGCCCGACGGTTCACGCATGGCGGCCGGGCTCGCCGACCGGAACGGTCTCCCCTTCGGCCGGTGGCAGGACCGGTTCATCGAGTGGTTCCGGGATTGCGGATTCCTGCAGAAGTCCGGGCTCGAGACCCGCGCCGCGCGTGAGTCGGCCGCCTTTTCCCAACAGCCCGCGCCACAGCCCGGCAAGTAGCGATCGACGACCATTTTCTTGGCTTCCCGGGGCGCCTCCGGCCAGCATTCCTCCTCGTCGCTCCCTGGGAATCCCGATTCCCGTGGGGCGGCACAATACGATCGTTTCACCCATTCCATGAGCACTCCTTCGAGCCAATTCTCCCACGTGGTCATCTTCTGGACCGACCCCGCCAATCCCAAGGCCGCCGATGAACTGATCGCGGGCGGCGAGAAGTACCTGAAGCCCATCCCGGGCGTGATCCACTTCCACATGGGCCGCATGGTCGGCAGCCACCGGCCGGTGGTGGACCAGTCCTACCAGGTCGCTTTGAACCTGATCTTCCCCGACAAGAAGGCGCAGGACGACTACCAGGTCCACCCCGAGCACGTGAAGTTCGTGGAGCAGTGTCGGTCGCTGTGGCAGAAGGTCACGGTGTACGACTTTGCCTGAAGTTCCGCCCTCCCGAGCCGATCGGGAGAAGACCGGGCCTTCGGCCCATCGAAGGGGACCTGCGAGGTGGCCTGCCCACCGCAGGTCCCTTGTTTCTTGAGCCCCGGATCACGGGGGCGGGTCACTGCGGTTCCGGCAACAGCAAGTCCATCACGGTGTACACGGTCACCTGCGGCCGGTTCGGGATGACCGCCATCCGCTGTTCGATCACTCCGCTCGTCGCCGGGGTGGCACCGCTGAACGGAATGAATCGGACCTCGCGGCTCTTCAGCCAGGCCGCCGCCTTGGCGCTCAGCCCACAGGCCTGGATGAACCCGTCGCGGTCCAGCGTCGGATGGTTGGGGTTGGCGAGGCGATAGGGCGTGTACTTGCGCTGGATCTCCTCCTGAAAGGCCGGGCCTTCGACCTCGCCGCTCAACTGGCGGGCTTTCCTCAAAGCCTTGAAGGCCGCCGGGGCCATCAGCGACATCAGGATGCCGATGATCGCCATCACGCAGAGCAGCTCGATGAGCGTCACCGCCCGGCCGTCGGATCGCGTCGGGATCCAGGGCCAAGCGGAGGGCGACCGCCCGAGTGCCCAAGAAAATCCCCGATTCCGGGAGGGAACTCGGGGACGCACCGTCATGACCGTCGATGGATGCCGTCAGTTGGTCTTGAGCACCTCGACGAAGGCCTCCTGCGGGATGTCCACCGAACCGACGGACTTCATGCGCTTCTTGCCCTCGCGCTGCTTCTCCAGGAGCTTGCGTTTGCGGCTGATGTCGCCGCCGTAGCACTTGGCCGTCACGTCCTTGCGGAGCGCGCTGACCGACTCGCGGGCGACGATCTTGCCGCCGATGGCCGCCTGGATGGCCACCTGGAACTGCTGCCTCGGGATGACCTCCTTGAGTTTGGCCGCAAGGTTGCGACCCCGGGCTTCGGCCTTGGACCGGTGCACCAGGCTGGAGAACGCCTCCATGACCTCGCCATTGACGAGCATGTCGAGCTTCACCATGTCGCTCTCCTCCATGCCATCCGGCTCGTAGTCCATCGAGCCGTAGCCACGGGTGATGGATTTGATGCGGTCGTGGAAGTCGATGAGGATCTCGTTCATCGGGATCCGGCAGGTCAGCATGACGCGCCGGGTGTCCAGCGTCTCGGTGTTCTTGATGAACCCGCGCTTCTCGGAAATGAGTCCCATGATGTCGCCCAGGTTCTCGCCCGGGGTGATCACGAAGGCCTTCACGATGGGTTCCAGCACCGCGTCGATGTAGGTCACATCGGGCATGAACGCCGGATTGTCGACCTGCTTGATGGTGCCGTCGGTCATCCGCACCTGGTACACCACGCTCGGGTAGGTCGCGATGATGTCCATGTCGAACTCCCGGCGCAGGCGCTCCTGCACGATCTCCATGTGGAGCAGGCCGAGGAATCCGCAGCGGAGGCCGAAGCCCAGCGCCGCCGAACTCTCGGTCTGGAAGGTCAACGCCGAGTCGTTGAGCTGCAGCTTGGCGATGCTGACCTTGAGGTTCTCGTAGTCGGCCGTGTTGATCGGGTAGATGCCCGAGAACACCATCGGGTGGATCTCCTGGAAGCCCGGGAGCTCGGCCGAGGGGTTGCGCGGGTCGGTGATGGTGTCGCCGACCTTCACCTCGCGCGGCGTCTTGATGTTGGCCGTGATGTAGCCCGTCTCGCCGACGGTCAACTCGTCGCGCGTGTAGGGCTTGGGCCTGAAGGACCCGACCTCCTTGATCTCCACGGTCCGGCCCGAGTGCAGCAGCTTGACCATCATGCCCGGCTTCAGGGTGCCGTTGGTCACGCGCACGAGGATGACCACGCCCTTGTAGGTGTCGAAGTAGCTGTCGAAGATGAGGGCCTGGAACGACTTGGCATCGGTGGGCTTCGGTGCCGGCAGCCGGTGGATGATCGCCTCGAGGATGTCGGAGATGCCGATGCCCTCCTTGGCGCTGGCCATGATGGCGTCGTCGCCCGGGATGGCGAGGATGTCCTCGAGCTGCTGCTTGGCCATCGGGATGTTGGCGTGCGGCAAGTCGATCTTGTTGATCACGGGGATGATCACCAACCCCTGCTTCATGGCCAGATGCACGTTGGCCACGGTCTGCGCCTCGACGCCCTGGGCGGCATCGACGATGAGCAAAGCTCCTTCGCAGGCGCTCAGTGAACGGCTCACCTCGTAGGCGAAGTCGACGTGTCCCGGGGTATCGATCAGGTTCAGCTCGTAGCGTTCCCCGTTCTTGGCCTGGTAATACATCGTCACCGGATGGGCCTTGATGGTGATGCCCCGTTCCTTCTCGAGGTCCATCGCGTCGAGGTGCTGCTCCTGCAGCGTCCGGTCTTCGACGGTGCCCGTGGACTGGAGCAACCGATCCGACAGGGTGGTCTTCCCGTGGTCGATGTGGGCGATGATGCTGAAATTGCGAATGTGTGCGGCGTCCATCGTGGTGCAGAACCGGCCGGGGGCGGTCGTCCCTCCTGAGGGCACGCACCGACTCCGCGACAGGAGCCGGGAACATACCGGCCGAGCCCCGTTTGGAAAGCCCAACATTGGCTGGCCTTCGCCGCGCGGCGGCCCCGACCTGGGCACCGACCACGGCCCCGGGCCGGGCCCACGGGTCCCGGAAGTCAGATCGGAGAGGAGCCCTGCCCTCCTGCCGGACCGCTGAGTCCGAGCCGTTTCCACCCTTCGGGTCCGAGTGCCCGGACGGTCTTGAGATTCCGGGCCACGATGGTCTCGGCATCTTCGCCTCCGCGGACCGCCCGTTCGATGGAGGATTCCCGCAACAGGTGCAGGGTCGGATGGGGCGACCGGTTGGTGAAGTGGCTCATGTCGGCGGGGTCTTCACCGGCGAATTGGTACCGAGGATGGAAGCTGGCGATCTGGACCACCCCCTCCAAGCCCATCTCCACCAGCAGCGCGTCGGCCTCGCCCAGGAAGTCGTTGTAGTCGAGGAAGTCCTGGAGCACCCGGGGGTGGATCACCAGGGTGGTCTCGATCTTCGAGGGCTCCGCTTCCATCAATTCACGCAGGGCTGATCCGAGGTCCGCGAGCAGGGCCTCGGTGGTCGTGGCCTCGCTGACCCGGAACGCGACCCGATTGCGCACATATTCGGCGCGGGCGAAGGGGCAGAGGTTCAGACCGATCACCGCCTTTTCCAGCCAACGCCGGGTTTCGCCGATGACTTGGGCCTCGTCCGGCCCGGTTGGGCCTTGGCCTCCGTCGGGAGCGGTGCCTCCCGGATCCGCGGCTTCGTTGGAGCTCATCGGGTGCTGGATTCGATCCGGTACAGCGACCGGTCTGTCCGGATGAAGAGGGAGCGGCCCACGGCCGCGGGCGTTGCCATGATCTTCCCGGACAGCGTGTTCGTGGCGATGGGTTGGAATCGGCGCCCCGGCTCGAGGACCAGCACGTTGCCCTCCCGGCCGGGCAGATAGATCCGTCCGCCGGCGTACAACGGCGAGGCATTGTGGTTGCCGCCCAGGCGCTCGCGGAAGTGCTCGGCTCCCGTCTTCGCATCCAGGCAGGTGAAGAACCCACCGGAATCCGCCACGAAGTACAGTTCATCTCCGACCAGCAGCGGCGAAGGCATCGTCGGCGCACCTTTGGAGTATTTCCACCGATGGACCGGCTGGGGCCGCGCATCCAGTTGAATGGCCTGGATCTCCGGCTTCATGAAGCCCGTGCTCAGGTAGGCCATGCCGCCGCCGAAAACCGCCCGGGCCGACAGGGAGAACCCGGTTTGGCCGTATCGGACTTTCCACAGCTCCCGCCCGGACTCCGGATCGTAGCCGTACAACCAATCCGCTCCCTGGGAGACCAGTTGGTCGCGCCCGTCGAGCTTCACGAGGGCCGGGGTGGCGTACGATTTCTTCAACTGCGGGTGGCTGGCCATCTCGCCGGAACGGGCGGTGCGCCACACCAGTTTGCCGGTGGCTGTGTCGAGGGCGACGACCGATTGGCTGTCGCTGCCGTCGAGGTGGAAGATGAGCCGGTTTTTCCAGAGGACCGGAGAACTGCCCGGACCGTTCTCGTGCATGATCCGAAGTTGGTTGTTGGTCCACAGGACCTTGCCGGTGCGGGTGTCGACGCAGGCCGTGCCGAAGGTGCCGAAGTGGAAATAGGCACGACCCGGCCCCAGGACCGGGGTCGGCGAGGCATAGCTGTTGAGCTCGTGGACCCACTGCGGCTCCCGTTCCGAGAACAGTCGGATATCGCGGACGATCTTGCCGCTGACGCGATCCACGCAGATCGCATGCAGGTCGACGGCCTCGAGGAGCACCAGGGGTTGGTCTGCGGTGTTCGCCGCCAGACGCCGTTTCACATCCTCCGGCTTGGCGGGCGTCTCCAGGGCGGTCGTCAGCCAGACCTGCTTCCCGTCGATCACCGGCGACGACCATCCACGGCCCGGGAGTGCGGTCTTCCAGGCGATGCCCTCGTTCTCGCTCCAGCGGATCGGCGGTTGAGCGTCGGGGGCCGCATGCCCCTGCCCCCCGGGACCGCGCCATTCCGGCCAATCCGGGACGGAGGACACTGCGCTTGCGGCTCCCAGGAAAACCGCCAGGCAGGCGGACTTGAACAGAGGATTCATCGTTCGACGGGTGCCGGACGCATCGCGCATTCCTTCGCCCCGACCGGGAGCATAAGCCCGGAGGTGTTCGCGAATAAACAAACCTCCTCAAGAAAGTCGAGACGAGCCCCTGGGCCCGACCCCGGACCCGCCCGGCTGGCCGGGAACACCGCGGATCCCGGACTTACTCGGGCTGGCATTCCTGAATCTCCGATGGTAGAAGTTGCCCACCAGTGACGTCCCCCTGCGGGGCGTCTCCCCGTTCATGGCCACCAAAGTCATCCGCAAAAAGGCGATCGGCGTCGAACCCGTCGAACCTGCAGTCACACCGCCGACGCACGACGCCGCGGAAACCGCCTTCCTCACCAAGCCGAAGCTGACCTCGAAGTCGAAGAAGCGGGACATCCCCGAGGGATTGTGGACCAAGTGCCCCAAATGCGAGGAACTGATCTACGACAAGGACCTGGACGACAATCTCAAGGTCTGCCCGAAGTGTGGTTACCACTTCAAGATCGGTTCTCGTGAGCGCATCCATTCGATGGTGGAGACCTGTTCCTTTGAGGAGATGGATGCCCAGATGGAGAGCGTGGACGTCCTCAAGTTCACGGGAGCGGCGAGTTACGAGGCCAAGCTCGCTGCCTACCGGAAGAAAATGTCGATGCTCAAAGATGCCGTGGTGACCGGTGTCGGCCGGATGGGCACGCATCGCGTCGCCTTGGGGGTGATGGATTTCCAGTTCCTCGGAGGCTCGATGGGATCGGTGGTGGGCGAAAAGCTCACCCGCCTGATCGAAACGGCGACCGATCGGGGTATTCCACTGATCATCGTCTCCTCGAGCGGTGGTGCGCGCATGTACGAGGGCATGTTCAGCCTCATGCAAATGGCCAAGACCTGCGGGGCGTTGGCCTACCACGCCAAACAGCGGTTGCCCTACATCAGTGTCTTGACCGACCCGACCACGGCCGGAGTCATGGCCAGCTATGCCAGCGTGGGCGATCTCGTGATTGCCGAGCCCGGTGCCACCATCGGCTTCGCGGGGCGGCGCGTGGTGGAGGCCACCACCCAATCGGAATTGCCGGCGGATTTCCAGACGGCCGAGTTCCTGATCAAGCATGGCATGATCGACGCCATCGTGCCGCGCTCGGAGATGAAGTCGCGGTTGAGCGGCTACCTCGACTTCATGATGTCGGGCCGACGTTCCGCCTGAGTTTCGGTCGGTCGGTCGGTGGGCATCCCGGGGCCATCTGCTCTCTGGTCCCCGGACTCGCGATGCCGGGGGGGGCGGGATCAAGCCGTCCGGCATCGGGTGTCACCGTCGGCTTCACGGACCGCCAGAGCCGCCAGGGCCGCGGACTCACCGCTTCGGAGAGTCCATCGTCCAACAGAGCCGGCCTCCCGTTTCATCCGAGTTCATCGCCCTCAGCACGCCGGGATCCCGCTCCTCCGTCGCACCGGCATGGCGACGGCACCGAGTCGGCGGCATCGGGATTCGCCCCGATGGATTCAGCGGGACCGGGCGCGGCCGTGGCGGGCTTTCTTGCCCGGGTGGCCCGGGGCGGCCTTGCTCGGCCGACGGGAACGGTCCGGTGTCCCGGATCGGTTGGGTGAGGCTCCCATCGGACTCGGTTTCCCTGGCTTGGCGGACCTGGGTTTCGGGGCTCCCGATGCGGCTCCCGGACGGCTGGACGGCCTGCCTGCCGAGCGCCCCGCGGCGGGTTTCTCGGAACGCGCGGCCTTGCGGGCCACGGCGCGTTCAGCCAGCGGCGACAGCTTGCGTTCGCCACCCTCGCGCTTGTGAGCGAAGGGTTGCTTCCGGAAGCGGCGCACCGATTCGATGGTTTTCGGGCGAGGTTTGGGCACGAGCAGGATCGGGCATCCTTCGTATCCGAAGGCCGTGCGCATCTCTCCTGTCAGGTACTTCATGTACGGGGCACTGAAGAGTTCGTCCCGGTTCACGAAGAGCAGGAATGTGGGGGGGGCCTGGCGGACCTGGGTCGCGTAGTAGAACTTCAGACGATGCCCCTGGTCGCTCACCGGTTGACGGCGTTCGATCGCGTCGTTGAGCGTCCGGTTGAGAATGGCGGTGGGCACCTTCTGCTTCAACTGGCTCGAAACGTATCGGACCGCCTCCAGCAGGCGGTCCAGCTGAAACCCGTCCTTGGCCGAAGTGAAGATGACCGGTGCATAGTCGAGGAAGAACAGGCGCTCCTGGACCCATTGACCGAATTCGGCGAGGGTCGTCATCCGCTTCTGTCGGTCATCGCGGTCACGATCCTTTTTCTGGCGGACCTTGATCTCCTCCTCTCGGGCCTTCCGGACATCTTCCGCCACGAGATCCCATTTGTTGACCACCACGATGCAGGCGCGGCGTTGCTCGACGATCACGTCCGCGATCTTCTTGTCCTGTTCGGTGATGCCGTTGAGCGCATCGATCACCAGCACGGCGATATCGCATCGGGCGATCGCGTCTTTGGTTCGCTCGACCGAGAAGTACTCGATCGTGTCATCGATGCGCCGCGCCTTGCGGACGCCGGCGGTATCCACCAGGACATAACGCTCGCGACCGGCTTCGGTGACGACCTCGAACGGGACATCGACCGCGTCGCGGGTGGTGCCCGGGATCGCGCTGACGATCACCCGCTGAGATCCGGTCACACGGTTGATGATGGAGGACTTGCCCACATTGGGCCGCCCCACGATGGCCAGGCGTTTCGGCCCGGCGGGACGCGCCGGCGGGAGGGATTCGCCACCGTCGGACTCCGCCGCATCCGGCTCGGGTTCCGTCGCAGGGCCGGCCTCGGCATCCGCCTCCCATTTCGGCAGAAACCCGACCGCTGCATCCATGAGTTCCTCGATGCCGCTGCCATGGATCGCGGTGACGGGATAGATCTTCTGGAAACCCAGCGCCGAGAATTCGCCAGCCCCGGCGGTCGCCTGGTAGTTGTCGGCCTTGTTCACCACCACGAGGACCGGCTTCTGGATCGTCCGCAGTTTCTTGGCCACCTCCTGGTCGAGGGGGACGATGCCCTCCTGGACATTGACCACGAACAGGATCACGTCGGCCGCCTCGATCGCCAGGTCCACCTGTTGCAGCGCGGCTGCGGTGATCACATCGTCGGCTTTTTCGCGACGCAGCAAACCGATCCCGCCCGTGTCGACCAAGGTGTAGGGGCGGCCGTGCCACTCGGCCTCGGCCATCACTCGGTCACGGGTGACACCCGGTTGGTCGTGGACGATGGCGATGCGCCGACCGACGATCCGGTTGAAGAGCGCGGACTTGCCGACGTTGGGACGACCCACGATGGCGATGAGGCCTGACATGCCCGAAACCATGGCGGACCGCGTGGAACGGCAAAAGCTCTTTGTGGCACTTCCGCTCGGTCGCGTCCGCCGGGGATGTGCGCACGGCCAAAAAGCGCCTTCCCATTTCGGCTTTCGGTCGTAGCCTTTTCCGACGTCTGCGGGAATTCCCCCGCTCCGTCATCCCGAGTTTCACCAGAACCTATGGCCGCTGATACGTCCGTCGTCGCGCAAGTCGAATTGCCCACCCTCCGTCCCCAGGTCCTCAAGTCCCGGTTGGCACCCACTCCCGGGGCGCCTCGGTACACCGCGCAGGTCCAGGACCGCTCCGGCAAGACGGTGACCTTGGCTGATCCACGGGCCACCCGGGCTCTGGTGGCGCTGATGGATGTCCATGCGGTCGTCGGCGGTGCCGCCTGTCACTGGGGTGGACCGGCCGCCTTCGCCGAGGTCAGTTCGGCCATCCATGGGATCCTGTTCGCGCCATCCGACCGGCCTTGGCACGAGTCTTTCAATTTCGTCAACGACGCCGGCCACGCCGAGAACGGCATCTATGCGATCCGGGCCAACTATGGTTTCGACGGCATGACGCCGGACACCCTGAAAGGATTCCGGAGCATCCAATCGAAGCTCACCGGCCACGGCGAATCGCACATCAATCCCGAGGGCGTGTTGCTTTCCAACGGTCCCCTCGGTTCGTCCATCGGCCAGGCGCAGGGGTTGGCCATCGGTGACAAGCTCGCCGGGAATCAGCGCATCACCGTCCTGCTCATGTCTGACGGCGCCTCCATGGAAGGCGAGGCGAAGGAGGCGTTCGCGGCGATCCCGGGCTTGGCGGCCAAGGGGCGGGTCAACCCGTTCGTGATGGTCATCTCCGACAACGACACCAAGTTGTCGGGACGCATCACGGCCGATTCGTTCTCCATGCAGCCCTCCTTCGAGGCCATGGCTCCCCTGGGATGGGATGTCCGCAAGGTTGAGCAGGGTCATGATCTGCAGGTGGTTTACACCGCCGTCGAGAAGGCCATCGCCGATGCGGCTGCTCACCCTGAGAAACCGGTGTGCATCTGGCTGAAGACCATCAAGGGCTACGGAATCAAGGCGACCGAGCAGAACGCCTCCGGGGGGCACGGGTTTCCGTTGGCCAATGGCGAGAAGATCGTCGAGTGGCTCACCGAGATCTACCGGGGTGACACCGTGCCGGCCGACCTGTTGGCCTGGGGACATTCCTTGAGGGCGGACTGGGAGAAGAAAGAGGCTGACAAGAAGGCCAAGGCGGCGGCCGCCGCGGCCGCCCCTGCACCGGCCACCGCTGCTCCTGCCGTCAAGAAAGACAAGGTCCAAGCTGGTTTGGCTGCCGGTGCCATCAAGGCGGCGCAGGCTGGTTACCCCGTCTACTCTGTGAGTTCCGACGTCCAGGGTTCCACCGGCATCAGCACCTTCCAGAAGGCCACCGGGCGGTTCATCGAGGTCGGCATCGCCGAGTCCAACATGGTCAGCGTTGCGGCCGGACTCTCCAAGGTGGGCTTCATCCCGATCGTCGACACGTTCGGCCAGTTCGGCGTCACCAAGGGCAATCTGCCGTTGACCATGGCGGCATTGTCGCAGGCGCCGGTCATCGCCATGTTTTCGCATATCGGATTCCAGGACGCCGCCGATGGGGCCAGCCACCAGGCCACCACCTATCTGGCTGCCGTCAGCGCCATCCCGCACACCCTCGTCATTGCGCCCAGTTGCGCCAAAGAAGCCGAGGCCTTCATGGATGCCGCGATCCGGCGCATCGGGGACGAGCGGGTTGCCGGTCGTGATGGCGAGAGCGTCCTTTTCTTCGTCGGTCGTGAAAACTATCCTGTCGAGTGGGTCCCTGGCGCTTCCTATGCCTGGGGCAAGGCCCAGGTCATCGAGGAAGGGACCGATGTGGTGCTTGTGGGCAGCGGCGTGCTCTTCAGCAAGTGCCTGGAAGCAGCCAAACTGCTGAGGGCGCAGGGCAAATCGGCCACGGTCATCAACAACCCCTTCATCAACCGCGTCGACATCGAGACGATTGGGGCCGCCGTCCGCCGTTGTGGTGGTCGCTTGGTCACCATTGAAGATCATCAGGTCATCGGAGGCATGGGCGCTCAGGTCAGTCATGCCTTGAGTCTCGCGGGCGTCAGCCACCGGGTGACCAGCCTGGGGATCCACGGTGAGTTCGGGCAAAGCGCGTATCTTGCCGAGGAGCTTTACATCAAGCACGGCATGACCGGGCCCAAGATGGCCGAGGCCGCGTTGGCGTTGATCGCCGGCTGAGGCAGACCACGGAAGTGGAGCCATGATCGGTTTTGCGTTGGGTATCTAGACTCGATGCCACGGGGAGCGGAAATCCGCTCCCCGTTTTGCTTTCGGCGACCGGGTCGCCTTCAAGGCGACAAGATACCCCTTGAGACCGAACGTTGGCCTGCGATCCATCGTCTCGAACCAAGAGCCCCCGAACGGCGCACCCCCGAACGGCGACCGAACCCTGATCGGATGGGGTTTGCAGCCCACCGGGACC